>NZ_FMXH01000010.1:21133-223024 GCF_900103575.1 Pseudomonas sp. NFACC51 | reverse complement strand
GACCATATAACACCCAAGCAATTTGTATGCTCCAAGCCGAAGGCGAAAGAGACCAGATTGCGGTGTGTGAAGACGAAACGAACCGAAAGTTCGAGAGACTCAACAGCAACACACAAACTATCGCATACCCATTCGCTAGAACGTGACCGCAAGGCACGCGCTGGCTACCGAATTTCTTGACGACCATAGAGCATTGGAACCACCTGATCCCATCCCGAACTCAGAAGTGAAACGATGCATCGCCGATGGTAGTGTGGGGTTTCCCCATGTGAGAGTAGGTCATCGTCAAGATTAAATTCCGAAACCCCTATCTGCTGATGCAGGTAGGGGTTTTGTTTTGCCCGCAAGAAAGTTCTTACGACAAGCGCGGACTGCTCCCGGCTGTCACAACCCCCCGACAGTGCTAAGGTTCTGCCCCTAGCTTTTGCATTTTCAAGGATGCCTTTCATGCCGGACGCAACGTCCCTCAGCCCAGCTTTCATGGTGGTTCACGGGAATCGCCTTGATGAATTGCGCAGCCTCGTGATCAGCTTGATGCGGCGCTATCCGCTGGCCCCCCTTGAAAATGAAATCGCCCTGGTACAGAGCAACGGCATTGCCCAATGGCTCAAGCTCGCACTGGCTGAAGACCCGGAAAACGATGATTCCGGTGGCTGCGGTATTGCGGCTGCCATTGATGTGCAACTGCCGGGCAGTTTCATGTGGCAACTTTATCGAACAGTCCTGGGACGCGACGAAATTCCGGCCAAGTCCCTATTGGATAAGGCTCCGCTGACCTGGCGCCTGATGCGCCTGCTGCCGCAGTTGATCGAGCAGCCTCATTTCGAACCTCTGCGACGATTCCTTACCCACGACACCGACTTGCGCAAGCGCTATCAACTCTCCGAGCGTCTTGCCGATCTGTTCGACCAGTACCAGGTCTACCGGGCCGACTGGCTTGAGGATTGGGCGGAAGGTCGACACCAGACCAGAAATGTCCGAGGCGAAATCAAGTCGCTCGCGCCGGCAAATTGCTGGCAAGCGGAACTGTGGCGAGCCTTGTTGCTGGATGTGGGGGAACAAGGCATGGCGCAAAGCCGTGCTGGCGTTCATCAGCGCTACATCGAACGTATCAACAGCCTGGAAGCCGCTCCGAAAGGCCTGCCCGCACGGGTCATCGTGTTTGGTATTTCTTCGTTGCCTGCCCAGGTCCTGGAGGCGCTCGCCGGCCTTTCCCGGTTCAGCCAGGTTCTGCTCTGCGTGCATAACCCATGTCGCCATCATTGGGCGGACATCGTCGCCGACAAGGACTTGCTGCGTCATCAATACAAGCGCCAGGCACGCAAGGCTGGCATGCCCGTCGTCCTCGATCCGCAAACCCTGCATCAACATGCCCATCCGTTGTTGGCCGCCTGGGGCAAGCAAGGGCGCGACTATATCAACCTGCTCGACAGCTACGATGACCCCAACAGCTATCGCTCGGTGTTTCGTGATGGGCGAATTGACCTGTTCACTGATGGAACTCCTACAACCCTTCTCAGCCAGTTGCAGGATGACATCCTGGAGCTGCGCCCCCTGAATGAAACCCGGAAACACTGGCCTATCGTCGATACGGAGCGAGACGGCTCGATCCGTTTTCATGTGGCCCACGGCGCCCAGCGTGAAGTCGAAATTCTTCACGACCAATTGCTGGCCTACTTCAGTGCGGATCCGACCCTGCGCCCACGGGATATCATCGTCATGGTCCCGGACATTGACAGTTATGCACCGCACATTCGCGCAGTGTTCGGCCAACTCGACAGGAGCGACCCACGGTTCATTCCCTTCACGCTGACCGACCAGGGCCAGCGTGGACGTGATCCATTGCTGATCGCCGTCGAGCATTTGCTCAAGCTGCCGGACAGTCGCTTTCCGGTCAGCGAAATCCTCGATCTGCTGGATGTCCCGGCGTTGCGCGAACGGTTTGGCATTGATGAGGCCGACCTGCCGACACTGCACCGCTGGATCGAAGGCGCCGGGATTCGCTGGGGGATGAGCGCCGAACACCGTGCCGGGTTGGGCCTGCCTGCCGAGCTTGAGCAGAACAGCTGGCATTTCGGCTTGCGTCGCATGTTGCTGGGGTATGCCGTCGGCAGTTCGAATGCGTATGAGGGCATTGAGCCCTATGACGAGATCGGTGGCCTGGACGCGGCGTTGATCGGTCCCTTGGTTGCATTGCTGGATGCCCTGGAAGTCGCCCATCAGGAACTTACCCGGCCGGCATCGCCGCAGCAATGGGGTTCACGCCTGCAAGATCTGATGCAGCTGTTTTTCCAGGCAAGCAACGAGCATGACGACTATTTGCTGGCCCAACTCGAAGACTTGCGTGAAACCTGGCTGGAAACCTGTGAGTCGGTGGGGCTGCACGATGAATTGCCGCTGACGGTGGTACGAGAGGCGTGGTTGGCCGGACTGGATCAGGGGCGACTGTCCCAGCGTTTCCTGGCCGGCGCAGTCAACTTCTGTACCTTGATGCCGATGCGCGCGATTCCCTTCAAGCTGGTGTGCCTGCTGGGGATGAATGATGGTGATTACCCGAGAGCCCAGCCGCCTTTGGACTTCGACCTGATGGGGGGCGATTATCGTCCGGGCGATCGTTCCCGCCGTGAGGACGACCGTTACCTGCTGTTGGAAGCGCTGCTTTCTGCCCGGGAAAAGCTGTATATCAGTTGGGTGGGTCGCAGTATTCGCGACAACAGCGAGCGCCCGGCATCGGTGTTGATCGGCCAACTGCGCGATCATCTCGCCAGTGGCTGGCGGTTGGCAGATGACAGCAAGCCTCTTCTCGATGCCCTGACCCAGGAGCATCCGTTGCAACCGTTCAGTGCACGTTATTTCCATGAAGGTGACGAGCTGTTCAGTTACGCCAGCGAATGGCGGATGCTCCATGGCGTTTGCGATCACACCGACAAGAACCAGGTGCTGGAGCCCTATGTCCAGGAGGAGCCCTTGGGCCTTGGGCAGTTGCAGGACTTCCTGCGCAATCCTGTCCGCCATTTCTTCAGTCAGCGGTTGAAAGTGTTCTTCGAGGCCATCGAAGCGCCTTTGGCCGATGACGAACCTTTCGTGCTTGATGCGCTGCAACGCTACAGCTTGAGTGACAGCTTGCTCGAGGCCGCCCTGGTACGCCTGGGCCAGCCGGATCTTGCCCTCACCGCTCACGCCAAAAGACTGCAGAACAGCGGCCTGTTACCCATGGCCGGTTTCGGTGAATGCATGCAGCGTGAATTGATCGAACCCCTGCCGGATCTGCTCCAGCGATACCAACAGCTTCTGGCGTTATGGCCGACACCGTCGGTCAGCGCTGTGCCAGTCAGCCTGCAATTGCTGGGAGTGAATGTCGAAGGGTGGCTCAGTGGTTTGCATCAGCGTTCCGACGGTGCGGTCCTCGCCATCACGGCCATACCCAACAGCATCGGTTCCACCAAGACCCGTAAGTGGCATCGCCTGATACGGCCTTGGGTCAACCATCTCGTGGCCTGCGCTAATGGCCTGTCGTTGACGACGGCATTGGTAGCCAGTGATGACAGCTTGCTGCTGGCGCCTTTTGAGGAGCCTGTCGCACAAAGGCTACTGGGCGACATGCTGCAGGCCTGGCAGACCGGTATGCGCCAGCCGCTACCGATCGCGGTGAAGACGGCTTTCGCCTGGCTCGGCCAGACTGATCCGGTCAAGGCCGAAGCGGCGGCTCGCAAAGCCTATGAGGGCGATGGGCAGACGTTTGAAGGCGAGCGGCGGGAAAGTCCGGCATTGGCTCGACAGTTTCCTGATTTCGATGCCTTGATGGCTGACGAAACATTCCCCGATTGGTGCGATGCGCTTTATCGGCCGTTGCTCGAAGCCCCATGGCGTTCATTGGTCGGCGAGGAAGCCCGTTCATGAGTCGACAGACCCCATTGGCCCTGGCTTTTCCGCTACGTGGCAGCCAACTGATCGAGGCCAGCGCCGGCACCGGCAAGACCTTCACCATCTCGGCGCTGTACCTGCGTCTGGTGCTGGGGCATGGCGGTCCGGCGTCCGGCTTTGGCCGCGAGTTGCTTCCACCGCAAATCCTGGTGGTGACCTTCACGGACGCTGCCACCAAAGAGTTGCGTGAACGAATTCGCACCCGTCTGGCCGAAGCGGCGCGTTTCTTCCGTGACGAAATTCCCGCCCCGGATTCGCTGATCGCCGCGTTGCGCGATGAGTTCAACGCTGAGCAATGGCCTGGCTGCGCGAACCGGCTGGACATTGCTGCGCAGTGGATGGACGAAGCGGCCGTCTCGACCATCCACAGTTGGTGCCAGCGCATGTTGCGTGAGCATGCCTTCGACAGCGGCAGCCTGTTCACCCAGACCCTGGAAACCGACCACAGCGAATTGCTGGGCGAGGTTCTGCGCGATTATTGGCGGTTGTTCTGCTATTCGATGCAAGGCGAGGCGCTGAACTGGGTGCGTACCCATTGGGGAGGGCCTGCTGCGCTGTTGCCGCGGGTGCGAGGTCTGTTTTCCAGCGAGCATGGCAACGGCGACGGGCTTGAGCCTGCTGAACTCATCGCCGCGGCCTTGCAGGAGCGCAGTGCCGCCTTGCTCGATCTCAAGGCGCCGTGGCGGCAATGGGCGGTGGAACTGTTGGAGATCTGCCAGCAAGGCGTTGCCAGCAAGTCTGTCGACGGGCGCAAGATGCAGGCGCGTTACTTCGAGCCATGGTTTCAGAAAATTACTGCCTGGGTCGATGACGAAAGCCTTGAGCTGTTGGACATCGGCACCGGATTCACGCGGTTGACGCCCGAGGGCATGGCCGAAGCCTGGAAAGGTGAAGTGCCCAACCATCCCGGGCTGGACGCCATGGCCAGTCTCAAGGCCAGCCTGGATGCGTTACCCACGCCAGATGCCGCCGTGTTGCAGCATGCCGCGCAATGGGTCGGGACGCGCTTCGAGGCAGAGAAACGTCGCCGCGCCGAGATGGGCTTCGATGACATGCTGCTGCGTCTCGATGCGGCCCTGCAGGCCGACGGCGGCGAGCGTCTGGCGAGCCTGATCCGCGAACAGTTTCCGGTGGCGCTGATCGATGAGTTCCAGGACACCGACCCGGTTCAATACCGCATCTTCGAAAGCATCTACCGTATCGAAGACAACGACCCTGGGACCGGACTTTTCCTGATCGGCGATCCGAAGCAGGCGATCTACGCTTTTCGCGGTGCCGACATCTATACCTACCTGCGCGCTCGCGAAGCCACTGCTGGCAGGCTGCACACGCTGGGCACGAATTTCCGTTCCAGCCATGCCATGGTGGGTGCGGTAAATCATATTTTCCAGAAGGCCGAGTCCCGCCCGAAGGGCCGTGGCGCCTTTCTGTTCCGTGAACCTTCGGGCGAGAACCCGGTGCCGTTCCTGTCCGTTGAGTCCCAGGGGCGCAAGGAGTCCTTGCAGGTCGCTGGGCAGGCGGTCGCGGCGCTGAACATCTGGCACCTGTCGTCGGACCAGCCACTTTCCGGTGCGGTGTATCGACAATCCATGGCGGCCGCCTGCGCCAGTGAGATCACGGCGTTGCTCAACGGCGGCCAGTCGGGACGCGACGGCTTCACGGTCGATGGAAAAGTGCTGCGAGGCGTGCGCCCGGCAGATATCGCCATCCTGGTGCGCGATGGTAAAGAAGCGCAGGCGGTGCGAGACGCGTTGTCCGCGCGGGGCGTGCGCAGTGTGTATCTGTCCGACAAGGATTCGGTCTTTGCCTCGCAGGAAGCGCGGGATTTGCTGATCTGGCTCAGGGCCTGTGCCGAGCCGGATGCCGAGCGACCGCTACGGGCGGCCCTGGCCAGCATCACGTTGAACCTGTCGCTGACGGAGCTGGAGCGTCTCAATCAGGATGAGCTGGCCTGGGAAGCCCGGGTCATGCAGTTCCGCGGTTATCGTACGGTCTGGCGCAGCCAGGGCGTTCTGCCGATGTTGCGGCGCCTGCTGCATGATTTCGAACTGCCCCAGGCCTTGATGGCGCGCAGCGATGGCGAGCGGGTGCTGACCAACTTGTTGCACCTTTGCGAACTGTTGCAACAGGCCGCCGGTGAATTGGATGGTGAACAAGCCTTGATCCGGCATTTGTCCGAGCACCTGGCCTTGTCCGGGCAAGTGGGGGAAGAGCAGATCCTGCGACTGGAAAGCGATGAGCAACTGGTCAAGGTGGTCACGATCCACAAGTCCAAGGGCCTCGAATATCCGTTGGTCTTCTTGCCCTTCATCTGCTCGACGAAACCGGTGGATGGCTGTCGATTGCCGTTGCACTACCACGATGAGGCCAACAAGGCGCAGATCAGCCTCAAGCCCACTGCCGAATTGATCGCCAAGGCCGATGACGAGCGTCTGGCCGAGGACCTGCGGCTTCTCTACGTGGCACTGACCCGTGCACAACATGCCTGCTGGCTAGGTGTCGCGGATCTCAAGCGGGGCAGCAACAATCGCTCGATCCTCCATGTGTCCGCGCTGGGGTATCTATTGGGCGGTGGTGCACCGCTGGCCGAGTCGGTGGAATTGAGGCGTTGGCTGGAAGACCTGCAACAAGGCAGTGACGCGGTGAGCTACCAGCCAATGCCCGAGGCCACCGACGAGCACTACCGTCCCCCGCGCAACGAAGCCGTGTTGCTTGAACCCTTGGTGCCCTTGCGAAAAGCCAGCGAGAACTGGTGGATCGCGTCCTACAGTGCCTTGCGCATCAGCGAAAGCCTGAGCGAAGGCAGCGATACCGCGCCAGAGAGTCCCCAGGCCCAGAAACTGTTCGACGATGAACGATTGGACCCGGACGCTCCCAGGGAGACCCTTGCTGTCGGTGGCGACATCCACCGTTTTCCCCGTGGCCCCAACCCCGGCACTTTCCTCCATGGCCTGCTGGAGTGGGCCGCTGGGGAGGGTTTTTCATCGGCACCAGCGGATATCGAGGATGCCATTGCCCGACGCTGCAATCGCCGAGGCTGGAAAGGCTGGATCACCACGTTGAGCGATTGGCTGCGGCACCTGATCAAGATGCCCATGCACGTCGGAAACGACCAGGCGCCAGTGGTGCTCGAACACTTGAGCCGATTCCAGGTGGAGATGGAGTTCTGGTTCGCCAGCCACAAGGTCGATGTGCAAAAGCTCGACCAGCTGGTTTGCCGGTTCACCCATGGCGGTGTGGCCCGCGTCGCGGCGGAGCCGGTGCTGCTCAACGGCATGTTCAAGGGCTTCATCGATTTGACGTTCGAGCACGACGGTCGGTACTACGTGGCCGATTACAAATCCAACTGGCTGGGTGTCGATGACATGGCCTACACCGTACCGGCCATGGAACAGTCGATCCTGGACCATCGCTACGACCTGCAATACGTGCTGTACCTGTTGGCCCTGCATCGCCAGCTCAAGGCACGGCTCCCCGATTACGACTACGACCGGCATGTCGGCGGCGCGTTGTACCTGTTCCTTCGCGGAACCCGCTCAGCCAGTCAGGGTGTGTATTTCACCAAGCCGCCACGGGCATTGATCGAACAACTGGATCGCCTGTTCCAAGGGGCGAGCGAACCCAAGGCTGAACCGGCGTGGGTACAGGGAGAGTTGCTATGAGTCGTTCTTTTGCCGACCTGCTGCCCAAGTCCTCCGACGACGAAAGCCTGGTGGAGTTGGCGCCCTTGAGCCGTGCGCAGGACCTGCTGTTGTTACTGACGCGCTGGGTCGAGCGCGGCTGGTTGCGCGCCCTGGACAAGGCATTCGTGGCGTTCCTCCATGAGCTGGCGCCCGACGATGATCCTTTGGTCCTGCTCGCTGCTGCGTTGACCAGCCATCAACTGGGGCACGGGCATGTTTGCCTGGATGTGTTCGAGACCCTCAAGGAACCGGATTTTGCGCTGTCGCTGCCTCCCGAGGGTGACCTGCAGACGGGCGCGATGCTGTTGCCATCGCAAATATTGGCGACGCTGGATGGCGTCCATTGGTGCAAGGCCCTGGCGTCCAGTCGTCTGGTGGCCCTGGCCGTGGATGGGAGCGAAGAGGCGCAGCAACGTCCGTTGGTGCTCTCTGGCAAGCGTCTTTATCTGCGCCGCTACTGGGGTTACGAACGGCGGATCGATGAAGCGTTGCGTCAACGGCTTATCGAGCATGAAGCGGCGCCCGGCGACCTGCGCGAGCGTTTGGACGGGTTGTTCGGGCCGGCCAACCCCAGCGGCCCGATCGATTGGCAGAAACTGGCCTGCGCGCTGGCGACCCGCGGGGCCTTCAGCATCGTGACCGGCGGTCCGGGCACCGGCAAGACCACGACCGTTGTACGCCTGCTGGCCTTGCTCCAGGCACCGGCCGTCGAGGCCGGGAAGCCGCTGCGGATTCGCCTGGCCGCGCCCACTGGCAAGGCGGCGGCGCGCCTGACCGAATCCATCAGCCAGCAGGTCCGGACCCTGGATGTGGACGAGGCTGTGCGCGAACGGATTCCCTGCGACGTCACGACAGTCCATCGTTTGTTGGGCAGCCGCCCCGGCACCCGGCATTTTCGCCACCATGCAGGCAATCGCTTGCCACTGGATGTGCTGGTGGTCGATGAAGCGTCGATGATTGACCTGGAGATGATGGCCAATCTGCTGGATGCACTGCCGGTCCATGCACGGTTGGTGTTGCTGGGGGACAAGGACCAGTTGGCCTCTGTAGAAGCCGGTGCGGTGCTGGGGGATTTGTGTCGAGACGCCGAGGAGGGCTGGTACAGCCCCCGGACCAGAGCCTGGCTTGAATCGGTCAGTGGTGAAAGCCTGGCGGCCAGTGACCTGCAACAGGACCTCGACGGCACTCATCCGCTGGCACAGCAAGTGGTCATGCTTCGGCATTCCCGGCGCTTCGGCGAAGGCAGCGGGATCGGTCAACTGGCTCGCTGGGTCAACCAGCAGCAGCCTGAAAAAGCCCGTCAGTTGCTGGAGCAAGGGCAGCATGCCGATCTGTCTTCCCTGAAATTGGCGAGTGAACACGATACAAAATTGGAAAAGCTGTTACTCGACGGCAAGCCAGATGGCCCCCAGGGTTATCGACATTACCTGAGCCTGCTAAGGCAGCGACGCCCGAGCATTTCTCGCCCGCTGGAAGACCGTTGCTGGGCCGATTGGGCCCGGGAAGTCCTGGCGGCCTTCGACGAATTCCAATTGCTTTGCGCGGTGCGCAAAGGTCCGTGGGGTGTCGAAGGACTGAACTTGCGAATCACCGCCGCCTTGCTCAAGGCCCGCCTTATCGATAGCGATCACCAGTGGTACGAAGGGCGCCCGGTGCTGATGACCCGCAACGACTATGGGCTGGGGCTGATGAACGGCGATATCGGTATCGCCCTCAAGCTGCCCGAGCGTGATGGCCCCGATGCCGGCAAACAGGTTCTGCGGGTTGCTTTCCCGCGCAACGACGGCCGGGGCGGTGTGCGTTTCGTCCTGCCCAGCCGCCTGAATGATGTGGAAACCGTGTATGCCATGACGGTGCATAAATCCCAGGGCTCGGAATTCACCCATACCGCGTTGATCCTCCCGGATGCGCTGAACCCGGTATTGACCAAGGAGTTGGTGTACACCGCCATTACCCGGGGCAAGCAATGGTTCAGCCTGATTGAGCCACGAGCGGGGGTGTTCGAGGAGGCGGTGCGGCGTAAGGTCAAGCGTTTGAGCGGGCTCATGTTGGAGTTGGAGGGTGATGACTGAATGATCAGATTTCGTGATTCGATGCCGGAGTCACGATTTTGACTGTTTTCTGTCGGATATGTCCGTAGGGCGCCGGCTCGCTGGCTTTTTGGCACTGTGCTATCGTTCCGACACTTATCGTATGGCTAAGAGATTTTCCATGAAAGTGGCGGTTCGGGAGGCGGTGCGCAGCAAGGACTGGAGGCATTATCTGCTTGCCGGTCTTCTGTGGTTGCTGTCGCCTATGGTACTTGCCGAAGTCCCGCCCTCCACGAGCCGGGCTGAACAGCGGGCCGAATCGGTCACTCAAGTCGTCTTGGGCATTCTCAGCTACGCACGCTGGCCAGTGGAGCCTGCGCAGTTGCAACTGTGCATCGTCGGCCCGACTCAATACACCGACGACCTGGTCAAAGGCACCACCCAGGCCACCGGGCGACCGGTGACCGTACAGCGATTGCTGGCCGATCACCCCAACATCGCTACGGATTGCAACGCCGTCTACATCGGCAGGCTGACCGGCGACGAGCGCACCCGCCTGTTTGATTCCCTGATCGGCAAGCCCGTGTTGAGCATCAGCGAAGGCGGCGACCAGTGCACCGTGGGGAGCCTGTTCTGTCTGCGGGTCGGTGATGAGCAGGTATCGTTCGAGGTCAACCTCGACTCGGTCGCGCGCAGTGGCGTGCGTATCCATCCGAGCGTTCTGCAGCTTTCCCGTCGCAGGCCGGCAGTACCATGAGCCTGACCAAATCGCGGATCCGTCCCACCCTGGGCTCGGTCATCGGGCGCGGCCACCTGATTGTCGCGTTGGTGGCGATCACCATGGCCAGCGTTTCCCTGACGTTGCTGGGTGTGCTTGCCTTGCGGGTCTACGCCGATCACAACCTGCATTTGATCGCCCGTTCGATCAACTACACCGTGGAAGCCGCCGTGGTGTTCGATGACTCGGCTGCGGCCACCGAAGCACTGGCCTTGATCGCTTCCACCGAGGAAGTCGCCGATGCTCAGGTGTTCAATAAACATGGCCGCCTGTTGGCGCGCTGGCAGCGACCGGAAACCGGCCTGTTGTCGGGGCTGGAAGTGCACATTGCCAAGGCGTTTTTGGAAAAGCCCATCAGTCTGCCGATCGTTCACCAAGGGCGGAACATCGGCAGCATTCTATTGGCAGGGCATGGCGGCAGCTTGTTGCGCTTTTTGCTCAGCGGTCTGGCGGGGATCATTTTGTGCACGGCGGTGAGTGCCTGGGTGGCGCTTTATCTGGCGCGACGTCAGTTGCGGGCGATCACCGGACCATTGCGCAGCCTGGCCGAAGTGGCCCACGCGGCACGCAGCGAGCGGGCCCTGGATCGGCGCGTGCCGCCGGCCGCCATCGCCGAACTGGATAATCTGGCCAATGACTTCAATGCACTGCTCGACGAACTGGAGTCCTGGCAGACTCACCTGCAAAGCGAAAACGAAACTCTGGCACACCAGGCCAGCCACGACAGCTTGACCGGCTTGCCGAACCGGGCGTTTTTCGAGGGCCGACTGATCCGCGCCTTGCGCAACGCCAGCAAGCTCAACGAGCAAGTGGCCGTGTTGTACCTGGACAGCGACCGATTCAAGGGCATCAACGACAATTTCGGCCACGCTGCCGGTGACGCGGTGCTGACGGCCGTGGCGACCCGGGTCCGGGCACAGTTGCGTGAGGACGACTTGGTCGCGCGCCTGGGAGGCGATGAATTCGCCGTGCTGCTGGCACCCCTGCACAAGGCCGAGGACGCCGAACGGATCGCTGAAAAAATCATCGCCAGCATGGAAATGCCGATTCAGTTGCCCGGCAATGCTTCAGTGCTGACGTCCCTCAGTATCGGCATTGCCGTTTACCCCGATGATGGTGCCACACCGGGCACCCTACTCCACGCCGCCGATGCGGCGATGTACCAAGCCAAACGCCTTGCCCGAGGCGGTCAACATACGGCGGGGTCGGATCACTCCGTCGCTGATCTTCAAACCAGGAGCTGACTCGTGCGTTCATATCCTCAATTTTCCCTGCGCTGGTTCGCGGCGCTTTTCTTGCTCGTCATGGCGCTGAGCGGTTGCCAGACGGCTCCGCCGAAAGGTCTGACCCCGGCGCAAATTGCCGTACTCAAGCACCAAGGCTTCGAATTGACCGAAGATGGCTGGGCCTTCGGTTTGTCGGGCAAGGTGTTGTTTGGCAGCGATGTGGAAAACCTCAACCCGGCCAGTACCGAAATCGTCGAGCGCATCGGCAAGGCGTTGTTGGAGGCGAGCATCGAGCGGGTACGTGTCGATGGTCATACCGACGCATCGGGTTCCCAGGCCTACAACGAACAACTGTCGATGCGCCGGGCCGCCAGCGTGGGCAAGGTGCTGACAAGCGTTGGCATGCGCGAAGAGAACGTCCAGCTGCGCGGCCTGGGCAGCAGCAAACCGGTCGCCTCCAACGACACCGCCAGCGGCCGCACCGAAAACCGCCGTGTCGCCATCGTGGTCATCGCCGACTAGTCGGCAAACACCATCTCCCGGCTGTCGCCCATCAGCAGTGGCTGATTCTGTTCAGTCACCTCGCGAATGTAATCCCACAACAACGTAATCCTCTTCAGCTTCCTCAAGTCCTCCCGGCAGTACATCCAGAATTGCCGGGTGACGGTGATGTCCTCCGGCAGCACCGGCAACAGCCGTGGGTCCTGGGCGGCGAGGAAGCAGGGCAGGATTGCCAGTGAGCGGCCTTGCTGCGCTGCCACGAATTGCGCAATCACGCTGGTGCTGCGCAGGTGGGCGTTGGCGCCGGGCAGGACGTTGGCCAGGTAGAGCAATTCGGAGCTGAACGCCAGGTCATCCACGTAGCTGATGAACGAGTGCTTGTCCAGGTCTGCCGGGCGCTGGATGGGTGGGTGGTTGTCCAGGTAGGACTGGGTGGCGTAGAGCTGCAGTCGGTAGTCGCACAATTTGCAGCATACGTACGGGCCGTGTTCGGGGCGTTCGAGGGCGATGACGATGTCGGCTTCGCGCTTGGAGAGACTGATGAAGTGTGGCAGCGGGAGGATGTCTACCGAAATGGCCGGGTAGGCGTCGACGAAGTGGCTCAGTTGCGGGGTGATGAAGAAGCTGCCGAAGCCTTCGGTGCAGCCCATGCGTACGTGGCCGGACAGTGCGACGCCAGAGCCTGAGACCTGTTCGCAGGCCATGTGCAGGGTACTTTCGATCGATTCGGCGTAACCCAGCAGGCGCTGGCCTTCGGCCGTCAGGACAAAACCGTTGGTCCGGGATTTCTCGAACAGCAGCGTGCCCAACGAGGCTTCCAGCGAGCTGATGCGTCGCGACACCGTGGTGTAGTCGACGGCCAGGCGCTTGGCGGCCGTGCTGGCCTTGCGGGTGCGGGCCACTTCGAGGAAGAACTTGAGGTCGTCCCAATTCAGCGACCCCAGGGAGGTGATGTTTTTTTGCATGATGGACCGGTTTTTATGTGCATTCTTATTAGAAGTTTGCACATCTATACTCCAAAAACAGTCTCATCACCATGCGTGCTCATGCACCTTGGTCTTTGCTGAAGCAGCGCTCTCTATAAGAACAATCCCGGAGGCCAGCATGAACGTTTCCCTTACGCCCAGCGACACCACCCTGCAAACCGTCAGACTGCTGATCGATGGCGAGTGGGTCGAATCCCAATCCAGCGAATGGCACGACATCGTCAACCCAGCCACCCAGCAAGTGTTGGCAAAGGTTCCGTTCGCCACGGCCTCGGAAGTCGATGCCGCCATCGCCGCTGCCCAGCGTGCTTTCCAGACCTGGAAACTGACCCCCATCGGCGCGCGGATGCGCATCATGCTCAAGCTCCAGGCGTTGATCCGCGAGCATTCAAAGCGCATCGCCGCGGTGCTCAGCGCCGAACAGGGCAAGACCATCGCTGACGCCGAGGGTGATATTTTCCGCGGCCTGGAAGTGGTCGAGCACGCCTGTTCCATCGGCACCCTGCAGATGGGCGAGTTCGCCGAGAACGTCGCAGGAGGCGTGGACACCTACACGCTGCGCCAGCCGATCGGGGTGTGTGCGGGCATTACACCGTTCAACTTCCCGGCGATGATTCCGCTGTGGATGTTCCCGATGGCCATCGCCTGCGGCAACACCTTTGTGCTCAAGCCATCGGAACAGGATCCGCTGTCGACCATGCTGTTGGTGGAACTGGCCATCGAGGCCGGCGTCCCGGCGGGTGTGCTCAACGTGGTGCACGGCGGCAAGGACGTGGTGGATGCGCTTTGCACCCACAAGGACATCAAGGCGGTTTCCTTCGTCGGCTCGACGGCGGTCGGCACCCACGTGTATGACCTGGCGGGTCGCCATGGCAAGCGCGTGCAGTCGATGATGGGCGCCAAGAACCACGCGGTGGTGTTGCCCGATGCCAATCGTGAGCAGGCCCTCAACGCCCTGGTCGGCGCCGGTTTCGGCGCGGCGGGCCAGCGTTGCATGGCCACTTCCGTGGTGGTGCTGGTGGGCGCGGCCAAGCAGTGGTTGCCAGAGCTCAAGGCCCTGGCACAGAAACTCAAGGTCAATGCCGGCAGCGAGCCGGGCACTGACGTCGGCCCGGTGATTTCCAAGCGCGCCAAGGCACGGATCCTCGAATTGATCGAGAGTGGCGTGCAGCAAGGGGCGAAGCTGGAGCTCGATGGGCGTGGGATCAGCGTGCCGGGTTTCGAGCAGGGCAATTTTGTCGGTCCGACCCTGTTTTCCGGCGTGACCACCGAGATGCGCATCTACACCGAGGAAATCTTCGGCCCGGTGCTGGTGGTGCTGGAAGTCGACACCCTGGATCAGGCGATTGCCCTGGTCAACGCCAACCCATTCGGCAACGGCACCGGCCTGTTCACCCAGAGCGGCGCGGCGGCACGCAAATTCCAGAGCGAAATCGACGTCGGCCAGGTGGGCATCAACATCCCGATCCCGGTGCCGGTGCCGTTCTTCAGCTTCACCGGTTCCCGTGGTTCGAAACTCGGCGACCTCGGCCCGTACGGCAAACAAGTGGTGCAGTTCTACACTCAGACCAAGACCGTGACCGCGCGCTGGTTCGATGATGACAGCGTCAATGACGGTGTGAACACCACCATCAATTTGCGTTAAGGAGCCGGACATGAACATCGCATTTATCGGCCTGGGCAACATGGGCGCCCCCATGGCGCGCAACCTGCTCAAGGCTGGCCATTCGCTGAACCTGTTCGACCTGAACCAGACGGTGCTGGCTGAACTGGCGGCATTGGGCGGCACGATCAGTGCCTCGCCTCGCGACGCGGCCCAGGGCGCTGCTCTGGTGATCACCATGCTGCCGGCCGCCGCCCATGTGCGCAGTGTCTGGCTGGGTGAAGACGGCGTGCTGGCTGGTATCGCTGCCGGCACGCCAGCGGTGGATTGCAGCACCATCGATCCACAAACCGCCCGCGACGTGGCGGCTGCCGCGGCGAAACAAGGGGTGGCGATGGCCGATGCGCCGGTCTCGGGTGGTACCGGTGGTGCGGCGGCGGGTACGTTGACTTTCATGGTCGGTGCCTCGGCCGAGTTGTTCGCCACCTTGCAACCGGTGCTGGCGCAAATGGGCCGTAACATCGTGCACTGTGGCGAAGTCGGCACCGGGCAGATTGCCAAGATCTGCAACAACCTGCTGCTGGGGATTTCCATGGTGGGCGTCAGCGAAGCCATGGCGCTGGGCGATGCCTTGGGGATCGACACCCAGGTGTTGGCCGGCATCATCAACAGTTCAACGGGGCGTTGCTGGAGTTCGGACACTTACAATCCGTGGCCGGGCGTGATCGACACGGCACCGGCGTCCCGTGGCTATACGGGTGGCTTTGGCGCCGACCTGATGCTCAAGGACCTTGGCCTGGCGACCGAAGCCGCGCGGCAGGTCCATCAGCCGGTGGTGCTGGGGGCGGTGGCGCAGCAGTTGTATCAGGCGATGAGCCAGCGGGGCGAGGGCGGCAAGGATTTTTCGGCGATTGTTAATAGCTATCGCAAGCCGCAGTAGGGGCTGGTTTCAAAGCTTTTGTGGCGAGGGAGCTTGCTCCCGCTGAGGTGCGCAGCACCTCTTGAAACGCGGCTGCTGCGCAGCCGAGCGGGAGCAAGCTCCCTCGCCACAGGTGGTCTCTCGGTTTTTTGTTTCAGGCAAAGACGAAATATTTGCGCACGGTCTCGACCACTTCCCACGTGCCTTTCATGCCCGGCTCGATGACGAAGATGTCACCAGCGCGCAGATGGATCGGCTCCATGCCCTCTGGGGTGATGATGCAGTAGCCTTCCTGGAAATGGCAGTACTCCCACTTCACGTATTCCACATACCATTTGCCGG
The DNA here is from genome assembly GCF_900103575.1 of Pseudomonas sp. NFACC51. Lineage (NCBI taxonomy): Bacteria > Pseudomonadati > Pseudomonadota > Gammaproteobacteria > Pseudomonadales > Pseudomonadaceae > Pseudomonas > Pseudomonas sp. NFACC51. The sequence goes on along the minus strand of NZ_FMXH01000010.1, from coordinate 207,032 downwards.
GTGTGCAGATCCAGGTGCCCATGATCTTGCTGCCGTCTTCGCTGGTGTAGGCGTTGAGGTTGACGGTGTGCGGGTCGCCTTCGAGTTTTTCCCATTTGCAGGCATCGAGTACGGGCAGCGGATGGGTGTCGCGCAGGACGGTGATGGGTGCGGTCATGTGAGCTCCGAAAGGGGCGGAAGAGAACAGGCACCCTAACGTGCGGCATGAGCGGGTAGATGTCTGTGGTCGACATCGGGCTATCCAGAAGCGCGCATCAATCGGCCAGATGCCGAGCCAGGGCCGTGGCGTAGGCCGGCAAACCGTCGAAGTTGCGGGCGCACAGCAGCAACGCCCGGTGCGCCCAGGCTTCTTGCAGCGGGATGCATTGATACGATGGCTCGGGTGGGCGCCGGTCGATGGCAGCCTTCGGCACGATGGCAATGCCTGCACCATGGGCCACCATACGAATCAGCCCGTCGAAACCATCGGCGCGAATGCGGACTTGCATACGTGAGCCGATGTGCAGGGCCTGCTCTTCCAGGTGAATCGCCAGGGCACTGGAGGCGTTCAGGCCGACATAATCGTGGCTGAGGGTTTCGCTGAAACGTACGGCGCGACCGTCAGCCAGAGGGTGTCCGGTCGGTAGGATCAATACCAGCGGATCGTCGCGAAAAGGCCAGGTTTGAAGACCCTCGGTGTCTACTGCGTCGGAAACGATACCGAGGTCTGCCGCGCCTTGGCGCAGCGCATGGGTGATCCGTGAGCTGGGCAATTCCTGCAGGTCAATGTCGAGGTTGGGATGGGCCTGGAGAAAATCGGCCAGCAGCTCGGGCAGGTATTCGGTCATGGCGCTGGTGTTGCACAGCAGCCGCACCCGGCCTTTGATGCCTTTGGCGTATTCGGCCAGGTCCTGTTGCAGGCGTTCGGCCTGTTGCAGCAGGATTCGGGCGTGCTCGGCCAGGGCTTTGCCTGCGGGAGTGGGCGTTACCCCACGCCGTCCGCGCTCAAGCAGGTCGATGCCCAGGGATGCTTCCATGGCCCGGACCCGCGCACTGGCCGCGGCCAGGGACAAATGGCTGCGAGCCGCACCGGCGGTGATGTTGCCGGTGTCGAGGATGTTCAGGTAGAGACGCAGGTCGGTGAGGTCGAAGTGCATGGGCGGGGATCCTGTCTCAAGTGCTGTGGCGCCTGGTTTATCGTCATCGCGAGCATCAGTGAGTTCACAGCCTCTTGCAGAAAGAGAGGCACCCTCAGTATATGGCAGATTTCCAAGCCATGTTCCGGGGCGCACGATACCCCTATGAACACACTCATCGCTTTCTATCAAAATCTCGGTCTGGCCCTTTCCCTGCTGGTCATCGGCACCTTCCTGCTGGCCGGAACCATCAAGGGCGTGATCGGCCTCGGCCTGCCGACCATCGCCATGGGCTTGCTTGGGCTGGCTATGGCTCCGACGCAGGCTGCGGCGCTGCTCATCATCCCGGCGACCCTGACCAATTTCTGGCAATTGGCATTTGGTGGTCATCTGCAAGCCCTGGTCCGCCGCCTGTGGCCACTGCTGCTGACGATTTTCATCGGCACCGGGCTTGGTACGCTGTGGCTCGGTATGACGGGTGGGGCCTGGGTGGTGCGGGCCTTGGGTGGGGCGCTGGTGCTGTATGCGCTGAGCGGGCTGTTGCTGCCAACGCTGCGGGTCGGCGCCCATGTCGAGCCGTGGATCGCCCCGCTTTGTGGGTTGCTGACCGGCCTCATCACGTCCGCCACCGGTGTGTTCGTCATTCCGGCGGTGCCCTATCTGCAAGCGTTGGGCTTGAGCAAGGATGAACTGGTGCAAGCCCTGGGCCTGTCTTTCACCGTTTCTACCCTGGCCCTGGCCGCCGGCCTGGTGTGGCGCGGCGCACTGGGCGGGGGCGAATTGAGCGCTTCGTTGCTGGCGTTGGCACCGGCGCTGCTGGGGATGTGGCTGGGGCAATGGTTGCGTCAGCGGATCAGCGCCGTGTTGTTCAAACGGGTATTTTTCATCGGCCTCGGCGCGCTCGGGGGCCACTTGATGATCAACGGCTAGCCGAGGACGCACTCAGCATGTCGATGCGGCGGATTTCGAAGTCGCGCTCCAGGTAATCCATGCGCTGCTCGAAGAACTGCTTCATGTGTGGCAGGTTCGAGTGCACATCCAGGTGCGCCTGGGAGGCCCAGATCTCATAGAAGATAAACAGCGTCGGGTCTTGCTGGTCCCGCAACATGTGATATTCGATGCAGCCGGGCTCGGCGCGGCTTGGCTCGACATAGGCACGAAACAGCGCTTCGAAGGCCTCGGCTTTTTCCGGACGGGTCTTGGCGTGAAGGATGAAACCGTGCAATTCGCTCATCAGGTGCCTCCTGAAATGAAAGTCGGCTGAATCCTATGGCAATAATCGGCTGTTGATTCGTGCGTTTTGGTCAAATCAGTTTTGCCGTGCCGGTGCTTATTCCGCGCGAGGCTCATCGGTACGCTGCCGCCATCGTTTTCAATCTTTCCACCCCGCGGCCATGCAGTGGCCCGTGTCGTGGTACCCGATGAGGCTCTCCATGAAAAAAGTCCTGTTGCTCAACGGCGGCAAACAATTCGCTCATTCCGACGGTCGCTACAACGCCACCCTCCACGACACGGCGGTCAGTGTGTTGGACCGTGGCGGTGTTGATGTGAAAACCACCTTCATTGACGGCGGCTACGACATCAAGGAGGAAGTCGCCAAGTTCCTTTGGGCCGACGTGATCGTTTACCAGATGCCGGGTTGGTGGATGGGCGCGCCGTGGACCGTGAAGAAATACATCGACGAAGTCTTCACAGAAGGCCATGGCAGCCTCTACGCCAGCGACGGCCGGACCCGTTCCGATGCGTCGCAGAAATACGGCAGCGGTGGCCTGTTGCAAGGCAAGCAATACATGTTGTCCTTGACCTGGAATGCCCCGCAGCAAGCCTTCGACGATCCGACTGATTTCTTCGAAGCCACGGGCGTGGACGCGGTGTACTTTCCATTCCACAAAGCCAACCAGTTCCTGGGCATGACCGGCCTGCCGACCTTCCTGTGCGTGGACGTGATGAAACGTCCGAACGTCGAGGCCGATGTCGCGCGGTATGAGCAGCATTTGCGCGAGGTGTTCGGCCTTTCGCGGTAATCCGGCTAGTATCGGGACCTACCTGAAGACGATGATGCATCTGTGGCGAGGCATCTTATGTGGCGAGGGAGCTTGCTCCCGCTGAGGTGCGAAGCGCCTCTTCAAGAAGGCGGCCGCTGCGCAGCCGAGCGGGAGCAAGCTCCCTCGCCACAAAAGCCTGTCACATTGAGTTGCATCCCATGAGAGGACACCCGTGAAAGCCAGATCCGACGAATTGCAGATTTTCGTCTGCGTGATCGAATGCGGATCGATCTCTGCCGCCGCCGAGCAGGTCGGGCAGACGCCGTCGGCGGTCAGCCGCACGTTGTCGCGGCTGGAGGCCAAGCTCGACACCACGCTGATCAACCGCACCACCCGACGCATGGACCTGACCGAGGAGGGCAAGTACTTCTTCGAACAGGCCAAGGGCATCCTCGATCAGATGGATCAGTTGGAGGAGCGTTTGTCGTCCCGTCAGAAAAATCCTGCAGGGCGCTTACGGATCAACGCTGCGTCGCCGTTCATGCTGCACGCCATCGTCCCGCACATCGAAGAATTCCGCCGGCTCTACCCGGACATCCAGCTAGAACTCAACAGCAACGACCTGATCATCGATTTGCTGGAGCAAAGCACCGACATCGCCATCCGCATCGGCACCCTCACGGACTCGACCCTTCATGCCCGCGCCCTGGGCTGTAGCCCGTTGCACATCCTGGCCAGCCCCGCTTATCTGAAGCAGCACGGCACGCCGTCAAGCGTCGCCGAGCTGGCCGGTCACGCGCTGCTGGGGTTTGCCCAGAACGAGGGCCTCAACCAGTGGCCGCTGCGCCACGTGCACGGAGATCGCTGGCCGATCCAGCCGGCGATCAGCGCGTCCAGCGGCGAGACTGTGCGGCACCTGGCGCTGCAAGGGCAGGGCATTGCCTGCCTGTCGGACTTCATGACCCGCGAAGACATCCAGGCCGGTCGGCTGAAGGTGCTGCTGGCCGATGCCAACAGCGGGTATCGCCAGCCGATCAATGCCGTGTACTACCGCAACTCGCAACTGGCCTTGCGGATCCAGTGCTTCCTGGACTTCATCCAGGGCAAGCTCGCCGACTACGCCTCGCGGGAATTCAAGGGCTGATTCGTGACTTCAAGGCAAGAGTGATTTGGGCAATGTGGACTGTTTCGCCAAGGATCGGTCCCCGATACTCGTCCCATCACTGATCTGCCAAGGAGTTCTTTCATGAACGTATTCGTCACTGGCGCTGCCGGTTTCATCGGCGGCTCCATCGCCACCGGCCTGGCCCGCGCCGGGCATCACGTCACCGGTCTGGTGCGCAGCGCCGAACAGGCGAGCGAGCTGACTGCACTGGGTATCAAGCCGGTCATCGGCACCCTCGAAGACAGCGCGCTGCTCAGCGAACAGGCACGTGCCGCCGACGCGGTGATCAATGCCGCCAGCAGCGATCATCGCGGTGCGGTAGAGGCCTTGATCGAAGGACTCAAGGGGTCGAACAAAGTGTTGCTGCACACCAGCGGTTCGAGCATCGTCGGGGATGCTTCGGGCGGTCGTTCCAGCGAGGCCATCTTCTACGAAGACAACCTGCCGCCCCCCACCGCCGACAAGGCCGCCCGTGTCGCTATCGATAATCTGGTCCTGGATGCGGCGAAACACGGCGTGAACTCGGCGGTGATCTGCAACACCTTGATCTACGGCCACAGCCTGGGCGTGAACCGCGACAGTGTGCAACTGCCGCGGTTGCTCAAGCAGGCGCGTAAAAGCGGGGTGGTGCGGCATGTCGGGCCTGGGCAGAACATCTGGTCCAACGTGCACATCGAAGACGTGGTCGAGTTGTACAAACTGGCCCTGACCCGCAACCAACCGGGCACGTTCTACTTCGTCGAAAGCGGCGAAGCCTCGTTCATCGACATGACCACCGCCATGGCCCGGGCGTTGAACCTGGGCGAACCGCAGGACTGGCCGTTGGCCGATGCCGAAGCCGAGTGGGGCTACGAAATGGCCAACTATGGCCTGGGTTCCAACAGCCGGGTGCGGGGCAAGAACGCCCATGAGCTGCTGGGTTGGACGCCGAAGCGAACGTCGGTGGTGGCGTGGATTCTTGATGAGATGGTGTGAGTGACGCCGGTAGTGCCAGCAGAATAAGCCCCCTTGTGGGAGCAAGCAGGCTCGCTCCCACAGGTTTTTGTTGCGTGTTGCTTCAGTCGTGCTGCACGCCCGCGCGCTTGAGCATTTGCTTGCAACGCTCGGACAGGTGGAACACACGCAAGTGCTTGCCGGCTTTGCTGTAGCGCTCGCGCAAGGTCTTGAGTGCGGCGACGGCCGAGTAGTCGACGAAGCGCAAGTGGCGGCAATCGAGGGTCACCAGGGCCGGGTCGTTGGCCGGGTCGAACTGGTTGAGAAACGGTGTCGTCGAGGCGAAGAACAGCGTGCCGTGCAAGCGATAGAGTTTGCTGCCGTCGGCTTCCTGATGCGTGTCGGCGTACAGCTCCCGCGCCTGTTGCCAGGCGAAGTTGAGCGCCGCGATGATGATCCCGCAGAGCACAGCCACGGCCAGGTCGGTGAATACCGTGATGACGGTCACCGCGATGATCACCAACACATCATTCTTCGGCACCTTGTTGATCACCCGCAGCGAGGCCCAGGCGAAGGTCTGCTGCGCAACCACGAACATCACGCCCACCAGCGCAGCCAGCGGGATGCGCTCGATCAACGGCGACAGGAACAACACGAACAGCAACACCATCACCCCGGCCACCACGCCCGATAACCGTCCGCGTCCACCCGAGCTGAGGTTGATTACCGTCTGGCCGATCATGGCGCAGCCGCCCATGCCGCCGAACAGCCCGGAGGCGATGTTGGCAGCGCCCAGCGCCACGCATTCACGGTCCGGATAACCGCGGCTCTGGGTGATTTCGTCGGTGAGGTTCAGGGTCAGCAGGGTTTCCAGCAAACCGACCATCGCCATGATCACCGCGTAGGGCACGACGATCTGCAGGGTCTCCAGGTTCCAGGGAAGATCGGGCCAGGCGAAGGCAGGCAAGCTGCCGGCGATATGGGCCATGTCGCCCAGCGTTCGGGTGGGCAGGCCGAGCAGGTAGACCGCCAGGCCGACACCGAGGATCGCCACCAGGGCCGGCGGCACGCTGCGGGTCAGGCGTGGTAGCAGGTAGACGATGGCCATGGTCAGCGCCACCAGGCCGGCCATCAGATACAGCGGATCGCCGCTGAGCCAGGTTTCACCCTGCTTGAACTGCTCCAGTTGGGCCAGCGCAATGACAATCGCCAGGCCGTTGACGAAGCCGAGCATCACCGGGTGCGGGACCATGCGCACCAGCTTGCCCAGCCGCAACAGCCCGAAGGCCATCATGATCAGCCCGCCCAACAGCACGGTGGCCAGCAAGTACTGCACGCCGTGTTGCACCACCAGCGCGATGATCACCACCGCCATCGAGCCCGCCGCGCCCGACACCATGCCTGGCCGTCCGCCGAACAGGGCGGTCAGCGTGCAGATGATGAACGCGCCGTAGAGCCCCATCAGCGGATTGAGGTGGGCTACCAGGGCGAAGGCGATGCATTCGGGAAGCAAGGCGAAAGAAGTGGTGAGGCCGGCGAGGGCGTCGGCGCGAAGACGTGCTGGTTTCATGATTTACCTGACTGGGCCCCGGTTGAGCATCGGCTACCGGGGCGTGATGCAAAAACAGCTGCGGATGGTACGGAATTGAGGGCGGGGCGGCCAGCCGTTGGTCATTGTGTTGATGAAGTTGGGGCTGCTGCGCAGCCCAGCGGGAGCAAGCTCCCTCGCCACAAAGGCAATGAAAGTCTTGCGCTGAATTTTCATCAGTGCCGTGTCGCGATGTCCCTCAGCGACATTTCTTGTCTGTGTACGAAAATTACTTTCAGTGGGTTTGAAGATTCTCCATCGAAATGATTTATGAGTTTCACAACACATCGACGTGACCCCATTCGAGGAGTAACGCATGGCCCCTGCTTTCGGTTATTGGCTATTGGTCTACGCGGCCATCGCGATCATTGCGCTGATCGTGCTGATCGCCCGTTATCGGCTCAATCCGTTCATTGTGATTACCCTGGTGTCCATTGGCCTGGCACTGCTGGCCGGGATGCCGCCCTCGGGTGTGGTGGGGGCGTATGAGGCCGGTGTCGGCAAGACGCTGGGGCACATCGCGCTGGTGGTGGCACTGGGCACGATGCTCGGCAAGATGATGGCCGAGTCCGGCGGGGCCGAGCGGATGGCGCAGACGCTGATTGAACGCTTCGGCGAGCGCAACGCCCACTGGGCGATGGTGTGCATTGCCTTCCTGGTCGGGCTGCCGTTGTTCTTCGAGGTCGGGTTCGTGTTGCTGGTGCCCATCGCGTTCACCATCGCACGGCGCGTGGGCGTGTCGATCCTGATGGTGGGGTTGCCGATGGTCGCCGGGCTTTCGGTGGTCCACGCACTTGTCCCTCCGCACCCGGCGGCGATGCTGGCGGTGCAGGCGTTCCAGGCCTCGGTGGGGCAGACTTTGTTGTACGCGATCCTGATTGGCATCCCCACCGCGATCATCGCCGGTCCCCTGTACGCCAAATTCATCGTGCCACGCATCCAGCTGCCGGCTGAAAACCCGTTGGAGCGGCAATTTCTCGACCGCGAGCCACGCGCGAACCTGCCGGGTTTCGGCGTGACCCTGGGGACTGTCCTGCTGCCAGTGATCCTGATGCTGATCGGCGGCTGGGCCAACCTGATCTCCACGCCGGGAAGCGGTTTCAACCAGTTTTTGCTGTTCATCGGCAACTCGGTGATCGCCTTGTTGCTGGCGACCATCCTGAGCTTCTGGACCCTCGGCCTGGCCCAGGGCTTCAACCGCGAGTCGATCCTCAAGTTCACCAACGAATGCCTGGCACCGACGGCCAGCATCACTTTGCTAGTGGGCGCCGGCGGCGGTTTGAACCGGATCCTGGTGGACGCCGGGGTCACCCAGCAGATTGTCGGCCTGGCCCAGGAATTCCAGTTGTCGCCATTGGTCATGGGCTGGTTGTTCGCTGCCCTGATGCGCGTCGCCACTGGCTCGGCCACTGTGGCGATGACCACGGCCTCAGGCATCGTCGCGCCCGTGGCGATCGGCCTGGGTTATCCCCATCCCGAATTGCTAGTGCTGGCCACCGGGGCCGGTTCGGTGATCTTTTCCCACGTCAACGACGGCGGCTTCTGGCTGATCAAGGAATACTTCAATATGACCGTTGCCCAAACCTTCAAGACCTGGACCGTGCTCGAAACGCTGATTTCCGTGGTCGCGTTCGGCCTGACCCTCGGTCTTTCGCGCTTGCTCTGAGCGCCGCGCCATTTCATAGGAGCCGTCATGGACATCCTTTACCAGATCCGCTCCCGCCAGGACTCCTTCAGCGCCGGCGAAGGCAGAATCGCCCGGCTGATGCTCGACGACGTAGGATTTGCCGCTTCCGCCAGCCTGGATGAACTGGCCCTGCGCGCCGAAGTCAGCAGCGCCACACTGTCGCGCTTCGCCCGCACCGTCGGTTGCCGCGATCTTCGCGACCTGCGCTTGCAACTGGCCCAGGCCAGCGGTGTCGGCAGCCGCTTTCTCGACCCGGCCGGAGCGCCTGAGCAATCGGCATTTTATGGACAGATCGTCGGCGACATCGAGGCGACCCTGCGTCAGCATCTGTCGGCGTTCGAAGAATCACGGTTCAGCGATGCCGTGCGGATGATCGGCAAGGCGCGGATGGTTCATGCATTCGGTCTCGGTGGCTGGTCGGCGTTGTGCGGTGAAGAGTTGCAGGTACGGCTAGTGCGTTTCGGCTACCCGATTGCCGCCTGCCGCGATCCGGTGATGATGCGCATCACCGCCACTTCGTTGAGTGCAGAACACCTGGTCATCGCCTGCTCGCTCACCGGTATCACCCCGGAATTGCTCGGTGCGGTGGAGCTGGCCCGCAGTTACGGCGCGCCGATCCTGGCCATCACCCGAGCCGACTCGCCCCTCGCCCGACTGGCCGATGTGGTACTGCCCCTGCAAGGCGCCGAGACCTCGTTCATCTACAAACCCACGGCGGCGCGCTACGGCATGCTGCTGGCCATCGACGTGCTCGCCACCGAGCTGGCGTTGGCTCACCCTGAAGACAATCAAGAGCGCCTGCGGCGGGTCAAGCTCGCCCTGGACGATTACCGCGGCGGCGACGATCACTTGCCGTTGGGAGACTGACATGCAATACGACACCCTTATCCGCAACGCGCTGGTCATTGATGGCCGCGATACCCCGGGCTACAACGCCGACGTAGGGATTCGCGCCGGGCGCATCGAGCGCATCGGCAACCTGGACGATGCCCGGGCGATTGAAGAAATCGACGCCGCTGGCCGTGTGCTGGCGCCGGGCTTCATCGATGTGCACACTCACGACGACACTGTGGTCATCCGCCAACCGCAGATGCTGCCCAAGCTTAGCCAAGGGGTGACCACGGTGATCGTCGGCAATTGCGGCATCAGCGCTGCACCGGTCAGTCTGCGCGGCGATCCGCCGGACCCGATGAACCTGCTCGGCACCGCGCAAGCGTTCGCCTACCCACGCTTCGCTGATTATCGGGCCGCGGTGGAAACGGCCACGCCTGCCGTCAACGTCGCCGCATTGGTGGGCCACACAGCCCTGCGCAGCAACCACATGGAGGATTTGTTGCGCAGCGCCAGCGCGGGAGAAATCGCGGCCATGCGTGGGCAACTGCGCGAAAGCCTGGAAGCCGGTGCGCTCGGCCTGTCCACCGGCCTGGCCTATGCCAATGCGTTTTCGGCGTCCACCGACGAAGTCATGCAACTGAGCGAAGAGTTGCAGGCCTTCGGCGCGATCTACACCACCCACCTGCGCAGCGAATTCGAACCGGTGCTCGAGGCCATGGATGAGGCGTTCCAGATTGGCCGTCGCGCCAAGAGCCCGGTGATTATTTCCCACCTCAAATGCGCGGGCGCCGGTAACTGGGGACGCAGTCCGCAGGTGCTGGCGGCGCTGGAAAATGCGGCCAAAACCCATCCGGTCGGCTGCGACTGCTATCCCTACGCGGCGAGTTCCTCGACCCTGGATCTCAAGCAAGTGACCGACGCCCACCGCATCACCATCACCTGGTCGACACCCCACCCGGGCATGGGCGGTCGCGACCTCGCCGATATTGCCCACGAATGGGACGTCTCGCTGCTGGACGCCGCACGTCGTCTGCAACCGGCTGGGGCGGTGTACTACGGCATGGACGAAGGCGACGTAAGACGAATCCTCGCCCATCCGCTGTCCATGGTGGGTTCCGACGGTTTGCCCGACGATCCGTTTCCCCATCCGCGCTTGTGGGGCGCTTTCCCACGGGTGCTGGGACATTTCAGTCGTGACGTCGGGCTTTTTCCGCTGCACACCGCCGTGCACAAGATGACCGGTCTGTCGGCGGCGCGCTTCGGCCTGAAGGACCGTGGTGAAATTCGTGAAGGACACTGGGCGGACCTGGTGTTGTTCAACCCGCAAACCGTTCGCGACGTGGCTGATTTCAAAGCGCCGCAACGGGCCGCCGAAGGCATCGACGGGGTGTGGGTCAACGGTGTCCTGAGTTATGGCGAGGGGCGAGCGAATGGGCGCAGAGCAGGTCGGTTTCTGGCGCGCGAAGGCGATCTGCGCCAGGGATTCAGCCCATTGGATCGCGCCTGAGGACGGGGCTGGACGGCTGAATTTGTTTTAATTGGCGCCATAATAATGGCGTATTGACACTAAAGAACCCGGAACCCAGGCCGAAGCACTAGGGTCAACCCATCTACACTGGGTCTTTTTCAGCCAGGGAGCAACCCATGAGCTTCGGTAAAACCACTCCGATCCTGCGGATCTTCGATGAAGCCAAGGCGTTGGTATTCTATGTCGACTTCCTGGGGTTTACCGTCGACTGGCAACATCGTTTCGGCGACGACTTCCCGCTGTACCTGCAAGTCTCCCGTGGCGACTGCGTGCTGCACCTGTCCGAGCACCATGGCGATTGCACGCCGGGCTCGGCGCTGCGGATCGAGACCGATGAACTGGAAGCGTTCCAGGCGCAGTTGCTGGCCAAGCAATACACCTTCGCCCGCCCGCACATCCAGGCCATGCCCTGGGGGAGCCAGGACATGGCGGTGGTCGATCCGTTCGGCAATCGCCTGGTGTTCACCAATGCAATCAGTGTTTGACTGACATTATCTTCTCGCCCGGCTGCCTCGTTGGCGAGGACGTGGTGCCTCGTTTATCTGCTGGACGCGAGCGTTGTAGCCAGCGTAGTCGACGGGGGTGCGTCCGGTCGGCACCGTGATTTGCGCTGGAAGAATGCCGCTGCAATTGATGCAGGCCGGAAACGGTTCTGGGGCTTTACCCCTGAACAGGGTGTCAGTGAATATCGTGGTGTCGGAAAGCATCCTTTCCGCCCTGTCCGGGTAGAGCGCTACCACGGAATTCGCCAGCCGGACTTCGGCATGGGTCCCGGGGCCTCCGGCACGTATCGGCATGATCCCACCCATGTTTTCAATATGGGTTTCGATCCAGCCCCGAGTCGGTTGCTGCAGTTCATGGACCTGATCGGTCAGCCGGCTTAGCGTTGGTGCGTCCTTCAGGACGTCCTCGTCTATGGCCACATTGTGGAACATGTCGTTTTTGGCGGCGGCGTATCGGCTGGATAAATCGGCCAGGTATTCAGCGGCATTGCCGATCCGATAGGTGCCAAAGTTCAAGTAGTGTTCTGAGGGGGTGTCGGTCCTGGCCCGGCCGTCATAGTTGCGGTCCACGCCTTTGTATCCCCTCATGCTGCCTTGCGGCTTTGGCAGGTTGAAGAAGTCGCTGAGCCCGACTTCTTCCGTCTTGATGTAGCCATAAGAGTGAGCAAGAAACTCCTGGCGCAGGAGCCCGCCATTGAGAAACTGATCGGACGTTTTATCGTAGTCATCCGGCATCAAACGATAGGAATAGTCACCTTTTGCCGAATCCATGATTTCCTGCGACCGGGCCCGGCCCCAGGTTTCGAATTCCTTGAAGTCCTCATCCCTCATCAGGCCCGAAGGGTCGGTAAATCTCATCGGGTTGTTCCCCACCATGCAATACAGGTTCAGCCCGTCAACCGCCCCCGCTGGATCGGGACTGATCCAGCGTTGCAACCACGGTGCGTAGTACCGGTGCCCGTAGTAATACAGGCCGCTGGCGTCACGCTCCTTGCCGGAATAGCGAAGGGTCCGGTAGTCGGCTTCCACGGCTGATCGGGACGCAGCCCAAGCGGTTCCGCCGTAGGGGAGATAGCTTTCCTGGCTGATCAGCCAGCCTTCATCGTCGAGTTCCAGCGAGCTGGAACCCAGGTGATCGTCCAGGCTGTAGCGCGTCTGGTTGGCGGCGATGCCGGCCGGGCGGCCTTCGGTCCAGTGCAAGTACCGCACGCTGCAACGGCCGGCCTGCAGCGTGATGACTTCCAGGCGTTCGTGCTGACGGGTGTGGATTTCGAGGCCCGGCAGGTAACGGACTTCCCGGGTATGGGTCACAGCCGAAGCATAGGTGACCTGGACCTTGCGCACCCGTTGCCCCGTGCTGTCGTAGCCATAGCGCTCAAGGTCGTGGCGGCCGTCTGCGCGCTGCACCAGCGTCACGCTGGCGAGTTGATTGCGGGCATTCCACTCCAGTGCCCGGCCCGGATGGAGTACCTGCGGGTTACCGTTGGCATCGTAGTGTTCAGCCTTGTTCCAGGACAGCAGGCGATTGCTGGAGGCGGCTATCTCCAGCTTCCGGGTGTAGTTGTTGCGGTCGCGGACATGGCGCAGTTCGATCAGGTTGCCACCGGCGTCGTACTGGTAGTGCTCGGTAAACGGGAACAGTTGCCGGGCGTCGAACGGCGTCCTGCTGAAGGCGGGAAGTTCGGGATTGCTGGTCAGCCCCGCCGTTTCACGGCCCGTCGCGCTGCTCAACTGGTAGAGGCTGTCGTAGGTGAACGTGCAGGTGGCGTCGACCCGTTGGTTGCTGCCGAACTGCACCGGTTGGGCCCGATCCTCGATGTGCGTCACGTTACCCACCGCGTCGTAGGTGTAGCGCAGATCCTGCAAGGTGTTGCCAGACACCGACGCGCTGAGTGAGATCAGTCGGCCGCTGGCCGGATCGAATGCGGCGCGACTGATGACGCCGTTGCCGGCAACCTGGGATTCGACCTGGCCAGACGCGTTGTAGACGAGATCCTTCAGGATGTTTTTTTCAGTCGTAGCGTCTTTTACTTTCAGGCTCACAACCTTGAGTTGGCCGGCGATATCAAACCCGTAGCGCTGTTGGTGCCGGGCCGCATCCACCAGCAGGATAGGGTGCGCCAATGCATCGTAGCGCCAGCGGGTTTCGTAGCCGTTGCCCTTTTCCAGCAGTTTGTCGCGGGCGATCTCCTCGGCCGGCCAGTCGGGTTGTGCCGCATCGACGAGGAAGTGTCGCGTCTGGCCAAGCGGTTTGCCGCAGAGGGCGTATTCATCGACGAGCAGGCTGCCCGCGCTGTCATCGTGGCGGATCAGGGCGCCGCAAAGGTTGCGAGCGGCGGATTCCGGCGAGCTGTCGCCGTAGCGCAGGCATTCGACTCGGCGCGGATCCTGATCTGGCAATTGCTCGTGGATGGCGGTCGGCCTTAGCTGCTGGTCGTAAGTGGTGCGCCAATGGTTTCCTCGCTGATCCCAGCTGCGCACGATCTGTCCGGCAGCGCCAGGGAGATTCAGGCGCCAGCCGGCGTCGACACTGTTCACCAACAACGGCTTGCCGGAAAGGCTGTAGACGGTCGTCAGGTTGGCTTCGGTTGCTGTGTCGAACAGTCGAGGGTCCCACTGCGCAACCTGGCGTCCAGCCGTGTCGTGGTGTTGGCGGGTGATGCGCGCTTGGGATTGTTCTTCTGCGTTACGCCGGCAGTAAGCGACCTGTCGCACGGGCAGGCCTCGACTGTCGACAGCCTTGAGCGTCGGTGTCCTGCGGTGAAGACGTGGGTTCATGCCTCACCTCCGATAGCCGGTGCTTGTTCGGCCATGACCTCTTCCAGGGTGTCGTTCTCGTCCTCGTCCAGGGTGTACCAGGCATGGCGGGTGTGCCGCCGCATATAGGAAAGGCCAGCCTGTGCGGCCAGGCGCGTGCGGGTGGGGCGACCCAATGCATCGTAGAACTGTTGGTCACAATGACCGAACTGCCGCAAGGACGCATCGTTGATGTAGCGATGCTGATCGGCGAAGTAAGGGCGGTAGAGGCGGATCGGCAAACCCTTGTTGTTGTATTCCACTCGTTCGCTGACACGCCAGCGTGTTGCCGTTGTTTGCTCCATGGGGTTTCCATTCTTGAGTGTCAGTGCTCCCTGGGATGTGACGACGTAGGCCATGCCCGGTTCGACCCGTTGTTTGCTTTGCAGGGTTCGACCGAAACCGTCGAAGCAGGTGATGGCGATGCGGATTTGCTGCTGGTCGTCATCGGGGTAGCGGTCGGCCACCAGTGCGGCGATGTGCACCGGCTCACGCGTTGCGGCATCCATTTCGTTCTTCAGTTTCAGGTCGTCGGCGCAGAGTGTTTGAAGATCCGCCAGGCGCGTTCGAGCCGACGCACGGATATGTCCGCTGGGGAGCAGGTCTCGGTTGAGCACGCATCGCGCCAGCCAGTCGCCGTCCGCCAGCGCGGCGTTCGACACGCAACCCATCCAGCTGAAGGGCGTGTAACAGAGCGCTGTGGCGGCCTCCTGCAAGGCGTCCTGGCGCTGTTCGATCGCTTCTGTCGAACTGTCGAAACACAGCCGCTTGAACTGCGCGATGGGTTTGAAACCCACGGGGGTGTTGTTTTCGGTACCGTAGAATGTCGTGGCCAATACTTGGCCGAAGGCATCAACCAGGCCTTCCTGGACGTTGCCGTTGGGATCGGTAATGCGCCGTGGCAGCAGCGAGCGGTAATCGTAGAGCGCTTGGGTGACACAGCCATCGGGCAGTTTGAATGCGGTGATAAAGCAGTGGTAATTGTCGTAGCTGAAGGCGGTCACGCCATGGTGTTCACTCGCCTGTTGGGTCTGGATTTTGTAGAAGCCTTCCAGTGGCGCGTAGGTCGCAAGATCTCTTTTGACTGACCAGAGTTTGTCGAGCCGTGGCGTCGCCGGCAGAAAGGCGTCCATGCGGTGGTAGCCGATTCGTTCCAGCAGCTTGCCCTTCGGGCGGGAGGTTTGTGGCAACAGATGGAAAGCTTTCAAGGCGGTTTCGTCCAGCTCGGCGGTTTCCATGTGGGCGCCCAGGGCTTCGAAGTGGGCGACGCCGTCCGGCAAGGTTTCTGCGGTGGAGGCGTCCTTGTAGCGTTGCACCGACAGGCCAGTCAGAACGCTTTGGGTTATCCAGGCGGTTTCCCCGGTGAGTTCGATGAACCTTTCATAGGTCATGTCCCGTGTGCTCAGCCCGCCGGTCTCGGGTGCCTTGGGTTTCTTCAGCGCATGGGTCCGCTGGCGGTACGGCAAGCCCAGTCGCCAACCCTGAGGCGCTGGCAGATGGATGTACTCGGCGCAGGTTTCGGTCAGGTAATGGAACTGTTGCGCTGGATCATGAGCATCGCGCCACCAGCGCTGCTGATCGGCGTCACTGAACGGCGGAACATCGTCGAGGGTTTTTCGTCGGGCGTAATGGACGTTTACGCTGTGAGTCAGCGAGCCATAGGCGTCGTACTGCAGATTGAAGGTGTGCTGGCATTGCGGATCGTCGGTCAGGCCTTCGTACTGATAGTGGATGGACTCCAGCAGCAGCGGCAACATCCGGGCATGGCGCCGGTTGCCCTCGGGTGCCTGGAGCAGGCGTATGCGATAGCGATTTTCCTGGACCGAATACAACGTTCTGCTGCCCTGGCGCGTATCGACTCCAAATATCTCGCTTCGCAGTAGATAGCCACTGAGGGCGCGAGACATTTCCAGGATGGTCGCCGTGGTGGCCGAGGCAATGAGGGTGTCGCTCCCGATCTCAGGCTGGTATTGGCTCAGCAAGGTCTTGCCCGGCGCCACGGCGATGGGATCCGCGTGGCTGTAACCGATACGGGGCAGGTCCACCGCCTGGCCGGTGTGAAACCAGTTCTTGGTCAGGCACGGCGTCGTGAAGCCTGGTGATTCGGCATCGTCGGGGTTGGTCTGCTCGTCGGTTTGCAGCAGCAGGCCAAAGCCGCGAAATTCCCGTTCGATGCCGTCGTAATAACCTTGGCGATAGGTGAAGGACTGGAGCAGTTGATTGCCCGTTATCTCGTCCAGTTGGGTTTGATTCGACACCACGTGCACGACCAATGGCAGATGACAAGCCAGGGGCCTGTCGGCGGCCATTCTTTCGGCTTTTTCGTCCAGCCATTCCTGCGCGGAACTGCGGTAGCGGATACTGTTGGCGGTACCCATATTGTTGTTTGTGCCGGTGAGTAAATACGGTTTCGCGCTGACGAAGTCGCAGCGCCAATGTTGGTTTCCCCTGTGGGGCAGGCTCAGGACCAGGCTGGAGCAGCCGAGGCCTTGCAGGTCGGCGATGCTCACCTGGCACAGGCGGTCGTAGTGCAGGCCTTGGGGCCAGGGCAGCGCCACGGGAGGGCTGAAGCCATTGCCACCGCGGTTCATGAAGATCAGCGCCTGGTCCGCTTGCAGATAGAGCAGATCGGTGGCGCCGGAGCCATCCAGGTCCGCCAAACGAATATGCGAGGCGTCGAAGGTTTCGTATGCCAGGCCCGGTGAACCCAGCACGATGCCGTTGCCGAAACGGCCATGCCCCAGGTTTGGCCAGCACTTCACTTCGTTGTGACGAATGCGTACCAGGTGCTGTTGGCCACTGCCGAGCATGTCGCTGAATGCCACCAACTCGGAGGGCGACGCGCTGATGAGTGGGAGCGCATCGTGCTCCTCGTCGCGAGACACTTCGCGGGCTGTCGCAAAACCATTCTCCTGTTGATTGGCGTACATGCGAACGCTGCGTGGGCCGATCAACACCAAGTCGCTGAGGCCCGAGCCCATCAGGTCGGCCAGCTGCCCTTGTGGATTGAAAAAATCCGCGGGGAACGCGTTGAACGTGGCGAAATCCGACCAGTTGCGCTCGGGACCGAGGGAGAAAAAACCGCTCCACCCCGGCTGGGCGATGATCCAGTCCAGTCGACCGTCGCCCGTGAGGTCGCTCAGTGACTGCTGCAATGGTTTTGCAGGGTCGGCAACGGGAATGCGGGGCAACGCCCGCCATTGGCCGTAAGCCACTTCATTGCTGTTGGCCTTGGCTCGCATGGGTTCGCGGTAATACCAACCGCCATCGCCTCGATGGAGCACGCCCGGCAAGCCTTCGCCGTACAGATCCACCAGTTGAAAACCCTGGTTTTCGTTGAGCCCCGGCATGTTTTGCCAAGGCTGCCAGTCGGGGCGTTCAAGCGGGAACTTGAACTCGCTGTAGCTGAACTCGACAGGCGGACGGTGATCGGCCGTCGTCGAGTCGCCGAATGCCTGGTCGTGGGCGGCGGTCAGCTGGTGATAGCCCAGGCTGGTCTGACGATAATCGAGCAGCACGCGTCGCACCAGGACGGGGGCCGCGCCCCATTCATCAGGAAAGCGGTGGAACATCAGTACCTGGCGGCACAGTCGTTCGGTGCGTAACTCAAAACCGTAGGCGAAGCTGGAAAACGCGTCGTCACGGGCCAGCCATTGGTGGCCTTCATAGTTCGGCTTCCGTTGGTATTCCGTGCTCCGTTCACCGTAGTCGAACACCAATTCGAAGTGCCATTGCACAGCCTTCAGCCGATCCGCTTCCCACAGGTAGAGGTCCGCATCGGCCTTGAAATTGCCATAGCACACCCGGCTCAGATAGCGCTGCGCCGTGACGTCGGCCTTGTACTGGTAAAGGATGTGCTCGCCGTGGGCGTTCAGGCTTTCTTCCAGCAGCCACTCGCCCACACGCCTTGCATCCAGGGGATCTGCTCGACGCGCCGAAGGGCTTTTTCCGAATACATGGAGGCTGCCATCGGCATCATGTACGAGCCAGAAACCCGGTGTTTCCTTGTCCGACGACCAATACTCGATCCGTTCGAAGCGGCTTTCGATTCTCGGAAAGTAGCGGACCACTGTGTAGGTCTTGTTCAGCGCCAGACGGTTGTAGCGGTCGATGCGCGTCGAGCGGATGGCACCTTGCGGATCTCGCTCGGGCAACCACACCACGGCACCGGGGCCGATGATCTCGTCTTCTTCGGTATAGGCCGGTACACCCTGGGCGGTCCATCGCGCCACACAGGGCAGCGACAGCCCCCAGCCGATGCCGAACACGCCATTGCCGGCCGAGCTGGCGTACCCCAGCGACAAGGAGGGGGCAAAGCCGCGCCCCGGGGAAATCGGCAGGGCAATCTCATAGGACGCCGTGCCGTGGGCGCCGATGGCGCTCCATCCCTTGCCGATGCTCTGGATGGCGCCGCCGCCCTTGGGCAGTGACGGCGCGTTGACAGGCATTGTGCTGTGTTCACTCATCGCGAACCTCCGCCTGCCCGGGCTGTGTAGTTCACCTGCACGATGATGTCGGTCAGTGACGCCAGCATGTCCTTTTGGGCTTCGGGGTTGGGGAAGTTCAGGCACCACGTGGAGACCGCACCGGTGTATTCGAAGGGCAGGTAGCGCTCATCGTTGAAGTTGAGGGTGAACAGACCGTTATCGTCGACCCCCGTGGAAAGGGCAATTTGCTGGTTGGCGTAGCGGCTTTCCACGGACTGGCCACCGGGAGACATGAACACCTTGCTGGCGGTCTGGGTCAGCGTGGCCCGAATGTTTTCATAAGGGCCGACGATGGCTGGCAAGGAGACGCTGATGGTCTTGATGCGCCGCAGGTAATGCTGCCGATCTTTGTAGTCTTCCTCGAACAACTCTTGGGTCAGCTCGAATTCGCACTGGCCTTGCAACAGGTCGGCGTGAATTTGCGCCCATTCCTTGTTAATGGTGCTGGTTGCGGTTTTGCTTTTGAGTTGACGCAGCGATACCGTTTTACGAATTTCCAGATCCCGCTCGTTGCGGCGCAAGTATTCGGCCTGCATGTTCAACAGGCTCAGCTTCAGTTGCTCGCCCATTCCGAGGCCCCGATAGGTCGCATTCCAGGTGTCGGGTTGGATGAAACGCGTGTTCACATCCGCCAGTTCATACTGCCAGCAAGCTTCAGCCGTCAGGCAAAGACCCACTGTTGCGTCGTAGGCTTGGCGGTAGAGCGCGGCAAACTGGCTATTGAGCCATTGGTACAGTTGAGCTTTGGTAAAGCGCTTGCGGAAAAAATCGTAGTTGGTCTTGGCTTGGCCCAGGCTCGATTCCGCCAGGCGAAGTTGCAGGCGCGTGGCCGTTTCCTGCTCGGCAACATGTGCCAGTTGTGCGTCGACCTGCGCCAGTTCGAGCTGTGCCTGGTCTCGGGCCTGGGTCCATTCCTGCCGACGACGATGGAACTGTGCCGTCCGCTCGAGATGGGCCGCTGTCGTGCGGTCGCTGATGGCGGTGCCTTGGGCGATCGCTGCGCCAGCGTGCAGCGCACCTTCCCAACGGGAGCCGCCATTGCTGAAGCCAAAAATGTTAGGGGTCATCATTAGGCTGCCTGCTACGGCCTGGGAGTCGGACGCATCCCGTTCGGCTGAGCCACTTCTCAAGTACAACCGACAGGCCTGTCTCTCGGCTTCACTGACGCCTTTGTCCAGCAGATGCTGGTAGTAATGGGCTCGTCCCGCGACGATAGAACGGCTGGCCAGCAGCGCCTGGCGGTTATGGCGGTCGATCTTCAGTGCCTGGCGTTGCAGGTCGACCGAGATTTTCGCCAGGTCCCAGGCTTGCTGTTGTTGCAGTTCCTGCAATTGAGCCTGCTCTTTGCGCTCGATCAGCGATAGCAGCGTGGCGCCGAACTGGCTGAGGCTTTCAACGGCACTCTGTGCCTGGCTGTGCATGACCATGAAGCGATAGTTCGGGAGGTGTGGGAGCGATAAACCCGACGCGGCGCTGTCGGCGATGTTCAGGGCGTTGGCACCGGGCAAGGCGCGAGGATCCAGCGGCGGAGCGAACAGCGGCAAATGCAGCGGCTTGCCGACGATGTCGAGGTTATGCCGCAGGTTGTACAGGCGACTTTCGGTGATGTCCCAGCGTTTGAGCAGCTCGGGGTTGAACGGTACGCGCAAGTACGGGGTATCGATCGCAGGCAAGGACGACGGCGAAGGGTTACCACGAATGCGCAACGGGTGGGGGGTGTCGGACTGGCTCAGGAAACGTTCGAACCCGCGCAGGTTTTCATTGCTGCTTTCGCTCAACGCTTGCAGGCTGATGCTCGTCCATTGATCGAGTGTCTGAACGACCGCCCGCGGTCCCAATAACTCCAGCGCCCGTACGTACCATAGCTTGGCCTCACTGAGGCTATCGGGTGTCAGCGCGCGATACGCGGTGTCGCCTCGGTTGATCAGGATGTCGAGGTACAGGAAGTACAGCGCTTTGCGAAAGTGCACCGGATGACTGAGGGCAATCTGGTGTGGGTCGTGGGGGGCCTGGTCGTGATAGGCCGTCATATTGCTGTCGACCAGAGGCACGCTTCTCCAACACCCCTCATTTGCGCGACTCGGGTCGAAGACATATCGGAGCCAGCGTTCGGCTTCGTCGTATCGTTGTTCGGTGTTTAGCCGGTGGGCGATCAGCCACGGTACGTAGAGGAACAGCTCCGTGAAGTAACGGCCGTATGGGCCGTGGAAATCCATCTTGTTGCTGACGACGCCTGGTAAGGCCGGTTCCGGCAAATGTTGGGTCTGCCAATCAAACAAATCATCCAGGCTGTTTTCGGTACGACGGATCAGTTCTGGAGCGAATAGGGTGTTCAACCTGATGGGCTGGCGCGGTTTGTTCTGGGCATCGCTTTCGTTGATGGCGGAACCGGCGAAATCGATGGATTGACTGGCGCCCAGGCCTGGCGTCGATACGTGAGTAATGGTTGGCGGCTGGAGGCGTGCCGGAGTGAACTTCAGCTTGATCGCCTTGAGGGCGGAGTAGAGTTTTTTTTCCGGCTCCTCGGGGTGAACGAAGGCGACCCCACAAAGGAAAGTGTCACCGTGCTTGGCGAGGTCTGTGCTGCGCCAGGTGAACTCAAGGAACTTCTCCAGGTTCGGTGCGGGGCTGGACTCTGCTACGACCGTCAGGTCTTCAAAGGTTAACGATTGAGTGTGCGAGGCGTCCGGGCGGCGGAAAATCACGTACTGGAGGAGGAGGGGTTCGTCCAGACTAACGAATGTCTCACCCAGGTTCAGCGGGGCGGAATTGTTCGCGTGCAGGGTCAGGTTTTGCACCTTGCCGGCATAGCTGGTGTGGTCCACACGTCGACTTGCCGCGATCAGATGCCGCGCTGCTTGGGTGGAGATCAATTTCCCTTGAAAGTCGTTGGTTAACGTGATGCCTGGCGAGTGTTCATTATCCTTGGCCGCATCGGTCATATGATCGAATGACAGCCGGTAGTTTTGCTCGAGGAACTTCGAAGGGGCATTGTGTATTGAAGAAAACGAACCCCCGCTAAGGGCTACATAGGGCGTTTCTGGCAAGCTCCGGGCAGGGAGCACCCAAACAAACTGAAGTCGAGGCGTCTTATAGGGCACGGTTGTCAGTCTCAAGCGCATTTCCATACGGTTTGACGACGTTCTAACCCCGTAGTGCTCGAGGTGGATGATTGCGCTCATACGCAGCGTGAGGGTTGAGGGGGATGGCCCGTCGACTGATTCGATGCCAATGCGTTGCCGATGCCCATCGAAATCCGACATGGAGACTTCCATATTCTCGGGGAGGGCAACTTCAATGGGGACGATTTCGGCGGATGTTTTGGTTTGGATACGTTGCGCCGTAGCGCTGATGAGTGTTTTTTCATCGGCGTTGTACTGGCGATAATGCTCTTTCGCTGCTTGTTCCGTGGTGGCTGAGCTACCGGGCTCAGGGGTGAGGTTTTTATCGATGCACGTTGTTTTAATGAACGTGAAGTGGTTGCCGGTTGAATTGAGCGAGTCGGTCCTGGCTTCACGTGCACACAAGGCGAGAAACAACACATCGCGCGCCCCCTTGCGGTATTGCACAGCAACAGTGCCGACCAATGCCTTGATCGCATCCAGCTCCATGCTGCGAAGCGCGTTGTCCTCGCAATAGCCCTGCAGGCAAACACGCGGGGTGCTCCAGCTTCCATCCGGTTTTTTGAAACAGAGGCTCAAGCGTAATAGCGGATGATGGGTGGTCGCTTGTGACGGTGAAGAAGCATTGCGGGTGGCTGATGGATCCTGATGGATGCATTCGGCCCATACGACGAACAAACGATTGTTGAACCAGACCGGCCTTATTGAATGTTCGACCGCGTTATCGGAAATTGGCACGTTGGCTTTTTCCCAGTCCGACCAGGCGTAGGGATCGGGCTGGTCAAGTTTCGGCGGGGTGGCAGGCGAGGGCGGTGGCGTGCCGTTGATTGGGCGTTGAGCCATGTTCAGCGAACGCCAGAAATAGCTGTTCTCGGAGCGTGATTTGGCAATGAAATAGTAAGTGCTGTTGGCAAAGTCCTCGCCATCGATGTAGCCAGTGAGAATGTTCAGGTTGGCGACTTCTTCGAACCGGGTCAGGTATGCCGTGACCGCGGACTGGACCGCATCGGGTTGAATCTGGTTCTGATTGAGGTCGTTTTCCAGTTGCCGGAAGTTGTCGCTCTTGTTGGCCCTCAGCAATGGGTCCAGATAAATCGCCGGGAAATAGAGCAACTTTTGATGGGCGGCCCAGGTGGGGTATTGATGCAGCTCGTTGCGCCAAGTCTTCAGGTGCTCGGCGCCCAGGCTTGCCGAGTCGTAGCCGGGTTCCAGGTTCATCAGGATGCGATGGACGTATTGCTGCAGGCTGGCGATGGCACACGCCACGGGTGTGGTGGGCACGTCCTGGCTGACCAGCACATCGAGCAACCAGTATTCGTAAAGCGCCTCGGCCGTCTTGAGCTTCAGGTTTCTTGTCGTAGGGTTGTTGGGCGCGACCTGGTTCAAATAGAGCGCTAACTGTGCATCACGCAGGCTTTCATCAAGCTGCTTTTTTATGGCAACGGTCATATTCAATCCTTGAATGTTGAGGACGGTGGACGTGTCAGTGGCAGGCCGCGATCAGCGCTTCACTGACGGTCCTCCAGTCCGATGTCTCGCTGTCGTTGTTGAGTGCGGTTGCCTTGAGCAGCAGGCTGGCCGACAGCCCGGTGTGCTGGCAGCACGCCTGGCAGCGCATGATCCAATCCACGGCTTCCATGGACTGGGCGCGTTTATGGTCCAGGTGTGCGGTCAGGCAACTGACTTCGTCAGTGCTCCAGTCCAGCAGGCTGGCCAGCAGTTTATTGGCTTCTTCGCCTGTGCCTTGCGGCGTGTCCTGGTTGGCAAGCTGCAAGTAATGCAGCAGGTGTTCTTCTGACCGGGCTTGATGGTGGGCGCAGTGACTGAAGCGTTCGAGTAGATACAGGGTTTGAGGCGTCAGCGTTCCTGTGCTGCCTGTGGCCAGCCAGGTTGGGTTATTCATCAATTGTCGCAGGGTGCTGCTGCTCAGGTGCAAACCCTTGCACGCTTGGGCCGTGCGCAATACCGTCGCCAGCAATGCAGGCATTTTCCCAGGGGCGCTCTCGATGGCCGCGACAATCGTTGTTGCATGGGTGTCGGCCATTCGCATCACGCAGGGGAAGTATTCCGCAGACAAGTCGGCAAGGTCGTGCAGCAAGGTCTCCACCACGTGCCGCTCTCCGCTCGGTTGGGGCTCTTGCGCCAGCAGTATCGACAGTCGTTTTTCCAGGCTTTTGTTCATTGGCACGTCGTCTTCGGTAGCGTCGAACAGACGACACCATGACGCGACATCCCGGTTGTCTTGCTTGAGCCAGTCGACGGCCCAATCCAGCGCCATCAGCACATCGAGAATGTCGGGCTGTGAGACGTGCGAAGTACTCAATGCCCCTGTCACCAACGCTTTGCAGAAGTCCTCCCCGCCCAGTAAGCGGGCCAGCGCCGTGCATTCGAAGGGAGAGAGACCAAACATCCGGGCGATACGGGCCTGGCGGTAGAGTGACGAGACTGTGGATAAATCGTGGTTAAACGAAGACAGGTATTTTTCGGTTTGCTTCGTTAGCAACAGCAGCGAATCCTGCGTCATGGGAAGTCCGAGGCCCGCACTGAGATAGCTGAAGGTTTTCAGGTCCGTCGTGACCAAGTCTTCCACCTGCGGGTGTCCGAGCAATTGGGTTCGATTGAACACCTGGTCAAACAAGGGCACCTGCTGGCCGCAAGCAGCAATCGGCATGTCGTGCAGTAACGACGCAAACTCTTGCGGTGCGATGCCGTGGCGTTGGTTCAGGTAGCGATAGACCCCCAGGGTGCGCAAGGTATTGGTGTTGAGCGTCATCGTCGTGCTGCCTTCCGAGCGCAAGGCATTGACGATCAGCGTGTCCAGTTCGGCAACGGGAATACCGGTCCAGCGCTGCAATCGGATCATCCGCTGCATGCGGGCGAACCGTTCGCGAGATGCATGGATGACGGTGTCCGTGGATTTGAGAGTCGTCAGGGTGGCTGTCGATTCCGGCCCGTTGATGTAAGCGGCTCCATGATTGTTGGCATGAATCGAGGGGGGGCTGGCGGTCGAGGTTCGTGGGCTGTAGGCACCTTGTGCCAGCAACTGTTCGACCTGTTCCGTGGTCAGCCCGGTGCGCTCCTTGAAGAACGAAAGATCGTGGAGGCGATTGGGGTTTTCAGTGCCGTAGCTTCTCTTCAGGACGTCAAGGTCCAGGTCTGAACTGGCCGGCGCGAGCAGGATTTTCTGTTGCTCAGGACTGAGCCCGGACAACAATCTTTGCGCCTCGACATGGGATTGCGAAACACGCCCGTAAGGTGAATCCCCTGGTGAAAACGGAAGTTTCAGGCTCACCCGATAATTCAATTCGCCCAGCACCAGTTTGTTTGCGCCTAGCCCCAACAGGCACTGGTGATGATGCAGGTCGTAGGGCAGCGAGAAGGGGTAGTGTTCGCTGGCCAGGACCTGGTGGACGGTCTTGTCGCTCGTTGCCAGATGGGCTTCGAGCGCGCTGCGCAAGGTGTCATTGACGATGTCCAGCATTGGCCGCGCAACGAAGGCGCTCTGGTGATCGAGCATCAGCCCCTTGAGGTCCGGTCGCCGTTGCTCCAGGGTGATTTTGTCGGTTGATGGGGAGGCGTTTTCCAGCTGGCCGGCAAACAGATACAGCGCCCGCAGATAGGCCACGGGCGAGTCGATGGCCGCGATGTCACCTTCCTTGCAGAACTGATCCCAATGCTCGTTGAACAGCGCTTGATAGCTGACGGACGCCGAGGTTGAGTCCGAACCCAGGCTGCGCCGGGCACGTCGCGGGGTATCGCTGGGTGATATCAGGTGCTCCTGATACAGGCGACTGACCTGCCCGGCATAGCTGGCGGCATTGTCATAGACCTGCCCGGCATCCACGTCGGTGTGCTTGCCCATTTCTAGGACGAACTGCGCCTTGCCCATGCGCATGACGTCGAAGACCGACGTCAATCCCATGCGCTGCAGGGCTGTCCTGAAATCGGCCTGGGCGTTGTCATCGCCGATTGGGGCTTCGATGAGCCGGTGCAACAGTGAGTCGTTGCTTGCGTCCATGTGCTGTCCATCTCCTGTTCGAACGGAATGTGCGGTCCAGGGCAAACCGTACAGGAGCGTGGGACAAAAGGCGGTAGGACGAGAGGGGGTGGGTTTTGTACGAAAGGGCGATGCGTTGTCTGGATCTTGGTTGAACGGGGGTTGATACAGTCGGTATGGATGAGTGTGTAACGGTAGCTGGACAAGCAGGAGAGATTAACCTAAGTTTGAAATCAATGATTTCATTGATTGCGAGGGGATTATGGCCAGCATCACGATTCGAAACCTTGATGATCAGATCAAGGAACAACTGCGTATCGCCGCCGCCCACAACGGTCACTCCATGGAGGAAGAGGCAAGGCTGATCTTGGGGCGTGCCTTGGCGACAGTCAGCCCGGCGGGAGGATTAGGAAGTCGTATCCGAAACAGGTTCAGCTCCTTGGGTGGAGTTGATCTGGATCTGCCTTCGCGTGACGAGAAAGCAACGGCGGTGGATCTTTCTGAATGATAGTGCTCGATACCAATGTCATTTCAGAGTTCATGCGCGCCGAGCCGAACGCAACCGTCCTGGCGTGGATCGATTCACAGCCGGCAATGGACCTGGTTATTTGCGCTATTACAGTTGCGGAGATTCTTCATGGTATCGCTCGGCTGCCTTTCGGCAAGCGCAAGCAAAAGCTCGAGTCCCATGCCATGGCAATGTTTGAAGAGGATTTTGTCGACAGGATCCTACCCTTTGATGCCCACGCAGCTGTCGAGTACGCGGCCCTGGTTGCGTCATGCGAGGCTAAGGGGCGGGCGGCAGGTATGGCCGACGCGCAAATCGCAGCCATTTGCCGAGCGCACGGCGCTCTGATCGCAACCCGCAATACCAAAGACTTCAAGTTCCCAGGCGTTGAAGTCATCAACCCCTGGAACCCTTGAGCAATGCCGTCACGCTAAACGCCCATTTCCAATTGGAAACGGGCGTTTCTCATGATCAAACCCTGAAGTGACTCACCATCATCTGCAACTGATTCCCCAACCGCGCCAGTTCAACACTGGAAGCGGCGGTTTCTTCGCTGGCGGCGGCGGTCTGTTCGGAGACGTCGCGCACGTTGATGATGCTGCGGCTGATCTCCTCGGCCACGGCGCTTTGCTGCTCGGCGGCAGCGGCGATCTGCTGGTTCATCGACTGGATGTTCGACACCGTGCGGGTGATGTTCCCCAGTGATTCCCCAGCCTTGCGTGTCAGGGCCACGCTGCTGTCGGTGAGGTTGCGGCTGTTGTTCATCACGGCCGCCACTTGCTGGGTGCCATTCTGCAGCCCGGCCACCAGGCCTTCGATTTCCTCGGTGGATTTCTGCGTGCGCTGGGCCAGGCCACGGACTTCGTCGGCGACCACGGCAAAACCCCGTCCGGCTTCACCGGCGCGGGCCGCTTCGATGGCTGCGTTGAGGGCCAGCAGGTTGGTTTGCTCGGCCACGGCCTTGATCACGTCCATGACGCTGCCGATCTTGTCGCTTTCCTGTTGCAGCACGGTCATGGCGTCGGTGGAGCGAACCACTTCGCTGGCCAGCCGTTCGATCTGGGCGATGGCTTCGCTGACCACCTTGTCACCGGCACGGGCTTCGCCGTCGGCGGCGGCCGCGGCCTGGGAGGCTTCTTCGGCGTTGCGGGCCACTTCCTGCACCGTGGCGGTCATTTCGTGCATGGCGGTCGCGACCTGATCGGTCTCGACTTTCTGGCTGTTGACCCCGGCGCTGGTCTGCTCGGTGACGGCGGACAGCTCTTCGGCGGCGCTGGCGATCTGGGTCACACCATCGCGGATGCCGCTGATCAGGTCGCGCAGGGTCACGCCCATGCGCGCGATGCCTTGTTGCAGCACGCCCAGTTCATCGCGGCGAGTGACGACGACCGTGTGCGACAGGTCGCCACCGGCAATGCGCTCGACGACGGCCAGGGTGTCGCGCAGCGGGCCGGTGATCTGGCGAGTGATGATCACGGCGGCAATGACGCCGACCAGCAATGCCAGCAGGGTGCTGACCAGTTGCAGGGTGCGCGCCTGGGCACTTTCGGCGTCGCGGCGGTCGAGCTGGATCTGGTACAGCTGTTCGCTCAACGTCACGATTGACGCGCCTTGTTCAGTCATTTCCTTGCGTGCCTGTACCGCGTCGGCGGTGGCCAGCTTGAAGGCCTGCACGGCGCTGCGGTATTGGGCCAGGGCGTTTTCCAGTTGGCGCAGTTCATCCTGGCGGGTGCTGGAGAAGTGCTCGTTCAATGGCTTGAGCGACGCGATGGCAGCGTCCAGCTGGGTGACGGCCTTGCGTTCGGTGTCGGCGTTGCTGTTGGCGGTGTAGCCGCGCACTTCATAGCGGGCCAGCATGAAGTCCTGCTTGGCCTGGGTGATGGCCTGGAACTGGGCGAAGCGCTCATCGCTGAGCGCCATTTTCCGTACGTCGGAATCGATGGTCTCGATCAACTTGTAGGCAAGCTCGGCGTTCGCGCCCATGGCGTCGCGGGCGGTGTTGCCGGTGCGGTAGGCACTGCGCATTTTGTTCAGGGACACCTGATAGGCGCTGATGACTGCGCTCTGCTCCTTGAGCAACTTGACGTTCTGCGGGCTCTTGAAGCTGCTGAGCAGGGCGTTCTGTTGCGCCACGAAACCATCGAGGGTGGTCTGCACATTTTGTGCGGCGGTCTCGTCACCGTTGGTCAGCATGTATTGCAGACGGGTGACGCGAAGCTTGGTCAGGCCGGCGTTGAGCTGGGTGATGTCGCTCATCCAGTTGCTGCGCTGGATCAGTCCACCCAGGCTGGTCCAACTGGTCAGGGCCAGCAGGCAAGTCAATACCAGCACCAGGCCGAAGCCCAGGCCCAATTTCATGTTGACGCTAATGTTGCCAAACCAGCTATTCATCAAATTCCTCCAGGAACGTTGTGCTGCTTGATCGTCGGTACGCTGGAAGATTGTTGTTGTTAAGAGCCAGCAAGAGCATGTAACAGGGCTGTATCGGCGGGGAGGGCAAGATCTGTAAGTTTTTTTCCGGGTATCTGTGGGAGCAAGCTTTGCTTGCACCCCAAGCTTTTTTTCACATCTGTTTCACCGCCTGCCTACGTCGGCCTCTCTACTGTCGCGCCATCGAATGACTGGGTGGATGCCGTCGGGGCGGCTTGATGTGGAACTGAGACTGAGCCTTTTCGGCGTAACGCGCTCGATCGATACGCGCCGGTTCGCCCGTTACCAAAACGCCATGGTCATCCTCGCCTCGGCACTGCTGGTGATCCCGTTGACGCTCTGGCTGCTCAGCCCGGCGGCGATACCGGACCTGGCCCACGGCAACATCGCCGGCGCCCGGGCCTTGGCCGATGGCTGGGCCAAGGGGGAGATGATCGTGCTGGTGCGTCATGTCGAACGCTGCGATCACTCCAAGGCCGCGTGCCTGAATGATCGCGAAGGCATCACTGACCGGGCCCGTACCGTTGCGGTGGGCCTGGGGGCGCGGTTCGAGCAACTGGGCCTGGATAACGCCGACCTCTACAACAGTCCACGTGTGCGCGCAGCCCAGACGGCGGGGTACATGTTCAACAAGGTGGGCACCGGTGACGATTGGCTGATCAATTGCCGGCATGACCTGCTGCGTAATGCTTTGGCCCACAAGGTGGCGGGACGAAACCTGATCCTGGTGACCCACAGTGAATGCATGCAGGCGATGGAAACCGCGCTCCAGCGTCCGACCTCTGCCTTTGGCTATGGGGCTTCGTTGTTCGTTTCCACTGCCCAGCCACAAGCGCCACGGTTGCTCGGCTTTATCGAAGCGTCTGACTGGCGCGCGGTGACATTTCAGTAACATTTCTTACGATTAGGACCGCCCATGCTGACGTCTGCTCGCGCCCGTTTCTATGGATTTAATCTCGGAATTCCGCTGGTCTGTGCTGTCGTGGTGTTCTTGCTGTTCGACATGACCCACCTCGACATCGCCATCAGCGATCTTTTCTACGATCCGTTGCACCAGGTGTTTCCATTGGGGCATGTGCGATTGTTCGAGCAAATCACCCACAAATGGGCGAGGGTCATTCCGAACTGGACCGGCGAGGCGGCCATTGTCGGTGTGCTGTTGTCGCTCTTCTGGCCGATCTTCCAACCGCCAAAGCGCCCTGGACTGCTTCGCCTGCTGGATAAGACCCGACTGAGCAAACCACTACGTCTTGCCCACAAGCACCGTCGCGATTTCCTCTATGTGGTCTTCGCCTTTTCCCTCAGCACCGGGGTGATCCATTACCTCAAGGGCCACACCAGCGTGTACTGCCCGGTGGAAACCACCCAGTACGCCGGCAAGATCGAGCACAAGGAGTGGTTCCAGAATTTCGAGCTGCTGAAAGTCGCCGGTGACGGTCGCTGCTGGCCCGGCGGTCATGCGTCCGGCGGCTTTACGATGCTGGCGCTGTATTTCGTTGCCCGCCGTTACCGCTGGCGTCATTCGAAAGCCTTGATGCACGGGGCGCTGGCCCTGGGGTTTGTCTACGGCACGACGCGGGTCCTGCAGGGCTGGCATTACATGTCCCACACGTTCTGGGCGGGGATTTTTGTCTGGTTGAGTTGTTGGCTGATGGCGTTGCTGTTTTATGGGCGCGCGGCTTTGGAGCAGCCCGTGTTGAAACCACCGCGAGAGACGCAGGCGGCTGCCGTGCCTGCGTCGGGCAACGCACATTCGTCAGCTTGAATGCCAGGCGAAAAAAAGCCCGCTGGGAGAGCGGGCTAAAACCTTAGTTTCTTGAATGAGCGAGGCGACTGTACCCAATCACGCGGGGGCGTGGGGTGAAGAAAAGTTCATGAGGCCAGCTCCTTGCCAGACCTCATGCCCTTGTACGCTGCTCACCTGAGATCAAACCGATCCAGGTTCATCACCTTGACCCACGCCGCGATGAAGTCCTTGGCGAACTGCTCCTGGGCATCCGGGCTGGCATAGACCTCGGCCAAGGCCCGTAGCTGGGCGTTGGAGCCGAAGACCAGATCGACGCGCGTGCCGGTCCATTTGACCTGGCCGGTCTTGCGATCGCGGGCCTCGAAGGTTTCCTGGGTGTCGGAAAGGGCTTTCCATTCCACGCCCATGTCGAGCAGGTTGACGAAAAAGTCGTTGGTCAGCGTCCCGGGCCGTTGGGTAAAGACACCGTGCGCCGTGTGGCCGACGTTGGTGTCCAGTACCCGCAGGCCGCCAATCAGCGCCGTCATTTGTGGGGCAGTGAGGGTCAGCAGTTGTGCCTTGTCGATCAACAAAGCCTCGGCGGAAACGCGGTACCGGCCCTTGAGGTAGTTGCGAAAGCCATCGGCGATGGGCTCGAGAAAACCGAACGACTCGACGTCCGTCTGCTCCTGGCTCGCGTCCATGCGTCCCGGCGCGAACGGTACTGTCACGCTGAGCCCGGCATTTTGGGCCGCCTGTTCGATGCCGGCGCTGCCGGCCAGCACGATCAGGTCCGCCAGGGAGATTTTCTTGCCGTCGGATTGGGCGGCGTTGAACTCGCTCCGAACCCTTTCCAAGGTCGCCAGCACTTGAGCCAGTTGTTCGGGCTGGTTGGCCGGCCAATCTTTCTGCGGGGCCAGGCGCAGGCGGCCGCCGTTGGCACCGCCGCGTTTGTCGGAACCCCGGAAGGTGGAAGCCGCGGCCCACGCTGTAGACACCAGTTGTGAAACCGTGAGGCCCGAGGCCAGTAGCTTGCCTTTGAGGGCCGCGATGTCGCTGTCGTTGACCAGCGGATGGTCGACCGTGGGGATAGGGTCTTGCCACAGCAGTTCTTCGTTGGGCAGTTCCGGGCCGAGGTAGCGTGAGAGCGGGCCCATGTCGCGGTGGATCAGCTTGAACCAGGCGCGGGCGAAGGCGTCGGACAACTGGTCCGGGTTGGCCAGGAAGCGCCGGGAGATTTTTTCGTAGATCGGGTCGAAGCGCAGCGCCAGGTCGGTGGTCAGCATCGTTGGGTTACGCCGTTTGGACGGGTCGTGGGCATCGGGAATGATGCCCGCGCCGGCACCGTTTTTCGGCGTCCATTGGTGCGCGCCTGCAGGGCTCTTGGTCAGCTCCCACTCGAAACCGAACAGGTTCTCCAGGTAGTTATTGCTCCAGCGGGTGGGGGTGGTGGTCCAGGTGACTTCCAGGCCACTGGTGATGGTGTCGGCGCCTTTGCCGGTACCGAATGTGCTCTTCCAGCCCAGGCCCTGCTGCTCCAGGCCAGCGGCCTCAGGCTCGGCGCCGACATTGTCCGCAGGCCCTGCACCGTGGGTCTTGCCGAAAGCGTGGCCGCCGGCAATCAGCGCCACGGTTTCTTCATCGTTCATCGCCATGCGGGCGAAGGTTTCGCGAATGTCCAGCCCGGCGGCGACCGGGTCCGGCTGGCCCTCGGGGCCTTCCGGGTTGACGTAGATCAGCCCCATCTGCACGGCGGCCAGCGGGTTCTCCAGGTTGCGCCCCTCGTCGGTGCGGCTTTCTTCGTTGCCGGGCTCGGCCACCAATTGGCCTTCGCCGGGGTCTTGCATGGCGGCTTTGTCGGGCTTGCCATAGCGATCATCGCCCCCCAGCCATTTGTTTTCCGAACCCCAGTAGACGTCTTCATCCGGCTCCCAGACATCGGCGCGGCCACCGGAAAAACCGAAGGTCTTGAAGCCCATGGATTCCAGCGCGACGTTGCCGGTGAGGACGATCAGGTCAGCCCAGGAGATATTGCGACCATACTTCTGCTTGATCGGCCACAGCAGCCGACGCGCCTTGTCGAGGCTGACGTTGTCGGGCCAGCTGTTGAGCGGTGCAAATCGCTGCTGGCCGGAACCCGCCCCACCGCGCCCATCACCGGTGCGGTAGGTGCCTGCACTGTGCCAGGCCATGCGGACAAAGAGCGGCCCGTAGTGGCCGAAGTCTGCCGGCCACCAGTCTTGCGAGTCGGTCATCAGTGCATTCAGGTCTTGTTTCAAGGCCTGGAAGTCCAGGCGCTTGAACGCTTCGGCATAGTTGAAATCCTCGCCCATCGGGTCGGACAGCGAGGAGTGCTGGTGCAGGGTCTTCAGATTCAGTTGGTTTGGCCACCAGTCGCGGTTCGTCGTGCCACCGCCAGCGGCGTGATTGAACGGGCATTTCGATTCGTTTGCCATGAGAAGCTACCTTTGGTCGTATTCATCCAGCTATCCGGCCCGGCGAGGCTTCGAATAGCGACAGGCGAAATACACAGGGCGCAGGGCTCACAGTTCGCTCAACTGATCATGTTCGGCCACGCTGCAATGTCGAATTGCAAGGACGGTGGCCCACGGCAAGCCCAGTACGTTTCTGAACGCTTCGTATCTCTTTGTCAGGTTTCACGGGCCGGATTACACCAGCCTGAATTCAGGCTAGTCCTCCTTTGCCAGATAGCTAATAGGCGCAGTATTAACGGTCGATAGGGATAATCTTTTATCGAAGCCAAGCGGCGAGGCAGATGATATGAATGGCGCCTGCCGTGACGGACCCAATAATGAACAAATGCCCGCGCAGCACGGCCTTCCACGAAGCGGGTCATGCCCTGGCCTTTTGGTGGAACGGTCAACCGATAAAACGCATCACCGTGCGTACCAAGGCTGAAGCCTGCACGGGACCTCTGTTCGACCTGCGCGGCAACCCTCAATACGCAGAAGGGTTGGTGGAAGCTGACTACCTGGTCGCGCGCCCGGCCTTCGACGCCCCGGGGATCGCTGAATTCCTGCCCTCGATGGTCGATGCCATTGAACGTGACCTGCTCCATTGTTTCGCCGGGCCAGTGGCCGAAGCGGTCTACCGGCACCGCCGGTCCGACCGGTTGATCAGGGGCAGCGGCCGCGGTGACCTGGACCGGGGGCATGAATTGATCAGCCTGCTGCCACCGCGCAAGCTGCTCGACGCCCAAGCCCTGGCGATCGCCCGCTGCAGTTGCCTGGTGCACCGTTACTGGCCGGCGGTCAGTGCCGTGGCGGGCTTTCTGCAAGAGCATGGCACGGTTGAAGGGAACGCCGTCACAGCGCTGCTGTGCGAGATGACCGGGGAGCGGCCGATGTTGCTTGGCCATCAAGTGGCAAGCCTCGATTCGTGATCAAGGCGTTGCCACTGGCCCTATCCGGCTCGGATGAAAGCCACTGCTCGCTAGCGCTTCACTGTTTCCTCAAGAGAGAAGCGTCCCAGTGGGTTTTGTTGGAAGTGCTCGATGTTCTTGCGCGAAATATTGATGTACGGGCTGTAGTAGAGATCGATCCAGTTGACGTCCTGCTTGGCGATCGCCTGAAGGTCGGTATACATCTGCTTGCGCTTGGTCGGGTCCACTTCTACCCGCGCCGCCGCGACCAGATCCTTGACCTTGTCGTTCTTGTAGCGGGTCATGTAATTCATGTTGGTGTCATGTCCCAGTACGAAGGTGGTCTTCTGGTCCGGGTCGAGGATGTCGTTGGTCCAGTACATCACGGACAGATCGTAATCGCCGTCGATCAGCATTTGCCAACTCTGGGTTGGGTCGACTTTCTGCAAGGTGGCTGTCACGCCAACGGCGGCGAGCTGTTGCTGGACCAGCACGGCGATCTGCTCGTCGGCTTCATTGCCCGCATTGACCACATAGTTGAGCTTCAGGCCTGAGGCGCCTGCATCCGCCAGCATTTTCTTGGCTTTTTCCGGGTCGTACGGGCGCTGCATATTATCGGCATTGTGATAAAGCGCGCCTTTAGGGATGTAGGAATAAGCCACCTGGCCATGGCCGAAGGTCACGGTATCGACCAGGGATTTTTTGTTGATCGCAAGGTCCAGGGCCTGACGTACTTCAGGCTTGCCCAGCAGTCCGTGCTCATGGTTGATCAGCAGATGATCCTCGCGGGTGGAGGGGTCCATGTGTACGACCAGGTTGGGATCTTTCTTCAGGGTTTCGACGCGCGAGAAGGGCACGAAGATCGCCGAGTCCAGTTCACCGGCCTGTACCTTCAACATCCGCGTATTGTCATCCGGGATGGAGATCCATTCCACGCCATCCAGGCTCACCTTGTCGGCCTGCCAGAAGTTGGGGTTCTTCTCCAGCACCACGCGATCACCGCGTAGCCACTCCTTGACGATAAAGGCGCCAGAGGCAACGGGGTCCTGGGCATAGGCTTCCTCACCCATTTTCTCCATGGCCTTTTGCGACAGGATGGAGACGTTGGGCAACGCCAGCTGCGCGAGGAAGGGCACTGAAGGGCTCGTGAGTGTCACCACCAGTGTCTGCGGGTCGGGTGCTTGGGCCTTGTCGATAATCTTGTAGGAGTCGCTCCACAGCGACCCTTTGTTGTCGCGGATGCGCAACAGACTGAACGCTGCATCGCTGGCGGTAATCGGTGAACCGTCGGAGAACTTGGCCGAGCGTAGTTTGAAGGTATAGGTCATGCCATCGTCGGAAACCTGCCAGCTTTCGGCCAGCCCCGGTACCAGCTTGGTGCCGGTGTTGTCGACGCGCACCAATACGTCGTAGACATTGGAGAACACCCAGTTATCACGGTTCTGCGCGCTTTTGATCGGGTCGAACGTCGTACTTTCTTCACGACAACCGATGGTCAGCACGCCGGCTGCCTGGGCGACACCGGCCGCCAGTGTGCAAACGGTCAACGTCGCGGCGGTCAGCAACTTCAAATGTTTCGATCGCATGGTCAAACTCCCTATTGATGAATGTTTTTTAGAGCAATGGCTCTCCGAGCACACAGCTATAACGATGTCCATTGATGTCATGGATGGGGGGCGGCGTTTTCGCGCAGATGGGTTGTGCATACCGGCAGCGCGGGTGAAAAGCGCAGCCGGATGGAAGGTTCAGGGGGCTGGGTGGCTCGCCAGGCAGGGGGGCGCCCAGCAACGGTCGAGTCGGGTCGATGTGTGGAATGGACTGGATCAGCGCGACGGTATAAGGATGCCGCGGGCTGCTGAACACGGCCTCCGTGGGGCCTTGCTCGACGATCTCGCCGAGGTACATCACGGCGACCCGATCACAGAGCCGCCGAACGATCGCCAGGTCGTGAGCGATGAACAGAATCGCCAGGTTCATGCGCTGTCGCAGCTCCAGCAGCAGGTTGATTATCTGGCCCTGGATGGAAACGTCCAGCGCAGCCACGCATTCATCGGCGATGATCAACCGTGGCTCGATGGCCAGTGCACGCGCGATCCCCACACGTTGGCATTGACCGCCACTCAACGAACCCGGTTTGCGGTCGGCCAGCTCCGGTCGCAGGCCGACCAGGTTCAGCAGTTCATCGACCCGCTGGCGAATCAGCGATGCAGGAATCGCACAGCGCACTCGCAGCACTTCAGCCAGGGTGTCGCCGATGCTCATTCGCGGATTGAGGGCGGTATAAGGGTCCTGGAAAATCATCGCGGTTTCGTGGCGCAGCCGCTCGATGTCGATCCGCTTGCCTTGAGCCATATCCACGCCATCGAACAGGATTTGTCCGGCGCTGACCTCAGTGAGGCGCAAGATGGCCCGACCCAGGGTGCTCTTGCCACTGCCCGACTCCCCCACCAGCCCAAGCACCTCCCCGGGGGCCAGGCTCAGCGACACACCGTTGACGGCTTTCACCCATTGCCTGTTGATTCCGAACGGACCACTGCCAGGGGCGGCGAAGCGCACCTGCAGATCCTTCACGTGCAACAAGGTCATGACGAGGCACCCACTGGCAGCGGGTAATGGCAGGCGACCCGGTGTGCCTCTGCCGTGACTTGCATCTGTGGCAACAGCCGCGTGCACTGGCTGCCCTGCTGAAGGCAGCGTGGGTTGAAGCGGCAACCGCTGGGCAGCGCATCCAGCAGAGGAGGCTGGCCGGCGATGGTTTTGAGCATGGCATGGCCGGCGCTGGTAGCCGGTTGGCAGTCGATCAGGGCCGCCGTATAGGGATGTCGTGGGTGAGCCAGCAGATCAAGCTTGTTGCCGTGTTCGCAGAGCCGACCGGCGTACATCACTGCGATGGAATCACAGGTCTGGGCGACGATCCCCAGGTCGTGGGTGATCATGATGATGGACAGCCCTCGCTGGTCGCGCAAATCCAGGAGCAGGCGCAGGATCTGTGCCTGTACCGTGACATCCAGGGCGGTGGTCGGCTCATCGGCGATCAGCACCTGGGGGTTGCAACCCAATGCCACGGCGATCATGGCGCGTTGACGCATGCCACCGGAAAACTCGTGGGGATAACTGTCGACCCGCGTTAGCGGATCGGGAATGCCCACCTGGCGTAACACATCAATGGCCTTCGCCCGAGCTTCACGTTTGGACGCTCCCTGATGCAGGCGTATGCCCTCGCCGATCTGTTCGCCGATACGCATCAACGGGTCAAGATGACTGCCGGGATTCTGAAAAATCATCCCTAATCGCCGACCCCGTATGCCCCGCATGCTGGCTTCATCCAGCGATAGCAGATCCTCACCGGCAAGGCGCAGGGCCTTGCCCTGGACCCGCAGGTTTGCAGAGGGCAGCAAGCGCATCAAGGCCCGGCAGGCCATCGTCTTGCCTGAGCCGCTTTCACCCACCAGACCGAGGATTTCGCCTTCGGCCAGGTCAAATGACACGCGATCCACCAGCGTGACTTCGCGCTCACCGTGGCCGGCGATCACGCTGAGGTCCTCGACGTGCAACACCGGTGTGCTCATGGGCGTTCTCCGAGCTGCTCGGCGACACCGTCGGCCAGCAGGCTGAAGCCCATGGCCAAGGTAACGATTGCCAGTCCCGGGAAGGTGCAGATCCACCAGGCGTTGGTGATGAAACTCTGGCCTTCGGCGACCATCGTG
Source organism: Pseudomonas sp. NFACC51 (assembly GCF_900103575.1). Lineage (NCBI taxonomy): Bacteria > Pseudomonadati > Pseudomonadota > Gammaproteobacteria > Pseudomonadales > Pseudomonadaceae > Pseudomonas > Pseudomonas sp. NFACC51. Next base: position 169,539 of record NZ_FMXH01000010.1, on the reverse strand, counting down.
CCCCACTCGGCGGTGGGTGGCTGAACCCCCAGGCCGAGGTAGCTGACCGCCGCCCCATTGAGCAGTACCAGCACCGCGTCGGACATGGAAAACACGATCGAACCGAACATGGCATTGGGCAACAGGTGCCGAAACAGAATGCGTCCATGACCGAAGCCCAGGCTTTTGGCCGCCAAGGCGAAATCGCTTTGCTTGAGCACCAGGATCTGCGAACGGATCAGCCGTGCATAGGACACCCAACCCACCAGGGCCATCGCAATATAAAAGCTGCCCAGGCCGGGGCCGAGGATGGCCATGATTGCCAACATCAGCACCAGGAAGGGGAAGGCCAGGATAATATCGATCAGGCGCATGCAGATCGTGTCGAACCGGCCACCGATATAGCCGGCCAAGGCGCCGACGCAAGTGCCGATCAAGAACGGGAAAACCACCCCGATCACGGAGATCTGCAAGTCGATGCGCGCGCCCCAGATCACTCGGGAAAGAACGTCGCGACCGAAATTGTCCGTGCCGAACGGATGGGCCAGGCTCGGCCCCAACAGGCGGATATCGGTGTTCTGGGCAATCGGATCGAAGGGCGCGACCCAGGGGGCGAAGAGGGCGAGCAACAGCCAGCCAAACAGAATCGCCAGGCCGAGCACGGTGGCCAGGCGACCGTTGCGCAAGCCGAAACGCAGCGCAAGACGCCAGGTAGGACTGAGGGTTTGGCCGCTCATCGCATGTTCACCCGCGGGTCGATCATCACGGTCAGCACATCGGCGAGGAAGTTGACCGTGACGGTGGCGAGGGCCAGCACCATGGCCACGCCTTGGACCACCATGTAGTCGCGGGTAAAAATGCCGCGTACCAGCAATTGGCCGATGCCGGGAATGGCAAACAGACTTTCGATGACCACCGTGCCGCTGATCAACCAGCCGATGTTCACCGCCAGCAGGTTGACCGCCGGTACCAGGGAGTTGGGCAGCACATGCCGACGAAATATCGCCCGCTCGGACAAGCCCCGGGCCCGTGCGGCGGTGGCATGATCGGCTTGTAGCTCCATGAGCATGCTGGCGCGCAGGTTGCGCACCAGCACGGCGGAGAGTGCCAAGGCAATGGTCAGGCACGGCAAAACCATGTGATGCAGTTTGTCCCAAGCGGTGCGTCCATAGCCTGAGACCGGGAACAGTCCCAACTGCACACTGAGCAGCAGGATCAACATGATGCCTAGCCAAAACGCCGGCATGCCGAGCCCTGCCGTGGTAAACAGGCGAATCAGGTGATCCTGCCAACCGCCCTTGTTGCGTGCCGCCACCGTTGCCAGCGGCACGGCAATCAGCAGCGCCAGCAGCACGCTGCCGAGCACCAGGAACAGGGTTGGCTCAATGCGGGTACTGATCAGCTTCAAGGCATCGACTTTGTAGAGCAGCGATTGGCCGAGATCGCCTTTGAGCAGGTTCTTGAGAAAGTAGAAGTACTGCATCCACAACGGCTGGTCGAGACCGTACTGGGCACGAATCCTGATCAGCGCCTCTGGCGTGCTGCGCGAGCCCAGCAGGGCCCGGGCGGGGTCTCCGGGGATTGAGCGCACGAGCACAAAGGTGATCATGCTGATGCCAAACAGCACCGGCAATAGCTGTAGCGGGCGCGACAGTATGAAACGGTAGCGCGCCAGGTTCATGGGCTAGTTCCGGTGGCGGTGCAGAAAATCCAGCAGGACTGGGAAATAGGCGTGGGGCTCTTCGTAGAACGGCATGTGGCTGCTGTTGGGGAACACATTCAGTTGTACATCCTTGAGCGCCATTTTCATGCGCATTGCACAGGCTGGCGTCAGTTCATCATGTTGACCGGTGGTAATCAGCACGGGCATTTCGAAGCCGGCCATCTGCTCGATGCGATTCCAGTCCTTGAGATTGCCGGTATAGAGAAATTCGTTGGGGCCCTGCATGGTCATGTAGGGCCCCATGTTCCAATCGCCCAGGGAACGTGTCACCGGCGCTGGCCATTCGTCCAGACGGCAGACATGACGATAGTTGAGCAGGGTGATGGCCGCCTGGTATTGCGGATGATCCAGGGTGCCCGAGGCTTCATGGCGCTGCATCATCGCGACGGTCTCACTGCCCAGGGCGGCCCGCAGACGCTCCAACTCCAAGGACAGGTGAGGAATATCGCCGGCGGTATTTTCCAGGATCAGGGTTTTCAGCGATTGAGGGTGATGAATGGCGTACTCGATCGCCAGCCAGCCACCCCAGGAGTGCCCCAGCAGGTGCACTTTGCCCAGGTCGAGGGCTTGGCGGACGGTCTCTACCTCCGCCACGTAACGGGTGATGTCCCACAGGGATTCGTCAGTAGGCCTGGCCGAGGCGCCGGTGCCCAACTGATCGAAAGCGATGACCCGCAAGCCCTTTTCCTTGAGCCAGCCATGGCTGTCACGCAGATAATCGCAAGGCAATCCCGGGCCGCCATTGAGGCACAGCAGCACCTCGTCGCCGTCGCCAAAGCCATAGGCCACCAGGCGATGACCATCGACTTCCACGTCGTACCGCTGGTCTGGCTCGATCTCACGCCACATCATTGCTCTCCTGCTCAGGTGCCGCTCTGGCTAAACCTTACCGAGGAAGCTACGCGCCCATAAGCTAGCAATTCTTATAGGTTTGATCTGGCATTCCCTCGCTCAGGCGTGGCATTCTACTTGCACGATTTCAGGATTGAAATTAATAAGGGAGCTGAATGGATGCAGGCCAAGCTGTCTGACTTCAATACCCGTCTTTTGTCTGGCAGGAGCCTGGACGAACAGATGGATAACACCCTGGGGATGGTCCAGGCGCTAGGCTTTGAAGCCTTGGTGTACGACTACAGTCCGGTGCCGCTGGATCATGATGGGGCACTGATCACCCCGACTGTGCTGAAGTTGCGCAATACCCCCCGTGATTGGCACTCGCTCTGGTGTGAAGAAGGTTATTACCAGATCGACCCCGTCCAGCATCTGGCAATCAATGCCATTTCTCCTTTTGTCTGGTCCTATCGACCGGAGGCCGACACGGTGCTGCAGCCGTTCATCGGCCAGAGTCATGCACCGGTCGTGAGCTACCTGCAGGATTCGCGCATGACCTGCGGCGTGACGGTGCCGATGCATTTGCCCAAAGGCGGCTTTGCGACATTGACCGGGCTGCGCGCCGATACGAAGGGGAGCACCCTGCAGGATGTCCGGCAAACGCTGGGCGACTTCAGCCTGATTTCCCATGCCCTGCAAGAGGCGGCTTTTCCGCTGCTCGGCAAGGAAGCCCGCGCATGCCCGGTTCGCCTGACCAAACGCGAGCGTGAGTGCTTGAGGTTAGCCGCTGACGGGTTGACGGCGGCGGACATCGCCAGGCAACTGAATCGCTCCTTGGCCACCATCACCCTCCACCTGACTTCTGCAATGCACAAGCTCGGCGCCAGGAATCGGGTCCAAGCCGTGGTCAGGGCGGTGCATTATCGGTTGCTCGATAGCTGAAATCGGGCAAAAACCTATCTGTTTCTCTAGTTATTCCGCCAGCCAGTCCCCGGTATCGTGTGCGGCAGGATTTCTAGGGAGCGGCATGAAATGGATCTTCCCGTAACGCACGAAGGCTTTGCGCCTTTTGGTCCGTATCAGACCTGGTATCGCATCACTGGCGATTTCAGCAGCGGCCGTACGCCGCTGCTGATCCTGCATGGCGGCCCGGGCTGTACACACGATTATGTCGATGCCTTCAAGGATATTGCCAACAGTGGCTATCCGGTGATTCATTACGACCAACTGGGCAATGGGCGTTCCACCCATCTTCCGGAAAAAGACCCCTCGTTCTGGAACGTGACGCTCTTTCTCGATGAGTTGGCGAACCTGCTGGATCATCTGGGTATTGGCGACAATTACGCCCTGTTGGGGCAATCCTGGGGCGGCATGTTGGCCAGCGAACATGCGGTGCTCCAGCCCGCGGGCTTGCGCGCGTTGATTATCGCCAACTCCCCGGCGGACATGTCCACCTGGCTTCTTGAAGTCAATCGCTTGCGCCAGCTGCTACCCATTGAGGTGCAGCAAACACTGCTCAAGCACGAGCGGGCTGGAACCTTGACGTCTACCGAGTATTTTGAGGCCGCTCGGGTTTTCTATGACCGTCATGTCTGCCGTGTCACGCCCTGGCCCGATGACGTTGCCCGTACCTTTGCCCAGATCGATGCCGATCCTACCGTTTATCACGCCATGAATGGTCCCACCGAATTCCATGTGATCGGCAGCATGAAGGACTGGTCCATTACCGATCGCTTGCCTCGGATCAGCGTGCCGACCCTGCTGATTTCAGGCCGATACGATGAAGCGACGCCGTTGGTGGTCAAACCCTATGTGGATCATGTTCCCGACATTCGCTGGGCGTTGTTCGAACACTCCAGCCATATGCCCCATATCGAGGAGCGGATGGCTTGCATGGGAACCGTGGTGAGTTTCCTGGATGAGTGTTTGTAGGCGTCTGCGCAATCCGAGCAGTCGTTTTTGTTGTGTTTTTCGACGCGTCCTGTGAGACGCGTCTCTTTTTTGAGTGGAAAATTCCCGCTCTCTTGAACCGAAAGCGATATGCAGGGTCTGGTGTGCGCGTAGTTTTGCGCATCAGCGACGTGAGTGTTTCATGAGGTAAGCCGGCATTCGGCTCTTCGTTCGCTCACGAGCTTGCTGTCATTTCTGTATCGAGGGATCGAACATGTTCTCACCCGCCCTGTGGGCGAGGTCGTGCCTGGCTTTGCTGTGGCTGTCTCCGCTAACGCTTGCTTACGCTGCGCCAACCCCTGGTGACACGGACCTGATCCGTGAACGTCAGGATCGCCTGCTCGAAGAGCAGCGTCGGCGCCTGGAAGAACTCAAGGACCTGCCCGGCAAGGAGGCGAAGCCGACTCAGCCGACGGCCCCTGTCGATACCCGTTGCTTCCCGATCAAGACCATCGAGCTCAAGGGCGCCGATGCTTTGTCCGATGCGGAGCGCGAACGCCTGCTCAAGCCTTACATCGGCCAATGCCTGGGCGTGCCGCAGCTTAACGAGCTGCTCAAAGTCATTACTGACCATTATCTCGACAAAGGCCTGGTCACCAGTCGCGCCTACTTGCCGCAACAGGACCTGTCCAGCGGTCACCTGCAAGTGCTGGTCGTCGAGGGCCGCCTGGAAGGCTTGAAAGGTGCCGAGAACAGCCAGTTGTCGGATCGCGAGTTGGCGATGGCGTTTCCCGGCAAAACCGGCGAACTGCTCAACCTGCGTGAGATGGAGCAGATGGTCGATCAGCTGAACCGTTTGCCGTCCAACCGTGCACAAATGGAACTGACGCCGGGGCAGAACATCGGCGGCAGCGAAGTGCGGGTCAATAACACCCCGCAAAAGCCTTGGCGCGCCGGCCTGTCACGGCATAACGACGGGCAGAAAAGCACCGGCGAGCAGCAATGGGGCGCCTCCCTGGACTGGGACAGCCCCTTGGGCCTGGCCGACCAACTGGCCTTGCGCGGCGGCCACGATGCCGTCAGCGATCACCAGAAAACCTCGCGCAACGGCATGCTCTATTACAACCTGCCGTTTGGCTGGTGGAACCTGAGCTACACCTACAGCCAAAGCGAATACCGCGCCGTGGGCCAGGCCAACGGCTTCAATTTCAAGCAGAGCGGCGACAGCCAGAATCATCAGGTGCGCCTGGAGCGGGTGGTCCATCGTGACGCGGTGAGCAAGACCTCACTCAACACCGGCCTTTCGTACCTGCGCACCAACAACTTCATCGAAGACAGCAAGCTTGCCGAAAGCAGCAATCGCATCAGCGAGGCGCAGTTCGGCATCAACCATGGTCGGCGGATCGGCAATGCCTTCGTCAACCTCGACCTGGGCCTGCAACAAGGTATCGGTGCTCTCGATGCCCAGGGCGATCATGAGCCGGGGCCGGGGTTGCCGGATGCGCGCTACCGCAAATACACCGCGACCCTCAGCTATTTGCAGCCCTTCATGCTGGGCGGCGAGTCCTTCAGCTTCAGCAGCCTGATGACCGGCCAGCGCAGCGAAGACGTGCTGTTCAGCCCCCAGCGCATGAGCCTGGGCGGTCTGTCGTCGATTCGTGGCTACAAGGACCAGACATTGTCCGGCGACAGCGGCGGTTACTGGCGCAACGACTTGCGCTGGAGCCGTCCGGTGACATTGGAGTGGCTGCGCCCGGTGTTTGCCGAATACGGCACCAGCCTCGGTTATGACCAGGGTGTGATTCGTGGCGATCGCTACAACGGTGATCAGCACGGGCGCATGTCGAGCAACTCGCTGGAGCTGTTCGCCCGCGGTGAGCACCTGAACGCCAGCGTCACCTTCGCCCACTCCCTGGAACGTCCGGATGCCCTGACCGAGCGCGAAGCGCCGATCTACTTCCGCGTGGATGTATCCATTTAATTTCTGCTGCAACGAGACCTGATCATGGACGACCGCCAACACGCCTTCCTGGCCCGCCAGCCTTCTGCTGCCCTGCAAAACCGCGACGCCTTCTGGGGCATGCCCAAGCGCGGCCTGGCGTTCCTGTTGGCCAACGTCATGTTCTGGCAGCCGATGTGGGCCCAGGCGGGCGGCATCGTGGTCAGCGCCCCGGGCACCAGCCTCGGCCAGGCCGGCAACGGCGTGCCGGTGGTCAACATCGCCAAGCCCAACGGCAGCGGGCTGTCTCACAACCAGTTCAAGGACTACAACGTCGGCAGCAACGGCGTAATCCTCAACAACGCCACCAACCCGGCCCAGGCCACGCAACTGGGCGGGATCATCCTCGGCAACCCGAACCTCCAGGGCACGGCCGCCACCACCATCCTCAACGAAGTCAACGGCGGCAACCCGAGCCAACTGCGCGGCTACACCGAAGTGGCGGGGCAGTCGGCCCACGTCATCGTCGCCAACCCCTACGGCATCAGCTGTAACGGCTGCGGTTTCATCAATACCCCAAAGGCGACCCTGACCACGGGCAAGCCGATCATCGAAAACGGCCAGGTGAGCCGCTATCAGGTGGACCAGGGCAGCGTCGCCATCGAAGGCGCGGGCCTGAACGCGAACAACGTCGACCGCTTCGAAATCATCACCCGTAGCGCCAAGATCAACGCCGAGATCCAGGCGAAGAACCTGACCATCGTGGCCGGGCGCAATGACGTTAATGCCAATACCCTCAACGCCACTGCCCGGGCGGACGACGGCAGTGCCAAGCCCGAATTGGCCATCGACTCCTCGGCGTTGGGTGGTATGTACGCCGGGGCGATCAAACTGGTGGGCACCGAGGCCGGAGTCGGGGTGAAGCTGGACGGCAAGATGGTTGCCAGTGGCGGGGATATCCAACTGGATGCCAATGGGCATTTGAGCCTGGCGCAGACGGCTGCTGCCGGTGCCATCGACATCAAGGCCAAAAGTCTGGAAACCCAGGGGCAGGTGTACGCCGGTAGCCGCCTGGACGTGAAGACCCAGGGCGACCTGACCAGCCAGAACAACCTGGTGGCGCGCGACAGCATTCACCTCGACAGCGGCGGCACGCTGAGCAACAACGGCATCATCGAAGCCGGCGTCAATGCCGATAACAGCCGCAATACCACGGGCGATGTCACCCTCACGGCCAAGCAACTGAACAACGGCGGCAAAACCGTCATTGCCAGTCGCGACCTGAAGGTCACGACCAGCGCCGGGCTGAACAACCAGGGCGGCACCCTCAGCGGCCAGCGCAAGACCACGGTCACCGGCAACGCTGTGGATAACCGCAACAAAGGCCGCATCCTCGGCAACACCGAGCTGCACCTGACCGCCGACCAAGTCCTCAACAGCCAAGGCGGCCTGATCAATAGCCAGGGCCTTCTGACGGCGAACCTGGGCCACCTGGAAAACAATGCCGGTGAATTATCCAGCCTGAACAGCGCGACCCTGATCCTCGGCAGCCTGGATAACTTGACCGGCCTGGTCATGGCCGGCAAGACCCTCGACATCACCAGCACCGGCGCGATCGACAACCAGGGCGGTGAATTGTCCAGCCAGGGCGTTGTGACCGTGCGCACCGGCAGCCTGGACAACAGCAACAAAGGTACTGTCGCCGCCAATGGCAAGTTGCTGGTCAGTGCCAGCGACTCGGTGAAAAACGCCGACAAGGGCCTGATCGCCAGCCGTGAAGGCGCGCTCGAACTCGATGCCGCCAGCCTGGACAACGCCAGGGGCACGCTGCAAGGCAAGGGCCTGGTGACCGTGGATGTCGCGGGCGATATCGACAACCAGGGCGGTAGCATCATTGCCCAGGACGCCAAGCTGAGTGTCTTCGCGACCAATCTGGACAACCGCGGCGGTGTGCTGTCCAGCGTCAAGGCCGCGCTGGAGGCGCGGGTCACGGGTGTGCTGAAAAACGGTTATGACGTGAACCGTCGGGGCGGCACGATCCAGGCCCAAGGACTGAATATCCAAGCCTTGGCCGGGCTGTTCAACGACGGCGGGCGCCTGGCCGCGCAAGCGGGCGATATCGCGATCAGCAACGCGGGCGCGGATATCGACAATCGCAGCGGCGGGATGTATGCCACCGGCAAGGTCCAGGTCATTGGCCGGGACATGGACAACAGCGGCGGCGGGCAGGTCAGTGCCAGTCGCATCGACTTTGACCTTTCGGGTGCGCTGAGCAACAACGCGGGCATCATCGAAAGCCAGGACAGCCTGGATATCCTGGCCGCCAGCCTGAGCAACCAGAAGGGCCAACTGCGCACCCTGGGCAAGAACAGCACCACGGCGTTCAACATCGGTGGTCTGTTCGATAACAGCGACGGCACCCTCGAAACCGCCAGTCAAGATGTGGGCTTCGACACCGGCAGTGTCCAGAACGTGGGTGGCAAGTTGCTGCACACCGGCCTGGGACTGTTTGGCATCAGCCAGGCCAACCTGGGCCAGGCGGGTGGGCAACTGGTGACCTACGGCAACCTGACGGTGACGGCCGACAGCTGGACCAACAGCACCGCGATCCAGGCCGGGCATCTTGTGGTTCATGTCGACCAGTTGACCCAGACCGCCACCGGCCAGTTGCTCAGCGCCAACAGCATGGAAGGTCGTGGTAGCAACTGGCGCGTCGACGGCCTGATCGGCAGCGATGGGGCGATCGACCTGCAACTGACCGGCGCCTATACAGGCAACGGCCGCTTGAGCAGTCTCGGCACCTTGGGCCTCAAGGCCGCGCTGATCAACCTGGAGCAAAACGGCAGCATCGCCGGCGGCGGCAGCACAAGCCTCGTGGTCGATGGTGTCCTCAACAGCTACGGTCGCCTGACCTCGGCGGCGGACATGAACGTCACTGCCGCCACGCTCAACAACTACGGCACCCTCGGCAGTGCCGGCGCGCTCGGCGTATCGACCGGCGACCTGCTCAACGAGCACGGGTTGATTTTCAGCGGCGGCAATACCAGCCTGCGCGTCAATAGCCTGACCAATCGCTATGCCGATATCTACAGCCTCGGTGACCTGAGCATCGATCGCGACGGCCTCGGCACCCGTGCCAGCCGCATCCTCAACAGCTCCGGCACGCTGCAAAGCGACGGCAACATGCGCCTGGCGGCCAGCACCATCGACAACGTCCGCGAGGTCTTGACCACCCACGATGCAGGCATCTACACCGCCTCGATCAGGGAAGTGGCCTGTATCGAAGGGGTCAACGCCGGCGACTGCAGCGGCGGCAAGGAAAACCACGTCTGGCAGATCATCCAGCGTGACAAGTTCGAAGTCACCGCGGCCAGCGCCGCCTCCAGCATCACCACCGGCGGCAACCTGGACATCCAAGGCGACGTGCTGACCAACCGGAGCAGCAGCATCGGTGTCGGCGGCGCATTGACCGCCAACCTCGTCAGCCTGAACAACATCGGCATCGAGACCGGCGAGACCGAAACCTCGCGCACCTTCATGTCCGAGCGTACGCGCAGCCCAGGTGGATGGCGCGCCGCCGCCAATGACTTCACCAACAAATACTGGTTGCAGAGCCCAGGCTATAACGCCAATGACCTGGGTGGCCTCGAGGCAGCGATGAGCCGCTTCATCGGCATGACCGAACGTGAGCTCCCACAGTTCCGCATCCAGACAAGTACTACCGATAACCAGACCTACGCCGCGATTATCCAGGCTGGCGGCGCAGTCGATGTCCGCACCTCGGGCAACACCGACAACAGCGTCGTGCGTGGCGGCTACAACTACGTCGGTGCCGGCCCGCGCACCGATACCCAGGCCGACAACGCCTTCTCGACCCGCGTCAGCGTCAATCGGCAACTGCCCCCGAACCTGACTCAGCAACAGGTCGATCCGCTGGCCTTGCCGGGCTTTGACTTGCCGACCGGGCAAAACGGCCTGTTCCGCATGAGCGGCGACGCCTCGACCACGCCGACCCAAGGCTCAGGCCTGACCCAAGTACGCGGCCTGCCGGACCGCTCGTTCCGGACCAACCCACAAAAGTACCTGATCGAGACCAACCCGGCGCTGACCGACATGCGCCGCTTCATGAGCTCGGACTACCTGCTGACGAACCTGGGCTACGACCCCGACGTCGCCGCCAAGCGCCTGGGTGACGGCTTTTACGAACAACGCCTGATTCAGCAAGCCGTGATCGCCCGCACCGGCCAACGCTTCCTCGACGGCCAGACCTCCGACGACGGCATGTTCAAGTACCTGATGAACAACGCCATCGCCAGCAAGGACGCACTGAACCTGTCCCTGGGCGTCAGCCTCACCGCCGAACAAGTCGCGGCCCTGACCCACGACATCGTCTGGATGGAAACCCGGACGGTGAACAACGAGCAGGTGCTGGTGCCGGTGCTCTACCTGGCCCAGGCCAACAATCGTCTGGCGGCCAATGGCGCGTTGATCCAGGGCTCAGATGTCAGCCTGATTGCGGGTAAGAATCTGAACAATGCGGGCACCTTGCGTGCGTCCAGCAACCTGAGGGCGACGGCTGGCGACAGCTTGGTCAACAGTGGGTTGATGGAAGCGGGGGGGCGGCTGGATGCGTTGGCGAGTAATAACCTGACTAACAGGGCGGGTGGGGTTATTGCTGGGCGGGATGTCAGTGTTGTGGCTTTGACTGGCGACGTGACTAACGAGCGAACTGTTACCACCCACGAAAGCAGCAGCGGCTACCGTACTGAACGCGCCGACTTCATCGACAGCGCCGCCCGTATCGAAGCGGCCAACAACCTGACCATCAGCGCAGGGCGTGACATCAACAGTGTTGGCGGCGTGCTGAAAAGCGGCGCCGACACCACCCTCAACGCCACACGCGACGTCAACCTCGTCTCCGCCGAACGCATCAACAGCGGCACACGCGGTCGGCATCGCGACCAAGACATCAAGCAATACGGCTCCAGCCTCGACAGCGGCCGCGACGTGATCGTCAACGCAGGTCGCAACCTCACCGTTGTCGGCAGTCAGATCGATGCCAAGCGCGACGTTGCCATGGCTGCCGAGGAAAATCTGACCTTCGCCTCAGCAGCGGATGAGCAGCACTCGTACGGTAAGAGCAAGAAGGTGACTAGCCAGGAGGATCACGTCAGTCAGGTGTCCTCGACGGTTAATGCGGGGCGCAACGTTGTAATGAGCGCGGGGCAGGATTTGGCGATGATCGCCAGCAAGGTCAGCGCTGCAAACGAGGCCTATTTCGTGGCGGGTGGCAAGCTTGAGCTGCTGGCTGCGCAAAACAGCGACTATTCGCTGTATGACATGAAGAAGAAGGGTGGTTGGGGGAGTAAGAAGACACAGCGGGATGAGGTGACCAAGGTTACGCATGTGGGCAGCCAGATCATCACGGGTGGTGATTTGACTTTGCTCAGTGGGAGTGACCAGCGTTACCAGGCGGCCAAGCTGAACAGTGGTGGTGACCTGACGTTGCAAAGCGGCGGCTCGATTACCTTCGAGGGTGTTAAGGATCTGAGCCAGGAAAGCCATACAAAGAGCAGTTCCAGTCTGGCTTGGAACTCGATGAAGGGCAAAGGCCACACCGACGAAACCTTGATTCAGAGCCAATTGCAGGCTCAGGGGAACTTGGCCATCAAAGCTGCCGATGGCTTGAACATCGATATCAAACACATCAACCAGAAAACCGTTAGCCAAACCATTGATGTCATGGTCAAGGCCGATCCGAAGTTAGCCTGGCTCAAGGAGGCCGAGCAGCGAGGGGATGTGGATTGGCGGTTGATCAAGGAAACTCACGAGTCATTTAAATACAGCCACTCGAGTCTGGGACAGGGCGCGATGTTGGCGATCATTATCATCGTTACGGTGTTGACCGCTGGTACTGGAACCGCAGCTACAGTTGGCGCTAGTGCTGGCACCGCAGCGTCTGGGGCGGCTGCGGCGGCAGGTGCGTCCGCTGCCACGGCTGCGACTGTAGGCGCTGCTGCGTCGGCTGCCGCAACGGCGAGTTTTTCGGCAGCAGTCGCGCAAACGGCGGTCAGCACGATCAACAACAAGGGTGATTTGGGCGCGACCTTCAAAGACGTCTTTTCATCAGAGAGTCTGAAAGGCTATGTAATCGCCGGGATCACGGCTGGTTTTACCAAGGGCGTCATCGATCCCGCGCTTGGCGGCAATACCGTGCCGTTTAATAACCTCACAAGGGGTTTTGATTTAAATACTCTTCAAGGATTAGGTGGTTTTGCGCTGCATGCCGGGGCTCAGGGTGTTGCGGGAGGAGTCATCAAAACCGCCATCAATGGAGGAAGCTTCGGCCAGAACATCACTGATGGGCTGGTCTATCAGGCGGGTACCGTCGCGGCAGCTACAACGTTCAATTTTGTCGGTGGTTATGCGCAAGACCATTGGCAGGCCGCGAAGAATGCGGGTGATACCACAGGCATGGCCATGTGGGCCGAAGGCGGCGTCGCTCGTACTGCCATGCACGCGTTGGCAGGGGGGGCGATTTCCAGTGCTACCGGTGGTGACTTCAAGACCGGCGCCATTGCGGCGGGTGCCAGCCAAGCCATGGCTGGGGAGCTTAATTCCATTTTCGATACACAGCCCGAGCTACGACAAGCGGTCTCTCAGGTTGTCGGTTTGACGGCAGCCGGTCTTGCTGGTGGCGATGTCGAGAAAGCTTCTTGGGTCGCGTTGATGGCTGACGAATACAACCGTCAGCTTCACCAGAAAGAGACAGTTGCACTTGAGAAATTACAAAAGGAAACGCCTGAAAAAGCTTATGAGCTGAAAGCGGCTGCGTGTGCTTTGGTTCATTGCTCTGCTTCGGTACCTGTGGATGATCCAAACTACCAAGTTGTTAAAGCGCTTGAAGCGGATGGAAAGGGGTTCACTGGTGCTCAAAGTGCGCTGATTGCTACCGGTGCCTATGACGAATATTCGAAATGGGACCAAGCCAACGATGATTTGCTGCTTAACGATAAGGAGCTCAGACAGTCATCCCAGGCGAGCCGCGCGGTACTCGGCGCGATAGGCGCCGCGGCAGGATTCGGCGGCGCGATACTCTCCACGCCTGCTTGTGTCACTGGAGCCGGATGCGCTATACCTGCGCTCTCCGGTTTGGGCGGCGCGGCATCGTTTGTTGATGGGTGGCAGGCCACCGGGCAGCTGTTTGCTCCTTACGATTACACGCAAGGAAGCAAGGTACTCGCGTCCTTCAACAGCGCAACCTACCCTGGAGATGTAAACCCACTCCGCGACTATGGGACCGAAGCCGCTAAGGCGGCGATGGAAATAGCGTTGCTCAAGGGCGCTGGGAAGTACCTTGATGGGAGCGGGGCGTCGGTACTGGTTTCGGGTGCGAAAGCTACTGGTCAGATCGACAACCCTCCAGTGAAGAGTGGATGGAAGGTCGGTGACGACGTTTATAATCAAACGGCTAAAGGCAACGACCCCTCCTGGTCTGCTGTTCGGTCTAGGTTTTGGAAAAACGAGGCTGCTGCTCCCAGCGCGGCAAACACTTATGGTCCAGAGAATCTGGATCGCATGAGTAAAGGACTCGCACCTCAGCGATACAACGCAGATAAAGGGGGCATTGAGTCTATGGAGCTGAGTCACGAGCCCATTCCTGCTCGGGATGGTGGTAAAGACTTTGTTCCTCGTTGGCCGCAAGACCACGCCGCTGTCGATCCATACAGAAAACCAGGATACTAAGAAATGACGGAAACGCTTTCTTCAGCTTTTCAACGTACACGAGGGGCACCTGTTCAAGTAGGTGAGCGTCTTGTGTACCCGATCTTTCAAAAAAAAATTAAAGCAGGTCGAAGCAATTTTTTGGCTCGAAGATTGAAGTCATCTATGCCGCCTGTAGCTGGTTTACGTTTAAAAGTAGTAAAAGGTGAACTGGAGGTGAATGATCAGCGTCACTCTGAAATTATTCTATGGGAAGATACTAGCCCGGAGTCTGTTTTTTTTTCGGTGCTATCCAAAACAGATTGCGAATTAAAAATTTGGAATGTATGGCGTGCGAACGACATTGTTCAGGCCTGGGTTGGAAATGCAGGGATGGTAATCAGTGAGGAAGGTCGCATAATAAATTTGGAATGTAGTGGAGGTACTGAAGCAATAGACTTTTCTACTTTGGTGTTTCAAATAGAGTCTATTGATTAAGATTTACAACTAGGTAAAAAACCACTGCAAACGCTGTAGGAAGCATTTCGCAGAGTCGTGATGCCGCGACGGGACTTCTGAGTACTCAGTTGGCCTAGGATGTGGCAACCGTAGACTTTACGAACATGTTTGATCACGCGGATCTGCATCGGCACGATTTCAAGCTGTTCGCTGACCTCCTGAAGCGAAAAGGGGACAGATTTATTTTATGAGATGCAGAGCGAGCAGGCTTGTTGGCTTGTTCGGTGTTCTAAAATAAATCTGTCCCCTTTTTTCCGTTAAAAATATGCCGGAGGGGCAGGCCAAAGTAGCCGCAAAGAACGCTCTTAAGGCTGGTAGGGTCGAAGGTCGAATATTCAAATGGCCACAATAGGTTTGAGGTATTTAAGATGCAAGAGTGGTCGTCGCTGTGTAAGTTAAAGATTGGGGACGCCGTCGATGCACGAGAGCAGTGCATTCTCGCCATGGAAGATGGTGCATACAAAATTTCAGACGATCAGTATTTTTTAGCTGACGCTTTTTTTGATGAGGGAAAGGAAAAGCTTCGTTTACTTTCCCTCTATTGGGCCTGCAGTGAGCCTGCATTTCGGAGAGCCTACTACAGAGATGTTGAAAATGATGATATGGCTGTACGCTCGCCGCCGTCTGAATTGCTTCCTAGGGGGGCGGGTGAGACCTATGGTGAGATAAAAAAAGCTCTTAGTTCTCTTGGTTCTGACAAGTTTATGGAGTACGCCTCTTATCGTGTGATGTCTGATGGCGCATTTGTTCATAAGAGCTTAGAAAGTTCATTGGCTGTTTATTATTTTCGCTTGCCTGATATTGTTGATGATGAGCTGCCTTACGCGATACTGTGGAAATTTTTTAGTGCGTGATTTAGCGAGAAATAACGCCCTGTTGTCAGGGTAAAGTGGGGTTGATGGGGGTAAAGCGACAAACGAAGTCGTGCCTCCCGCAGCCCCCCGAGGCTACCATGAGCATGTACGAAAATTTAGAAACCTTTAATGCGCTGGGATGTGCGCTATTGGAGCGGCTGACACCTGTTTCTTCAGGTGAAGTAAGTATGATGCGGCAGCAGTGGCCGTCGGTTCCCGACGAGTACTTTGCTTTTATGCATGAACGAGGGCACGGTGAGATCAAGGAGGACGACTGCGCGCTGCCGCTTTTGACGATTCAACCGACGTTGCGTCCTGCTGGGGCAGACTACTTCGGTGATGATGGAATCTATAAAGACGGGCCCTATGAACCGGGCGCGAAGGGCGAGGTGTGGCTGTTCGGCTGGGATAGCACCGGGACTGCTTTCGGTTTCGATAGCGGAGACAACTGGCGATTGTTGGAAATCGACAATATGCGTTGGATAACGCGACTTGACCTGTCCTTCTCTCAGTTCTTCGAAGGGCTGTTGGTTTGTTACCCACAGCGGCCTGTGAGCTTTTCGAATGGAGTTTGGCGCGACTCGGGAGATGTTTCTTACAACGCGCCGGTATAGACGCTACAGCCTGCTGAACCTAAAAAATAGTGGATAAAGGGGGCGGATTTATTAGGTACAGCTGCAGAGAGAGCAGGTTTATTGGCTTGCTCGGTGTTCTAAAATAAATCTGTCCCCTTTTTTGTCCCTTTTTTACTCAAAGATGTGCTGATACGGCTGCCGATGCAACGGGCTAGCGAGATCGAACAGTTGCTGCCGCATCAGTAGATGCCCGTCTAACTTAGAATTCTTGCTATCAAGGATCGACTAATGAAATGCATAGAAGATTTGGTTGAAATTAATGACCCCGCCATGATCTACATACGGGAGATGCTGGAGCAGGCCGACGGCCCTTACGACTTGCTTCCCCCTTCACCTCAAAACACCAGCGTTCTCCTACAGCTACAGGTAACGACCAAGTCGACTTTGGGGGCTATAGCATTTGAGACTGGCGGGATACTGATTGATCATGGCTGGCTTCGTATTCTTGGTTCAGGTCATCAAAAACTCACAAGAACCCTGGCGGGATGGAACGAGGGACGGGCGCAAGGGCATCTACTGGTGGCAGATGACGCGGCAGGTGGATGCTTTTCCGTCAATGGCGGCGGCTTGGGTGATGATGTGGGAGCGGTGTACTACTGGGCGCCCGATAATCTGCTTTGGGAGCCATTGGGCATCGGTTATACCGCCTTCTTGGAATGGGCTGTGAGCAATCGTACGGCGGCCTTCTATGAGGGCCTGCGTTGGGAATCCTGGCGCGACGACATTCAGCGTGTGAGCGGTGATCAATGCGTGTCTTTCTACCCATTCCTATGGACACAAGAGGGCTCAGTGGCAATAAGCGCGCGCAGGGTTGTCAGCATGGCTGAACAGTATGATTTGAACTGCACATTAGCCGGCCAGTTGTAGGCCCCCGCGATCACTCCTAATTAAAGTGATGTAGACCAGCAGCGAGTCAAAGTGCACTGGTAACGCACAGACATTTCAAAGTTGAAATGTATAATTACTGGACGCTTACAAAGCTAGAGAGCGGTTGCCGCTGGAGATGGTTTCAACCTTGTTGCGCTCCACGGGGTCATCAATGAGCAACCGGCGTCCGTCATCGTGGCGTTGGATGGGACGACCAGTTCGTCTCGTAGACGGCACTACGGTGACCCTGCCGGATATACGAAAAGGGGGACGGATTTATTTATGATCCATCAGTGGCCATGGAGCGACTTCCAGGACATGAACTCTGATGGTCGTAACCCGTAGCGTGCGAGCACCCCTTCGTGCAGGCGACGGAGTTCTTCGACGATCAGTGCTTGCACTTCCGGCTGCTCTTTTTCTGAAACATATTCCGCTACCGAGCGTTGAATACATGACAATGGATCAAGCTCTGGGTGAGTGATGATTTCCCGAATGGTCTTCTTGATGAAGTCTCGCCATGCCAGGCGTAAAGGGTCCGGTTCCGCAAGGTCTTGCTTGATTGCCAGATATTCCAGTGTCGAGCGTTCGTAAGCCCAGATATACAAGTCGCGAAGCAGCTCTACACGGGTCATTTCGTACACGCCCAATGTGGCTCGGCTGTAGGCCTGCTCCGGTACATCCAGAAAGGTCAGCGGACAAAGGTTGGCACGGAACAGGGGGAGATTCGCTGCCAGTCGGGATGTGCGCTTATTGATGTCGGCAAAGGGCTGCAAGTAGGGCAGGTGCACCATCATGAAGAAAGACTGCTCGAATGGATCAGCGATCTGATTGGCTTTGCCAAGCAGGACGTCCAGTGCCTCTTCAATTTGCTGTGGCGTTGAGAGCGGGCGATAGGTGCTTTTCCCTATGTCGACGGCGTGCTGGCGAATTCGGCCCTCGTCTGCTGGGTTGGGCAGCAGGTTTTCAGCCAAGGCGCTATGCAGGTTCATCAACGTGTAACGGTTGAACTCGGCACTCTCGATGTTCTCGACCAAAAGTTCGATAGCTGTCTTATGGTTCAAGATCATCTGCGTTTCTATAGCGGCCTTGCCCTGTGCTGCCTTGCCTTGCTCGATGAGTTGTCGCGTGTCGAGCCGTGAGTAGGTGTTTCCTTCCAAATGGCTTGATGCCCACGACAGATCAATCAGCAAGCGATTCAGGACCGCCCGGCTATAAGTGCCTGCTGGCTCCGTCGCATCAGCGGTTTTGCCCATCCTATGCAATTGGCGCCGCAACGACTCAGATAAGTACCATGTCTCGTTAGGGCGATAGGCATCCAGAAAGTCACGTTGGTAGCCCACAGGCTTGCGCGCTTCTGTGGGCTGGTTGATGTAGGCGAGTATGTCCCGGCTGTCTGCGGATAATGGAATGAAGGTAGGGAAGGCATCGGTGTCAGTGTTCAGGGCATGGGTTTCAGCCCGGTGTTCTGTTGCGAAATAACGCCGTGCCCTGCCTTCGCCCTGCGCAGTGATTTGGCTGCTTTCGATCAGGTTTGCAAGGATGCGCTGCGCCGTTCGCCGGGCAATTTCAGGGTGCCTGGTCAAGAGCTCTGAGAGGCTCACCCCGTTCCTGGATGCCTGGATACTGTTCAGTATGTCGGTGGTCGAAGGCATGGTTGTGTTGGCGCTGTTTGAGGAGATTTTGGCGCAATTATGGCGCAGTTCCTAGAACTGCGCCATTTTCGGATTAAATATGTGGCGCAGTTCTTGACGAACTGCGCCACAGCTCATCGTAGCAGATGGATGTAGTCGCCCCGAGGGTCGGGACAAAGGTCGCCCGTTTTCATTTACTCGGCCGCCTGCGCCCGCAACCGTCTCCCAATCACATCCATCACATCACACCCATCGCGCAGCGATATCGTCAGCATTTTGCAAAGGTCGGAGAGCACCAGCGTGTCGGAGCTGATTTCCGAACGGAACGCGATGTTTTCCAGCAGTTGGGTCACGGTGCGGATGCGGTAGTCGGCGGTTTCGAAGAGGACGTCGAGCGGGGCTTCGGTGTCGATGAGCAGGGTGGCGGGGATGCAATCGATGCCGGTGATGGGCATGTATCGTTTCATGGGTAGTACCTCATTCAATTGAAAGGAGCTACCTCGTTAATCGAGTCGCCAAACCCGAGTCGCCATTAGGGCGACGATGGAATATAGGCTGGCTTGTCCGGGGGCTACAAGACGCCGCTTTCCGAGCTTGATGTAGGACGTTTAGCCTGTCAGCGGTGGTAATTCTTTACGTTGGTTTTGGGCTGCCAACGGTGGCTAGGGTTTGCTTCCGCTTGGGTGCGGAGCGTTCACAGAAGGGGCTGCTGCGCAGCCCAGCGGGAGCAAGCTCCCTCGCCACAGGGGGTTTGTACAGCCTTTAGGTGGGTGAGCTGTTCAGAGGGGCGCCGTCGTTGATCTCCTGCCAGGAATCTGTAACTCGGAACAGGGCCGGGGATCTCGTTTTCCGTCTCAATAGCCTCTTCAGCGAGGCTCTTTTTTATGCTTCCCTTATGGCAACTTTTCTCTTTCGCAGCCTGCCCAGCGCTCGCGCACTTCGGACTCCTAAACCGTGCACAACCCCACCCGCAACGCGCTGACTACCCAACTCACCACCGACCCCGATGACATCGCCACACGTGCCGCGCTTTACCGCGATCTGCTCGACACTGCCGAGGTTTCATTAGACGGCGTACGCCTCGCCGCAGGCCTGTGGGATCCGGCTGCTAACGTCGTCATTACTCAGTTGAACACCACGGCACATACCAATCGCCCCGGGCCATTGCTGGCGCAGCTTCGCAACCTGCCGGTCGATCATCTGGAGCTGGATAACGCCGAGCCGGCGTGGTGCGACGCCCTGGCTGGGCTGCCCTTGCGCACGTTGGTGCTCAACAGCCCACGTTTCAGCTGCGATCCAAGTGTATGGCAACGCGTGCCAGACCTCGCTCTCGAGCGCCTGGAGATCAGCGGATTCTCCCGCGCCGATAACGCCACCAGCCTACCTTCCCTCGATCGGCTGCGCCGACTGACGTTAAGCACCTACGGCCAGGACTTCGACGACAAATTCTTCAAGCAACTCGGCAATAGCCCGCTGCAAGAACTGTCGCTGAACCGTTGCGATGACGTCACCGATGATGGCCTTCTCGGGCTGTCAAACCTCAGGTTACGATCACTCACGCTGGAGCGCGTCGGCGAGCTGACGTCCCGTGGGATGGCGCATTTATGCAGTCACCCCCTTGAGCAACTGTCCCTCGGTTGGAGCGGTGCAATTCTGGAGGACCCCGCATGGCTCTCCCGCCTGAGCGCATTGCGCTCCCTGAGCCTGGATCAATGTTACGCAACGGACGCCACGCTGCATGCCATTGCGGGGCTGCCCATCGAACGGCTTTTGCTCTCGTCTTCGTATGTTGGCGAGGACGATCTTGAGGCTTTGGAGGGCATGCCGCTCGCCGACCTGGATCTCAAATCTTCACGGCAAGTCATCGAGCGGCTCGATGTGCTGCACAGTTTTCCACTCAAGCGCCTGGGGCTTTCCGATGTGCAAGGCATCGATGCAGATACGTTGAGCGATCTGCGCGGTTTGGAGTTGGAGTCCCTGGACCTGTCATTGAACGACCTCACTTGGAAGGAACTGAAACAACTCGCTGGCCTGCCACTGAAGCGACTGAATCTCAGCTTTTGTCGCGGCGTGGATGGCAAGGTTCTGCGCAAGCTCGTCGAGTTGGGCTTGCCGTTGGAGCAACTTGAAATAAGCGGCCTGGATCTGCGCGATGCCGACCTGGCCTGCTTGCGTGATCTGCCGCTGCGGCGCCTGGGTTTGTATGACAGCCCTTGGCTCACCGACGCTGGGGTGGCCCACCTTGCTCGGCTGCCGTTGAGTGCTCTGACGATTTCGGCAGATCCCGGGGAATCGCGGATTACCTCAGCCGCAGTGCCGGTGTTGGAGCAATTGCCGCTGCACACATTGGCGTTGCTGAACTGTTCCGGGATCAGTGCCGAGGGTTGGGATCGGCTGGTCAGGTTGCCAGCTCGCGTGATGGGGCCAGGTATATAGGCTGACGCTAGTCACTTATCGTCCTGGCGCAAAAAGCGCTTGCGGCAAACGCGTGGTGTCTTTGTATGCCCAACAAAAAGCCCAGCTATTTTGCTGGGCTCAAATTTCTGTTTTGTGCTGGTTATGCGCAGTGAGGAACCTTCTCCACTTCCCTGTGAATCTGTTCCCCTTTAGCAATCTCAGCTGTACGTAAATCATACGCAGTCTGCAGATTCAGCCAAAACTGCGCTGACGTTTCCAATGCGGCGGCCAAGCGCAAAGCAACATCGGCGCTGATGCTACGGCGCATCAAGACAATGTCATTTACGGTGGGGGCAGAAACGTGCAATGCCCTTGCAAGCGCAGCTGCGGTAAGGCCAAGCGGTTCCAGATACTCTTCTTTGAGAATTTCTCCAGGGTGTACGGGTCTCATGCCATTCTTAAACATGATTCACCTCAGTGATAATCTACGATTTCTACATTTTCGGGGCCGTTGGCGCCCCAGACAAAACAGATCCGGTACTGACCGTTAACCCGGATGCTGTGCTGGCCTTCCCTGTCGCCATACAGCTGCTCCAACCTGTTTCCAGGAGGAGAGCGCAGGTCGTTGAGATCGACCGCAGCATCGAGCATGCCCAGCTTTCGTTCTGCCACTGAAAGGATGGCTGCCCAGCGCCGGGTTTTGCCGGTTTCAAAAAGAGCTTGGGTGTCGGCGCATCTGAAGCTTCTTATCATCTCTTAATGCTTAACGTTATGCGTTAAAGCGAGTCTACATCGTTTGCTGGGATACTCAACTGGTTGTTGGGACCTTCTGTCAGCAGGCTCAGCCCCTTGCGCTTCAGAACCAACTATTCAGATACAAAGTGGCAGTTGAATATTCTCTAAGTGCATGATTTTCGATGATTAATTTTTTGAAGTCGGAGGGTTTGAACCCCTCCGACGGTTTTCGCCGCTCGATGACTGACCCGCATCAAGCCGACGCCCCATCATGAACGGCCAACTCTTTACCAGTTGTAACTCAACTTAGCGGTGACTTCACGGCCCGGGTTGTAGTAGTTCGCAGTCCCTGAACCAACCACATGTTGCTCATCCAGCAGGTTACTGACGTTAACCGCCAGGTCAGTGCCTTTGAAGAGTTTGTAGTTGAAGGCCGCATCGAAGAGCGTCGTGCCATCGCTGGTGCCGGTGTTGGCGGCGTCAAAGTAGTAAGAACCCACATAACGTGCACCCAGGCCAACGCTGACATCGGTGTCGGGGATGTTGTAATAGCTCCACAGCGACGCAGAGTGTTTTGGCGCCGTGGCGAACTCATTTCCTTTGAGTGAGCTGCCGTCGTACAACGTACCGCGCAACACTTCGGACTCCATGTAGGAGTAGCCACCCACCAGGCTCAGGTTGGGGGTCAGCTCAGCCTTGGCTTCCAGGTCCAGGCCGCGCACACGTGATTCGCCAACGGTTTGCTGCTCGATGACACCGCTGGGCAGTACGACGGCAATGCTGACGTTTTCCTGGGTCAGGTCGTAGACGGCTGCCGAGAACAGCGCGTCCATACCGATGGGCGCATATTTCACCCCCACTTCATATTGCGTGCCTGTCTTCGGCACTACACCCACCGTTGGCGGTGAGACCGACTCGACCATGCTGACGTAGGTGGAGACTTCGTCGTTGACGATATAGGTCAGTGCGCCGCGATAGGACGTTTCGGAGAAGTTATCCGACTCTTTTACGTTGTTGATGTCGGTATTGGACAGATCCAGCGAGTCGTTGCGCACACCGGCGGTGACGATAAAGCGCTCATAGAAGGACAGGTTCTGTTGCAGGAACACGGCCTTGGTTTTTGTGTCGAGCTTGTCGTTGCTATAAGGCGCTACGCCGCTGGGCACACCCGTGAACACCGGGTTGGCCAGGTCGATGGAGCCTGTCGTGGCATAGACGGAGCGTTCCTCGGTGGAAGAATCACCATACTCCACGCCCACCAACGTACTGCTGTCGATGTTTTCGAAGCGGGCATCGTATTGCAGCATCAAGTTGCCGTTCAGTTGCTCGGCGTCGCTGTCAGTGCCGAAGATATAACGCGGGACGGTAGTGCCGGTGCGGGTAGGGGAGTCGCTGAGGAATACATAGCCGAAGTCATCGGTCAGTTTGCTGTAGCGCAGGTTGCTGCGCAGCACGAAGCCGTTGTCGAAATCATGGCTGAAGGTGCCGCTGATGTTGGTACGTTCGACATCGTGGAAGTTGTAGCTGGGCTCGCCGTAGAACTTGTCACGGTCGTATTCCTTGTCCAGCGGGTAACCGCCGCTGTTGGGCGAGCTTTGGGTTTTCAGGTAATCCACGATCACGGTGGCGGAGGTGAAGTCCGTGGGTGACCAGGTCAGGCCGCCCATCAAGAACTTGTTGTCGTCCCGTGAGTGGTCGTATTCGCGATCACTGTCTTGCATCTTTGCCGTGAAGCGACCGGCCACGGTTTTGTTTTCGTTCAGCGAGTCCCCGACATCGATGCCGGTTTCGACATGGTCGAAAGAACCGTAGGTGACGTAGCCCTGGCCGAACTTGTCGAAGCGCGGCTTCTTGCTGACAAAGTTCACCGAGCCGCCCGGGTCGGCCGGGCCGAACAGCGTCGAGTTGGCGCCGCGTATAACCTCGACGCGCTCATAGGCGAAAGGCTCTTCGCGCACACCGCGCATCGACCCCAGGGTCAGGCCGTCCCGATAGGTCGTGGCCTGGAAGCCGCGGATCTGGAAGTAATCGTTGCGGTCGTCAGTGCCGTAATAGTCGGTAATGACCCCTGGCGTGTATTGCAGCAGTTCTTCGGTCGTGCTCACGCTGCGTTGCTTCATTTCCTTGTCGGTCACCACGGACACCGAGGCGGGCGTGTTGAGGATGCTGGTGGCCACCTTGCCGCCGACCCAGAGTTCCTGGGCGACCACCGAATTGGGGTCTTCGGTGCCATCGGCCCTGGCCTTGGCGTTGACGAGGATAGGCGCGAGGCGATACTCCTCGAGTTCGGCATCCGCCTTGGTTTGCGGCGTCAGCAGGTAAGCGTTCGGGCCTTGCTGCTGTATCGCCATGTCGCTCCCCTGCAACAATGACGACAGGGCTTCGGACGTATCGAGTGTGCCGCTCACGCCCCGGGTATTGCGGTTCGCTACGCTTGAAGCATCGAAGGAAAGACTGATACCCGCCTCGCGGGCAAAGCGGTCAAGCGCCGGTGCCAGGGGGCCGGCGGGAATGTTCCACTGGTGCACCGGGTGGGTCTGCTCAACGGTCGAGGGCTGTGCCAGGGTGGGTAGCGCATAGCTGCTGACGATGACGCCGAAGATCGCACCGTGGATGGCACGATTCAGTAGATGACGCTGGGGAACCGGGGACGCACTCATTAACTCGCTCCGTGGAAAGGGGATCGGCAGATCGGCCTGTAGGTCGGCCTTTTCTTACATGCCGAACGAGAATGAGAAATCACCTCATTTTTATTTGATGTTGATAGGCGGCGAAGAAAATACTTAGCTGGCGGCGCTCAACGTCACCCAATATTGGGTTCGATAATCAATCCGCAGGTGCAGTGACTGCGCAACCAATGCCAGTACCTGGTCGGTGTCGGCGAGTTGAAAGGTGCCGGAAACCCGCAGGCCCGAGACCTCTTCGGCGCAGCGCAACAGGCCGGGGCGATAGCGCGACAAGGCCCCGATGAAATCACCGAGGCGCATATTGCGTGCGCTGATCACCCCGTCACTCCAGCTCCATACATCCAGGCCGTTATCCTTGAATTCACGAACGCCATCCGAGGTGAACAGCCGCTGATTGCCGGCCTGGACGGTGTTGTTGACCGTAAGGGTTTGGCTGGATCCAGGAAAGACGCTGACTGCGCCGCGCTGCACCGCGATGAGGGTCCCGTCGTCACGCTCATACGCGAGGAACCGGGCATTCAGAGTGCTTATCAATCCGTCGCGGGTTTGTACCCAGAAAGGACGCGGTTGAGCCGAGCCCGCATCGGCGCCGGTATTGACGATGATTTCGCCGCGCCGCAGAACGATCAGGCGCCGCTGAGCATTGAAATAGCTGTCGACCGCACTGTCGCTGTTGAGCTGGATAAGGCTGCCATCATCGAGTTGGAAGCGCTTCCGCTCGCCGGTTCTGCTGTGCTGCTGGGCCAGCATGGCCGGCAGCGGTGTGTAGTCGCGGCCCAGCCAGGTCGCACCACCCAAGGTGGCCAATGCACCCAGTAGCTTGAGGCTTTGGCGTCGATGCATGCCTGAGCGGGCGCCTTTGAGGGTGTGCCGGGCCAAATCAGGTGGCACGCCGGCGAAGTCATCGCCGAGCGCTTCCACACGCTGCCACGCTAACCGATGTTCCGAACGCTGCTGCAGCCAGTGCTCGAACGTGCGCTGGGTTTTCTCATCGGCAGGATTGAAGCGCAGGCGCACCAGCCAGTGGATCGCCTGGTCGACCACCGCCGGATCCAGCGCTTGCGCCTTACTGTTCGGCATAACGCAAGCGATAGCAGTGTTGCAGGGCCTTGGCCAAGTCGCGTTCAACCGTAGAACGGGAAACGCACAATTTTTCGGCTATTTGCAGGCAGGTCAGGCCGTCGAGCTGGGCGAGTAGAAAAGCCTCGCGAACCCTCGGTTTGAGCTGGTCGAGCAGGCGGTCGATCCGTTCGAGGCTATCAAGAATCAGCAAGCGTTCTTCTTCAGAGGGTGCCGCTTGAGGAGGAAGCAGCGCGAGGCTCTCGAAGTAGGCGCGTTCGAGCTCGCGACGGCGATACCGATCGATCATCAGGCCGCGAGCGATGCTGCTCAGGTAGGCTCGGGGCTCGCGCAAAGGGCCTGATTGACGGGATTTGAGCAGACGCACGAACGTGTCCTGCGCCAGGTCCGCTGCGCTCTCGTGACAGCCGATGCGCCGGCTCAGCCAGCTGTGCAGCCAGGAATGGTGGCTGCGATAGAGCAGCGCGAGATTGGCATCACCCAGTGTGTCGTTGCTGCGCATCAGCATCCCGGAAACTACATAATTGATAATGACTCGCATTATATTCAGGCCCGGGACGCCAGGGCAAATTTGCCGACCCTGGCGTTCGCCACGGTGTTCTTTGCCTGATAGGAATAGGCAAGGCTGCGAGGCAAACCGGCATAGGTGGCCCGCAGGCCGGTGGCTACCATGGCGCACACCTACCGACAGGAGTTCGCCATGCACCGCATAAAAACCCTCTTCATCACCGGCGTGAGCAGTGGTTTCGGCAACGCCCTGGCCAAGGAAGCGCTGGCGGCTGGCCACCGGGTCATAGGCACCGTGCGCAGCGAGGCGGCCTTGCGGGCCTTCGAGCAATTGTCTGCCGACCGGGCCCACGGTGTTCTTTTGGATGTCACCGACTTCGCCCGAATCGACAGCGTGGTCGCCGCCACGCAAGCCGCCCACGGCCCGGTGGACGTGCTGGTCAACAATGCCGGCTACGGCCACGAGGGCATTTTTGAAGAATCGCCGCTGGAAGAGCTGCGGCGCCAGTTCGACGTCAACGTGTTTGGCGCAGTGGCGGTGACCAAGGCCTTCGTTCCCTATTTCCGCGAGCGCCGCGCCGGGCATATCCTCAACATCACGTCGATGGGGGGCACCATCACGATGCCGGGCATTGCGTATTACTGCGCGAGCAAGTTCGCTCTGGAAGGGATCTCCGATACCCTGAGCAAGGAGTTGCAACCCTTCAATATCTTCGTGACAGCCGTCGCGCCCGGTTCGTTTCGAACGGACTGGGCCGGTCGCTCGATGCAGCGCACCCCGCGCAGCATTGCCGACTATGACGCCAGCTTTGACCCGGTTCGCCAGGCGCGCCAGGAAAAAAGCGGCAAGCAACTAGGCGACCCGCACAAGGCGGCGCGGGCGATGTTGCAGGTGATCGCCAGCCCGACGCCGCCCGCCCATCTGTTGCTGGGCAGCGATGCATTGAGCCTGGTGCGCGATAAGCTCAGTCGGGCCGCCAGCGAGATCGATCAATGGGAAGCGCTGACCCGATCGACCGACGGCTGAGCGACCCGTGGAAAGGAGAATTGGATGACCCAGGCTGATCCGCATACCGCACGCATGGTGGCATTGATGGAGCGGCTGGCGCCGGTGGAAGGCTACAACCTCAGCGCCCTGGAGGACGTACGTTTCCTGCGCTCGAACCGGCCATTGAGCCGCACGCCGGTCCTGTATGACCCCGGTATCGTGATCCTGTGCCAAGGGCGCAAGCGCGGCTACCTGGGGAATGACCTCTACGTCTACGATGCCCGGCATTATCTGGTGGTGTCCGTTCCCGTGCCGTTCACCATGGAAACCGACGCCAGCGAAGCGGAGCCCATGCTGGCGGTGTATATGCGCCTGGACCTGCAACTGGCAAGCGAGTTGATACTGCAGGTCGACGAAGCGCTCGGCCCGAGCGATGCCCCGCCCAAGGGCATGTACGCCTCGCCCATGGATGATGGGTTGTACGCCTCGACGCTGCGCTTTCTGGAAGCCATGAGCACGCCGGGTGACGCGGCCATTCTCGGACCGTCGTTGGTGCGGGAAATCTACTACCGCATCCTCACCGGCGAACAGGGCGGCTCGATGCGCGCGGCGCTGGGTCGCCAGGGCCACTTCGGCCAGATCACCCGCGCGATCCGCAAGATTCATAGCAGCTATCAGGAGCGCCTGGATGTCGAGGCGCTCGCCCGCGAAGCCAACATGAGCGTGCCCAGCTTCCACGTGCACTTTCGCAGCGTGACGGATGCCTCGCCCATGCAATACCTGAAGTCGACGCGCCTGCACCAGGCGCGACTGTTGATGCTGCGCAACGCCATGAACGCCTCGACGGCGGCGTTCAGCGTGGGCTACGAAAGCGCCTCGCAATTTGGCCGCGAGTTCAAGCGCCTGTTTGGGCGAACGCCCCAGGCTGAGGTGGAGTGGATGAAGGCGACCTATGCATTGCCGGCGCCTGCCACGCCGTCCATTTATGTGTCGTCGCATTAGCGCTGACGACACGGTTGAAGCCGTGCGGCGTTACTTCCCTTCTTGTTGCATCAAGGCTTTGCGTAACTTTCCCGGGGAGAGGCCAAACATGCTCTGGAAGTGCCGAATAAAATGCGGTGCATCCGCGAAGCCACATTCAAAGGCGATCTCGCCAATCTGGCGATCGGAACTCACCAGCAGCCATCTGCCAAACCTGAGTCGGACCTGGCGGTAGAACTGGGCTGGGCTGCTGTTGGTTTCAGCGACGAACAGGCGTTCCAACTGTCGTTTGCTGGTGCCGAGCAGATGCGCAATGGCCTCGATATCGAGGGGGTGGGCCATGTGTTTTTCCATCAACATCACGGCTTCATGTAGCCGACGATTGGATGAACTGGCGTATCCGAGAGCCTTGCGTCGGTCGACGAAACTGTTGGACGTGTTCTTTGCCACCGTCATCTGATGCACAACCTTGCCGGCACGATCCGGCCCGCAATGCATGCCGATCAGATGAAGCGCTAACTCGATAACTGAAACACCGCCAGCGCAGGTAATTCGGTCCCGGTCGATCAGAAAGTCTCTATTGATGACAAAGCGCAACGTGGGAAACCGGTGCTTCCAGTCGTCGCCATGATAGGCGTGGACACACGCCGTTCGCCCCTCCATCAGGCCATGTCGCGCGAGCACGAAGCTGCCGGTGCACAGGCCGATCAACGGCATTTGTGCGGCGGCGGCCTGGTGGAGGAACGCGGGATAGGTTTTCGGCACCGCCTCGATGAAATCGAGCAATCCGCCAATCACCACGATGTAGTCGAAACGTTCCGGGTCAGTGAGCTCGCTGTCGATCGGTACGTCCAATCCGCTACTGGAAATGACTCTTTGCCCGGGCGTGCCGAGTACTTTCCATTGGCAGCGTATGGGGCGGCTTTGATCACCCGTATCGGCGGCATGCCGCAGCGCATCGGTCAGCCCCGACAGTGACAGCAAGGGGAAGCGTGGCCACAACATGATGCCAATAGACAACTCGGCGGTGCCGCGGCGCATGGGTGGATGACGCGCCTGCCCATGATCGAGCCCGTCCACGAGGCTTTCCTGAGGGGGCGCATTCTCTGCGCCGCCAGAATGTCGCAAATGTTCAATCATTCGTGCAAAGCATCCAACTGGTTATACCGCCGCTCCCACTACGATGGGCCCATGCGAAACGTTCCGCTGCCACCCTGAAAACTATCGAGGAGCATCCGATGAAGACGTCCAAAGTTAAGCGTTTTTCCGGTATTTGTGCCGGGTTTCTGGTGTCCGTGTTGGCTGCGGCACCGGTGTTCGCATTGGAGACAGTAGAGCCGGGAAGCCTGACCATCGCCTTCAGTGGTGATATGCCAGGAACAGGGTATCAAGATAGTCGGATGGTCGGCTATGACGGTGAAATCCTTCAACAAATTTCTGAAAAACTGGGCCTTAAGGTCAAACCGGCATTAATGGAGTGGTCAGGGACGATCGCATCGGTGCAGTCCAAGCGAGTGGATGTCATGGCAGGCACCATGGGCTGGACCGAGCAACGCTCGAAAATCATGACCTTGAGCGATCCTATTCACTACTTCAAGAACGGTATTACCCAGACGGACAAGACCAACTGGAACAGCCTCAAGGATTTGCAAGGCAAGAAAGTCGGCACCATCACCGGCTTTTCGTTCATCCCTGAGATGCGCAAGATCGATGGCCTGCAAGTCGCCCTTTATGACACATCCGATGCGGCCGTTCGCGATCTGCTCGCCGGACGCATCGATGCGGTGATCGGCGATCCACCGGTCATGCAATACGCCATTTCCCGCAATGAGCAATGGCACCTGCATTTCAACGCCTTTGTCGACAACGATCCGAATTTCCCACTGCTGACTGGCCTGGGCCAGGTGGTGTTCGGCTTCAACAAGGCCAGCCCGGAACTGGTGACGGCGGTCAACGCACAGATTCAGACGCTCTGGAAAAACTGTGAGATGCGCAAGATCGGCGCTCGCTACGGCCTGACTCAGGATGTCTGGTTCATGCCCGAAGGCAAGGACCTGCGCCTGGGCGTCGATCGTCCAGCGGACTGGACACTACCCGGCTGCAAGTAAGTGTGAGGCGATGGGGCGGGTCCAGACACCGGCACGACTCATCGCCAGACCTACAACAATAAGAGGTGAGCCAACATGTCGAACCCATCCGGTGCGGCGTTGCTGCGTGTGCACGAACTCCACAAGAACTATGGCGCTCTGGAGGTGCTCAAGGGCATCAGCCTGGAGTTGAAACCCGGTGAAACCCTGTCACTGATTGGCCCAAGCGGATCTGGAAAGTCCACCTGCCTGCGCTGCATCAATTACCTGGAAAAACCCACCAGTGGCGAGATCTGGTTGGGAGACGAGTTGATCGGTCAGGTCAGGGATGGCCAGCGTTCGCGGCTGATGAGCGACCGGGAAATGGCGCCACAGCGCCGCGAGATCGCCATGGTGTTCCAGTTGTTCTATCTGTGGCCGCACTTGAACGTGCGCGACAACGTTGCGCTCGGCCCCATCAAGGCCCAGGGGATGCCGCGCAAGCAGGCGTATGAGTTGGCCGACGCGATGCTGGAAAAAGTCCATCTGCGGCACAAGGCCGAGTCTTATCCCGAGCAATTGTCGGGTGGTCAGCAACAGCGGGTCGCCATCGCCCGGGCTTTGGCCCAGCAACCAAAAGTGATTCTGTTCGACGAACCGACCTCGGCGTTGGATCCCGAGTTGGTGGGCGAAGTGTTGGCCGTGATTCGCGAGCTGGCGGAAGAGGGCCGCAGCATGATCATGGTCACCCATGAAGTGAGGTTTGCCCGCGATGTGGCGGATCGGGTGATCTTCATGGACGGCGGGCGCATTGTCGAACAGGGGCCATCGAGGCAAGTGATCGATAACCCTTGTCACGAACGTACCCGCAGTTTTCTTGGACGCATGGCTGTGGAGAGCGCTTGATGGCGAACCTGGAAGCTTTCCTCGGGCTGTTGCCCTGGCTCCTCAAAGGCGCAATGAGCGCATTGGAAATTGCCCTCTGCACCTTAGTGCTGGCGAGCGTGGGCGGTCTGGTGCTGGCGGTTTTACTGACGTTCAGCCGATCGCGACTGGTACACGGCGCCATCGCCTGTTTCATTGAATGGATGCGCAATGTGCCGGCGCTGGCGCACCTGTTTCTGATCTACTTTGGGCTGTCCTATCTGGGAATCAATCTGCCCGCGTGGCTGGCGGCCATCGTCGGTTTGAGCCTGGTAGGCAGCGCAGTGCTGGCCGATACTTTCCGAGCCGGCTTGCAGTCGCTGCACGTTGGCCAGCATGAAGCCGGGCAGGCTATCGGCCTGCACCGTATGCAGATTCTGCGCTACATCCTCTTGCCCCAGGCCCTGCGCGTTGCGTTGCCGGCGTATGCCAACTATGTCACGCAACTGATCAAGGACACGTCCATCGCCTCGGCCATCGCCGTGCCGGAAATCATGTTCCTTGCCCGCAATCTTGTGACCTCCACGTTCCAGACCTCGCTGATTTATCTGGCGGTGATGTGCATCTATGCGGCGATGATCCTGCCTATTGGCGTGGGGTTCATCCGACTTGAACGTCATCTGGGGGCGGCGCGATGATCAGTTTTTTCCAGCAATACCCGGAATACTGGAGCGACTGGAGTGCTCGCCTGCTACTCGGCGCACGGGTCAGCGCCGAGCTGTCCCTGACAGGCTTCGCCCTGGCGGCGATGTTGGGCGCGTTACTGGCCTGGGCGATGAAGAGCCACAGCGTCTGGCTCAAGCATGCGGCGGTGTTCTTCATTCAGGGGATGCGTGCGGTGCCGCTCCTGGCGTTGCTGCTGGCGCTGTATTTCACCCTGCCCAGCCTCGGGCTGACGTTGTCGGGTTATTGGGCCGGGGCCATCGGCCTGGGCTTGCAGGGCTCGGCCTACGTCGCGGAAATCCTGCGCGGCGGACTGGACTCCTTGCATCGCGGCCAACGTGAGGCGGCCATCGCCACCGGCCTGACGCCATTGCAAGCCTTCACCGCCGTGATCTTTCCACAAGCCATTCGCGGCATGTTGCCGCCGTTGCTCAATGCCTACGTGTCGATTCTGAAGGACAGCTCCCTGTGCGCCTTGATCGCCACCGATGAGTTGATGCTGGCGGCCCGCGCCATCGCGTCCGAATCCTTTTTGCCGATGCATATTTTCCTGCTGGTGGGGTTGTTCTATTTCGTCATCGCTTTCCCTCTTTCTCTGTTGTCGCGAGCGCTGGAAGCACGATTTTCTCGCGGGCGCAAAACCATTCGAGGTTGAACACATGAACATCATGGATCGAACCGCTTCTCAGAGTATTGGCCAGTTGCGGCAAGCGCTGGAGTCCGGAATGCTCACGAGCGAGTCCCTGGTTGGCGCGCAATTGGAGCGGATCGAGCGCTTCAACGGTCAACTCAATGCGTATGTCGAGGCCTATCCCCTGCGCGCCCTTGGTGCTGCCATCGCCGCCGATCGGCAGCGGGCTGCGGGTGTGAACCTGGGGCCGTTGCACGGCATTCCAATTGCGATCAAGGATTTGTTCGAAATCGACGGCAAGGCCATAACCGGTGGTTCGCTGGCACAGACGCCGCGCATCTCTCGGCTCACCGCCACGGCAGTCCAGCGGTTGGAGCGCGCCGGGGCGATCATCATGGGCAAGACCCACACCGTCGAATTCGCTTTCGGAGGGTGGGGCACAAATGCCGTGATGGGCACGCCGTGGAACCCATGGGACCGTGAAGTACATCGTGCGCCAGGGGGTTCCAGCAGTGGTTCAGCGGTGGCCGTGGCCGGCGGGTTGGCAAGCGCGGCATTGGGCACCGACACCGGCGGCTCGGTGCGGATTCCCGCAGGCATGTGTGGTCTGGTTGGCCTGAAAACCACGCGTGGGTTGGTCAGCCGTCACGGTTTGATTGAATTGTGCCCATCGCTGGATTCGGTGGGACCCATCACACACACCGTCGAAGACACCGCGTGGATGCTTGACGCGCTGCTGGGGCCGGACCCGCTGGACCCGGTCTCGGCCAAGTCGCCAGTGTTCAGCGCCGCAGCAGGTTTGAATCTTCCGGTGGCCGGTCTGCGTATCTGGGTGCTGCCTCAGACCGAACGCGTACACATCGCGCCTGGCGTATTGGCAGCCTACGACCAGGGGCTTGAGCAATTGGCCGCACTGGGCATGCATCTAGTCGAACAGCCGCTACCGACTTCACTGGAGCAGTGCATGCGCGTTGCCGGTGGTCTCATGAGCGCCGAAGGCTACGCCAGCCTTGGCAGTTTGTTCGAGCGCGACGATCTACGCTTCGATCCTCATGTGCAGCGTCGGGTGCTGAGCGGGCGCGCCATCGACGCGGCGGCTTACATCCATTTGCACAACCAGCGACGTGCTGCCCGTCAAGCCATGGACGAAGCCATGTCCCAGGTCGATGCCTGTGCGTTTCCAACCAACGCCATTGGCAGTGTGCCGTTGAATCAGGTCGATGAGTACGGTACGCCGCTGGCCTTGCTCGGCCGTTTCGCCAACCTGCTCAATCTCTGTTCAGTGGCGCTGCCGGTGGGCTTCGACGAGCAACGCATGCCGGTCTCGATGCAAATTGTCGGACGTGCCTTCGCCGAGCCGTTGGTGCTGCGGATCGCCCATGCCTATCAGCAAGTCAGTGATTGGCACCAACGGCGACCTGTGGGTTGGGACCTGTCGGACAGGGTGGTGGCGTAATGGAAATCTGTGTCGTCGGCGCTGGAATCGTTGGCTTGAGCAGTGCCTGGTTTCTACACAAGGCCGGTCATACCGTCACCGTTATCGATCGTGCGGGGGAGGCGGGCATGGGGGCCAGTGCCGCCAATGGGGCGCAATTGAGCTACAGCTATGTGCAACCGCTGGCTGATCCCTCCCTGTTGCCGGGCATTCCGAAAATGCTGTTGGCGCGCAACGGCCCGCTGAAGTTTTCGCCGCAATGGAGCTTGGAACAATGGCGCTGGTGTGTGGAGTTTCTCGCGGCCTGCCGTACGTCCGTTTCGCGCCAGACGACTGTCGAGTTGCTGGAACTGGCGCATGAAAGTCGGCTGGCGCTGGACGCCTTCATCAGTCAGGAAAAGGTGCAATGCGATTTCGCCCGGACCGGAAAACTGGTTCTGTACCCCGATGCTGAAAGCCTGCGCAAGGCCGGCGATCAGGTGAAATTCCAGGCCGCCCAAGGCGCCAGGCAACAAAAAATCGTCAGCCCCGCCGAAGCCTTGTCGATCGAGCCTGCACTTGAGGGCTATAAGAAGGCGTTTCACGGTGCGATCCATACCGACAGCGAATGCGCGGTCGATGGGCGCAAGCTTTGTCAGGAGCTTGCGAGGTTGTTGAGCACGCAGGGGGTGCGTTTTCTGTTCGACAGTGAGGTTGCCGCTTTCCGACGTGAACGCGGGCGCATCACCGCGTTGGAGATTCACCATGCCATCGAAGGCCCTGGTCTTTTAGGGACGCAAGCGGTCGTGCTGGCGGCTGGCGCTTACAGCGCGGGGTTGTTATCTGCGTTCGGTGTGCGCATGCCGGTCTACCCGCTCAAGGGATACAGCATTACGTTGCCGATCACTGATTCGATGAATGCACCGACGGTCAGCGTGACGGACATGCGGCGTAAAACAGTGTTCGCCCGGATCGGTGATCGCTTGCGCGTTGCTGGGATGGTCGAGCTGTGTGGGCTGGATGCGTCGATTCCCGTTAAGCGTATCGAGCAACTGAAAGCCTCGACGCAAGCATTGTTCGGTCTGGAATGGAACGCCGATGATTGCCAGCCCTGGACCGGTTGGCGTCCGGCGACCCCCACCGGACGGCCGATTCTGGCCACCAGTGGTTGTGACAACCTGTACGTCAATTGCGGCCAGGGTGCCCTGGGCATGACCTTGGCATTTGGCAGCGCCCAACGTCTGGTCCGATTGATCGGAGGCACGGCGCTTTAACTTCCTCAATTCATGGAATAAACCCGATGGCAACGATTCAACGTTTTCAGAGCAACGCGCGGATGTCCGGTGTGGTCAGTCACGGTGACCTGCTTTACCTCTCCGGCCAAGTGCCCACTGATCTACAGGTTGGCATCGAAGAGCAGACGCAGCAGGTGCTGGCCAAGATAGAAGCCTTGCTATCGCTGGCGGGCAGCGACAAGGGCCAGCTTGTGAGCGCACAGATCTGGCTCAAAGACATTGATCGTGATTTCGCGCTGATGAATTCGGTGTGGGACGCCTGGTTGCCAACTGATAGTGCTCCGGCACGGGCCACTGTTCAGGCACGTCTGGCGCGGCCTGAGGTGCTGGTGGAGATTATGGTTGTGGCTGGGAAACTTGCTTCGGGGGGGTGAAGGCGGGGCTGAGGTTTTCTTTTCAGGCACAAAAAGGTATTTGCGACTTCTAGTTACATTGAGGAGCCTATCCTCGGTTCCCATGGATGGTGGTGCAGACCTTCGTACAGGTGGTGATACATAGCCATATCGGATTAAAGTGATGGCCTTTTGCTGCTCTGTATCGCGGAGCTGAGCGTTCATGCCTGAGGGAAGCGTTTATGCAGGATGCGGACTCGTTGAAGCCCGGCTTCATGATTATTCACGGCAATCGCTTGGATGACTTGCGTGAGCTAGTTGTGAACTGGATGCAGCGCTACCCGTTGGCTCCTTTGGAAAACGAAGTCGTGCTGGTGCACAGCAACGGCATTGCTCAATGGTTGAAGCTGGCGCTGGCTGAAGATCCTGATAACGGTGGCTGCGGTATCGCCGCAGCGTTGGATGTGCAACTTCCTGCGCGTTTCCTTTGGCAGGCCTACAGGTCTGTATTGGGGGTGGAGACGACACCAGAGTCCTCCCCGCTGGACAAGGCGGCACTGAGTTGGCGACTCATGCGCTTGCTGCCGCAATTGCTAAGTAAAACCAATTTCAGCAGCTTGCGGCGATTTCTTCAGGAGGATGACGATCAGCGCAAACTCTACCAACTCTCCGAGCGGCTGGCGGACCTGTTTGACCAGTATCAGGTCTATCGGGCCGACTGGCTGGAGGACTGGGCGGCTGGGCGTGATCAGCTAAAGCACATCAAAGGCGGTGTGAAGCCGCTGGAGCCCGACAATCTGTGGCAAGCGGAGCTGTGGCGTGAAGTATTGGCGGATGTTGGCGAGGGTGCTCTTGAGCAGAGCCGTGCCGGTGTTCACAAGCGTTTTGTCGCACGCCTGCGTGAACCAGGGCCGCCCCCGAATGGGTTACCTCGGCGTGTGGTGGTGTTTGGCATTTCATCTATGCCGGCACAGGTTCTGGAAGCCCTGGCGATACTCTCGCGCTACAGCCAGGTGTTGCTGTGTGTGCACAACCCTTGTCGCCATCACTGGGGCGATATCGTCGCTGACAAAGACTTGTTGGGCCATGCCTATCGCCGTCAGCCAAACAGAAGTGCCTCTATGGCGACGAGCCAACATGGCCAGCCTTTACTCGCCGCGTGGGGTAAGCAAGGTCGCGACTACATCAATGTGCTCGACCACTATGACGAGCCGGCGAGTTATCGATACCTGTTCGAGGGCCTGAACGGCGGACGTATCGATCTGTTCAATGCAGAGCAGCCTTCAAGCCTGCTGAGCCAATTGCAAAGCGACATTCTTGAATTGCGTCCTCTGGCGGAAACCCGCGAAGTATGGGGCCCCGTCGACGTGGCCCTGGATCGCTCGGTGCGCTTCCACGTGGTCCACAGCGCGCAGCGTGAAGTGGAAGTGCTGCATGATCAGTTGCTCGCCCGCTTCAGTGCCAATCCGGCGCTTAGCCCTCGGGATGTGATCGTGATGGTGCCGGACATCAACGCCTACGCACCGCATATCGAGGCGGTGTTCGGCCAGGTACCGCGTCATGATCCTCGTTATCTGCCGTTTACCCTGGCCGACCAGGGGCGGCGTGGGCGCCAGCCATTGCTGATCGCCCTCGAACACTTGCTCAAACTGCCCCATAGCCGTTTTGCCGTCAGCGATATTCTCGACCTGCTAGATGTGCCGGCATTGCGGGCGCGTTTCGGTATCAAGGAAGCGGATGTGCCGATCCTGCAGCGCTGGATCGACGGTGCCGGTGTGCGCTGGGGCCTCGATGCGCAGCAGCGCGAAAGCCTGGACATGCCTGCGGGCCTGGAGCAAAACACTTGGCGCTTTGGTATGCGCCGCATGCTGTTGGGCTACGCGGCCGCCCAAGGGCCTGAACTGAATGGAATCGAGCCCTATGACGAGGTTTCCGGCCTGGAAGCCGCACTGGCGGGGCCTCTGTTGACCTTGCTCGATCACCTGGAAATTGCCCGGGACGACCTGCAGCAGCCGGCCACGCCAATACTCTGGGTCGAGCGCCTGCAATCGCTGTTGAAGGTGTTTTTCCGCCCGGTGGGGGATGCCGAAGAGTTGCTGGTCAACCAATTGCTCAAGCTGCTCGATGACTGGCTGCGCACTTGCGAGTCCGCGCAGTTTGCCGAGCCCTTGCCGTTAAGCGTGATGCATGAAGCCTGGCTTTCCGGCATAGAGGAGGGCGGCTTGTCGCAGCGGTTTCTCGCCGGTGCAGTGAACTTCTGCACGTTGATGCCGATGCGCGCGATCCCTTTCAAAGTGGTGTGCCTGCTGGGCATGAACGATGGCGATTATCCGCGCCAACAGTCGCCAGTCGATTTCGACCTGATGCGCAACGATTACCGCCCAGGAGATCGCTCGCGTCGCGAGGATGATCGCTATCTGTTGCTGGAGGCGTTGTTGTCTGCCCGAGAGCAGTTGTACGTGAGTTGGGTCGGCCGCAATATCCGCGACAACAGTGAGCGCGTGCCCTCGGTGCTAATCGGGCAACTGCGTGATCATCTGGCCAGCGGCTGGCGGTCGGCAACGCCCGAGGCGTTGCTGCACGCCTTGACTCAGGAACATCCGCTACAGCCTTTCAGTGCGGCTTACTTTGCCGACCAGCCAGGGCCTGATGGGCTATTCACTTACTCCCATGAGTGGCGTGAGGTGCATGATTCCCAGGCCGAGAACCTATCGGTCGACCTGCTGCCCGGGCTCGCGCAAGACACGCCATTGACCCTGCGCCAACTGGCCGGGTTTGTGCGTGATCCGGTCGGGGCGTTCTTTCAGCAGCGGCTCAAGGTCAATTTCGACAATGACGAATTGACCAGC
This sequence comes from Pseudomonas sp. NFACC51, assembly GCF_900103575.1. Taxonomy (NCBI): domain Bacteria; kingdom Pseudomonadati; phylum Pseudomonadota; class Gammaproteobacteria; order Pseudomonadales; family Pseudomonadaceae; genus Pseudomonas; species Pseudomonas sp. NFACC51. The sequence continues at coordinate 131,418 of NZ_FMXH01000010.1, read as the reverse complement.
CGCGACGATGAAAACTTTCAGCTCGACGGCCTTGAGAACTGGCAACACCAGGATCGACTCAGCCAGGCGCTCAAGCGTTGGGTAGAAGAGGACTACCGACCTGAGGACGCGATGGCCGAGCTTGATCTGCATGTGCAGCGTTTACAGCGTGAAGGCAAGTTGCCGCTGAGCGGCTTCGGCACGTTGAGCGCATCGGCATTGGCCGAGCCACTGCCGGACATGCTGGAGCGTTATCACGCGCAGTTGCAGGCGTGGCCGGAAATCGAGGAGGGCCAGACCGCCGCAACGATCGCGGCGCACGAACCGACCCCAGGATTGAGTGACTGGCTGGGTGGCATTCGCCGCAATGCCCAAGGTGAGCGAGCCTACTTGCAGCTGGACAGCAAGAAGCTATGCAACGACGACAGTTGGCGCTGGCACAACCTGGTTCGTCCCTGGGTGCGCCATCTGGCATTGCAACTGAGTGAACCGGGCTGCACCACGATTCTGGTCAGCTTGAACGGGGATGTAGTGTTCCGGCCAATGCCAATGCAACAGGCACAAGAACAGTTGCAGTCGCTGCTCGACGCCTGGGTGGCGGGCATGCGTGAACCGCTGCCAGTCGCCTGCAAAAGCGCATTCGCCTGGCTCGAGGAAGTGGGGGAAGGCGGGGAAGACAACGACGCGACTTCCGAGAAAGCCCGCGAGACATTCGACGGGGGCTACATGCGCACTGGAGAGGTGGACAGCTCTTTCGCCTTGCGCCGTGCCTACGCTGACTTCGATCAGCTGTGCGCCTCCGGTCATTTCGCCTCGTGGGCCACGCGCCTGTATGGCGGACTGTTCAATCATCTTTCGTCGAGCCGCGCAGGGAGCGACCAATGAAACCGTTGAATCTCAACCCCCTCGACTTTCCCTTGCATGGCAGCCGATTGATCGAGGCGAGTGCCGGTACTGGCAAAACCTTCACCATCGCCTTGTTGTACGTGCGTCTTGTGCTTGGTCATGGAGGTGAAGCCGCCTTCAAGGACCTGCTGACACCACCGCAGATTCTGGTCGTAACCTTCACTGATGCCGCGACTCAAGAACTGCGCGACCGTATTCGTGCGCGTTTGACCGAAGCGGCACAGTGCTTTCTGGAACCTGAGCGCGAACACGACAAGCTGCTGCAGCAACTGCGTGCCGAGTACCCGCCGCAGGAATGGCCTGATTGCGCGCGTCGGCTGCAACTGGCGGGTGAGTGGATGGATGAAGCGGCTGTCTCGACCATCCATGGTTGGTGCTATCGGATGTTGCGTGAGCATGCCTTCGACAGTGGTAGCCTGTTCACTCAGACACTGGAGACCGATCAGAGCGAATTGCTGGCCGAGGTGGTCAGGGATTATTGGCGTCGGCATTTCTATGAGTTACCGGTGGAGCAGGCCCGAGCCATCAGTGATTGTTTCAAAAGCCCACAGGATCTGGGGGATGCACTCGGTTCGTTGCTGACGCGACGGGATGCGACCTATCAATACAACACCCAGCCCCTTGAAACCCCTGGCTCGTTGCAGGCGTTACTTCAAGAACCGGGTGAATGGTACGGAACAGTCGGCGAACTGGAGCGTAACGCTCGCAAGCTTTGGCTTGAGCATCAGAACGAACTTGAGGAGGTGTTGCGCAGCATTCGTCCTCACATGAGTGGCAATACCTACAGAAAAATCAAACAAGATGACGTCTTCAACGGTCTCCTGAACAAACTGGCGCAGTGGTCCAGGGGGCAACCGGCACCGCATAACGTGCACGCCTTCGGTCAGACAGGCATAACACTGAATGGAAAGGCCGTGGCACCTGAACATCAGGCGTTCAAGGCGATTGATCTGTGGATCGAACAGCGCGATGCCAAAGTTGATATCCGCGCTCAACTGCTGCTGCACGCCTTGCATGAAGTGCGCGAGCGTTTTGATGAAGAAAAGCGCCGTCGCGCCGAAATCGGCTTCGACGACTTGCTCAATCGACTTGACCAGGCCTTGCAAGGCCCGTCGGGCCCACGTCTGGCTGAGACCATTCGCAAGCAGTACCCGGTCGCCTTGATCGATGAATTCCAGGACACCGATCCGGTTCAATACCGGATCTTCGAAACCATTTACCGCATTCCCGACAACCTGAATGACTGCGGCCTGTTCATGATCGGTGACCCGAAACAGGCGATCTATTCCTTCCGTGGTGCGGACATCTACACCTACCTCCAGGCGCGCGAGGCAACGGCTGGTCGTCATTACACACTGGGGACCAACTATCGTTCCACCAAGGCGATGGTCGACGCGGCCAACCACTGCTTCCGATACGCCGAAGCCCAGCCTCGGGGCGCGTTTCGGTTCGCCACAGAAGATCAGGGCAACCCGGTGCCGTTCAACACCGTCCAGGCCAATGGGCGTGACGATGTGTTGCAGATCAAGGGGGCGGATCAACCTGCCTTGACGTTCTGGCAACTGAAAACCGAGGGTGTGGTCAATAACGCCACCTATTTGCGTAACGCAGCTGAAGCTTCGGCATCGGCGATTCAGGCTTGGCTTGATCCCGCTGCAACCGAGCGTTCCGGTTTGCTGAAAGGCAATGGTGAATTCGTCGCCTTGCGGCCCGCCGATATCGCCATTCTGGTGCGCAATCGCAAGGAGGCTGAAGCCATACGCAAAGCCCTGGCGCATCGGCAACTGGCCAGCGTTTATCTCTCCGACAGGGACTCGGTCTTCGAAAGCGAAGAGGCCAAAGACCTTCTGTATATCCTGCGGGCGTGCGCTCAACCCACCAGCGATCGGCTGGTGCGTGCTGCAATGGCGACCCGCAGCGTCGGGTTGTCATGGCAGAACCTGGAGCAATTGAACCAGGATGAATTGTTCTGGGAGCAACAGGTCCTGCTGTTCAGGGATTTTCGTGTGTTGTGGCAGCAACAAGGCGTGCTGCCGATGCTGCGCAAGCTGCTTGCCACGTTCAATGTACCGGCCCGTTTGCTTCTGGAAGAACAGGGCGAGCGCCGCTTGACCAACCTGTTGCATCTGGCCGAATGGTTGCAACGCAGCGCCGCCGAACTCGATGGCGAACATGCGTTGATCCGCCACCTCGCCGAGCAGGTCGGCGGCCAGAGCGAAGAAGAAATTCTGCGGCTGGAAAGCGATTCAGACCTGATCAAGGTCATCACCGTGCACAAGTCCAAGGGCCTGGAATACCCATTGGTGTTGCTGCCATTTGCCTGTAGCGCCAGGGCGATCGATGGCCGAAGCACAACACCGCCTATGTTCCACGACGACAAGGGTCTGGTGATCGAGCTGATCAAGGGGGATCTGGCCAAACCGGCACAGGCGCTTGCCAACGATGAGCGCATGGGCGAAGAGATGCGCCTGCTCTACGTTGCCCTGACGCGAGCCCGTTACGCCACCTGGATATGTGTGGCGCCTCAGGGGGCCAAGGCTGGAGGAAAATCGACAGATTTGCATAAGGCAGGCCTGGGTTACATGCTGGGGGGCGAGAAGCCGATAGCCGCGGAGAGTCTGCTCGGCGTGGTCGAGGCACTGGCCAGCGGCTGCCCGGACATTACGGTGTGCGCAGCGCCAGTACCATCGGATAATGTCAATACGGCGCCCGCTCCACCGTCGGTGGGGCCAGCCTTGCGCCCCTTGCACAAGCTCGCGGCGAACTGGTGGATTGCCAGTTACTCGGCCTTGGCCATTGCCGACGGCAATGTCCTGCTGGGGGCGGAACCGGGCTTCAGCCTTGAGCCGGCAACTGCGCTGGAAGCCAATTTGCAGGAGGAAGGCGAAGTTGAAGCCTTGCCCGCAGGAGTCGGGATTCATGGTTTTCCTCGGGGCGCGGGCCCAGGCACCTTTTTGCACGGCTTGTTCGAGTGGGCCGGCCGAGAAGGCTTCGCCAAGGCCGCCGGCGATCCGCAAACCCTGCACAACACGGTGGCCCGTCGCTGCAATCTGCGCGATTGGGAAAACTGGATCGAGCCACTTTCCGCCTGGTTGGGCAGCTATCTGGATGCGCCCCTGCGATTCAATGGTACCCAGTGCAAACTCTCGAACCTGAGCACCTATCAGGTGGAGATGGAGTTCTGGTTTTCCAGCCGGTCGGTGAACGTTCAGCGCCTCGATGCACTGGTGCGCCAATACACGTTGGGTGGTGCACCGCGTCCGGTACTGGCCGCCAACGAGTTGAACGGCATGTTCAAAGGCTTCATCGACCTGACGTTTGAACATCAGGGTCGCTACTACGTGGCGGACTACAAATCCAACTGGCTGGGCAGCAACGACCAGGCCTACGACGCCGAGGCGATGGCCGAAACCATGCTGGACAAGCGTTACGACCTGCAGCTGTGTCTGTACCTGCTGGCCTTGCATCGCCAGCTCAAGCTGCGCCTTGCCGGGTATGACTACGAACAGCACATGGGCGGGGCGGTGTACCTGTTCGTCCGTGGACACCAGGCGCCCACCCATGGTGTGCATTTCGAGCGACCGCCACGGCAGTTGATTGAACAACTGGACCAACTCTTCATGGGCCAGCACCCGGAGGCCAGCGCATGAGCCAGACCCTTAAGCAACTGAGCAACAGCCAGCGCAACGTTGATCACCCGCTGTTGTTCGTTGGCGATGCCGACAGCAGCGAGCTGCTGCATCTACTCGACAATTGGGTGAACCGAGGCTGGTTGCGAGCACTGGATCGCTCATTCGCCACCTTCATACTTGAACAGGATCCCCAGGCCCAGGCCAGTGTGTTGCTGGCCGCCGCGATGACCAGTCATCAACTGGGTCGAGGGCATTCCTGCCTGGATTTGGTTGCTACCCTGCAAGCGCCTGACTTTGTGTTGTCGTTACCTCCCGAAGGGGAGGAGGGCGGCCAATTACCATCGCAATGGTTGCTGGGCCTGGATGTCGCGCAATGGCGCCGGGCGTTGTGCTTGAGCTCGATGGTGGAGGATCGGGACGAGCCGCAGCGATTCCCGGAGCGGCCGCTGGTGTTGACCGGACAGCGTCTGTACCTGCGTCGTTACTGGAACCATGAGCGCAGCATTGCTCAGGCGCTGAGCGCCCGTTTGAGCGTGGTCGCGGTAACACCGGAGAAACTTTCCAGTCGGCTCGATGCCTTGTTCCCTGACACCTTCGAAGTTAACGGTGAAGTGCGTAGCGACTGGCAAAAAATTGCCTGTGCGCTGGCGGCACGAGGTAACTTCAGTGTCATCACTGGTGGCCCCGGCACCGGCAAGACCACCTCGGTCGTGCGCTTACTGGGGCTGTTGCAAACACCGGCCGTGGAGGAAGGCAAGCCGCTGCGAATTCGTCTCGCCGCCCCCACCGGCAAGGCAGCAGCACGCTTGTCCGAGTCCATTGGCAAGGCCGTCCGTGAGTTGCCGGTCAGCGCCCCGGTGCAGGAGGCGATCCCGACGGATGTTTCCACATTGCACCGTCTGTTGGGCAGTCGACCGGATTCGCGCAACTTCATTCACCACCGGGACAAGCCACTGGAGCTGGATGTATTGGTGGTCGATGAAGCGTCGATGATTGACCTGGAAATGATGGCTTGCTTGCTCGATGCCTTGCCTCGGCAGGCGCGCTTGATTCTGTTGGGTGACAAGGATCAGCTGGCATCGGTGGATGCAGGCTCCGTGTTGGGCGACCTTTGTCGCAACGCTGAAGCCGGCGTCTATAGCGAGCAAACAGTGGCCTGGCTGGAGGCCCACAGTGGTGAGTCGGTCAGTGCTCCGGGGTTGCAAACGGCAGTCGGTGCTGGCGATCCGCTGGCCCAGCAAACCGTCATGCTGCGCTACTCCCGACGCTTCGACGCTCAGCAGGGCATTGGGCGTCTGGCCAAACTGGTCAATGAGAAAAATGCCGCCGAAGCACGAAGCCTGCTTGATCAGCAATTGCCTCAGCTGTTCAACCTCAAGTTGCGAGGCGAGCATGATGCCGCACTCACCGAGTTGATTATCAACGGCAAAGGCGATGCTCCTGGTTATCGCCATTACCTTGAGCAGCTACGAGACCAGCGTCCTGCGAAAGACACTCCCTGGGACAGTGCCCTCTGGGCCGGTTGGGCTGGCAAAGTATTGGGCGCGTTTGATGAGTTCCGTCTGCTCTGTGCGCTGCGTCGCGGGCCTTGGGGTGTCGAGGGACTGAATCAACGAGTGGCCGCCGAACTGCGCCGCTGTGAGTGGTTGTCGGGGGACCAGGGTTGGTACGAAGGGCGACCGGTACTGGTCACCCGCAATGATTACAGCCTGAACTTGATGAATGGTGACATCGGCATTGCTTTCTGGGTACCGGGTCCCTCTGCAGAGCGGGGTCTTCGTGTGGCCTTCCCGCGAAACGATGGCAGCGGCGGTGTTCGTTTCGTGATGCCGAGCCGGCTGGTGGAGGTCGAGACGGTCTTCGCCATGACGGTGCACAAGTCCCAGGGCTCGGAGTTCAACCATACGGCCCTGGTATTGCCCGATGCGCTGAACCCTGTGCTGACCAAGGAGCTGTTGTACACCGCCATCACGCGTGCCAAGCAATGGTTCAGCTTGGTCGAAGCCAGTCCGGGCGTATTTGAAGGGGCAGTGAGTCGCAACGTGCAGCGAACCAGTGGACTGGCGCTGCAACTGCAAGATGAACTGGCAACGCTTCAACGCACTTGAGTGGGGGCGTTCAAGCATTTGTAGCCTGGGTACTGCGCTTCAGCGGTGACCTTTGCCATGGCAGAGGTCACCGCCTGAACGGTGATGGTGAAGTTGGCTTGAGGGCCGGCGGTAGCGACCACGCGCTGCATGAAGGCTCGGTAGGTTTTCATAGGTTCAGGCTCTGGTTAACGGTAATGAGCCTTCATTGTGATGATCGGGCACGACAGGATGTGTCGAGATGCGGTTGCGACACAAAATGACGTCGGCATTTCGATAATGGGGCTTATCGAGATGATCAACCGGAAGGCTATACGAATGAGCCCAGACGAAAAAATATTCCAGCTTTTGGACGCCCTGTTGCCCGATGCCGAGCGCATGCGGTTTGTCGAGTCGCGGTCGCCATGCGTTGCGGATGCAGACATTGGCATGCCGTCCTTGAGACTGTTGAAAGCGCCGGTCGACGGCAAGCTTGCGTACCTCACGATCAAGGCCGCGCCCCCCCTGGCTACTATGGCCGATCCTGCGTTGCTACGCATTCTGTACCGTTCGCTACGCGATGACGCCCTCGCTTCGGATCCTGATGCGCTCAATGATCTCGGCTGGCTCTGGATCAACGGTCGTTGCGTCCCTTTCGATAGTGTCCTCGCTCGCCGATGTTTCAAACTTGCGTATGTGCTGGGGTCGGGTGAGGCGGCGTTCAATCTTGGCGAGCAAGCCTGGTACGGGCGGGGCATGGGCATTAACCAGGACCTGGCGGCCAGTTACTACGAGCAGGCCTATGAGCGCGACATCCTGTGTGCGGCGCAAGCGCTTGGGCGTTTGCATGAAAAAGGCATGGATGGCCAGGCGCCAGATTTTGCCAAGGCCACACACTGGTACCGACTGGCTGCCGGGGCTGCGTTTGCCTCAGGAGATAAATACCATGGGTTTTGAGAGTCGGGTATCGATGGACGGTTACAAGGCACGGTGGAAATGCTGTTGGCCTTGCTGCCTAGGGCGTAAACCAAGCGGGACGAAGGCGTCATGACATGCCCATAAGACCAAGACCTTTCACCTTTGTCTGCGATACTTGTGGCTGGAAGAAAACGGTCGCGCCGCTCAGTGATGCCCTTGTACCGGGAGACTGGTTCGAGCGATGCGAGAGGTGTGGAAACGAAGCGCTGACCTTGCGACCGGCCAATAGAATCGATCGTGCGCTGGCTGAATGGTTTGGCCGGTTACGACACTAGGAGGCGGTCATGATCGAGTTTCTGGGCCCGCGTTTGCGCGATGCGTCCCATGTGGTTGTCTTCACTGGCGCGGGTGTTTCCGCCGAGAGCGGCATCCCGACGTTCCGCGACGCCATGACCGGATTGTGGGAGCGTTTTGATCCTGCTGCGCTGGCCACGGCGAATGCCTTTCGTAACGACCCGGCGCTGGTATGGGGATGGTATGAATGGCGACGCTCGAGGGTTCTCGCCGCCAAACCCAATCCCGCCCATTTGGCCATTGCCGAGCTCGCCCGGCGAGTCACCAGGCTGACGGTCGTTACCCAGAATGTCGACGATCTGCACGAGCGTGCGGGTTGTCATGACGTGATTCATTTGCACGGTAGCCTCCACTCGCCGCGCTGTTTTGCGTGTGCCCGGCCATATGAGCAGGCTACCGATCCATTGAATGAACCTGGAGATGGACGCAGGGTCGAGCCTCCTCGCTGTCGGCATTGCAATGGCAAGGTCCGGCCGGGTGTGGTCTGGTTCGGCGAGGCGCTACCGGAGCAGGCATGGCGTGAAGCGCTGGCCGCTGCCGAAGATTGCGATCTGCTGCTTTCGGTGGGCACTTCGGGACTGGTGCAGCCCGCAGCGAAAATTCCTTTGATCGCCAGGGAGCATGGTGCTCTCGTGGTGCATGTCAACCTGCAGCGAGAATCGATCCAGGGCGAGAGGGAGTTCAGTCTCGTCGGTAAAGCGGCAGAAATACTGCCGCGATTACTTGCTCAGGCTAGCGCGTAGCGGACGTCCTCAACGGTCAGCGCACGGCTTAACGAGCGCCCTGTCTGCCGAACATGGGCCGGTTCGAGGCCCATAAGCCATCTTCTATCGCCTGGACCACGGCAACGTCGACCTCTTTGCTGAATCGCCAGGCTTGAATGCGCAACATTCCCTCGCGTTCCGGCAGCCAGTGGGACAGTTGCAAGGCGTAGGTGCCTTTATTGCCGAAGCCCAAGTGCTGCTTGATCCGCGCATCCAGATTGGCGGAGCTTCCGACATACAGCAGGCGTGATACAGGATTCAGGCGGCAATAGGCTCGATCATTCTTGCGCGTGTCCTTGGCCTCTGCAAATGCCAGATAGAGGTCTTCGCAGACAGCGTCGTCGACTGACATCTGATAGATGTAGCGCGCTTTGGAAGAGGACCAGGTCTTAAGTGTTTCCAACGCTTGAGCAGGATAGCCTTTGCGGATTTCACTGAACGGAATGAACACCTCGTGGAGGCTATCGATAGGTGTACGTTCGACGTAGCCGGCCAGATCACGCAGATGGCAGGCGATGTCGTTCAGGGTGGCGGGTGTGAGCATGTGTTCCTGCCTTGTTGAGCCGTCGAGCAAAAAATGGGCTAGTCGCGTCGGTTGCGCTAGATTTCTGGTGCGTAAGCCGCCGCTGCGCGGCGTAATGTATCGCCTACCTGCTGACGCAGGGCCGCAGGTTCCTGCACGACCAACGAGTCGCCCAACGATAGAATCCACCAGTGCAATTGCCATGTATTGTTGACGGTAGCTTGCATCTGAAAACCCTCTGGCCGTTCTTCCAGCACCATGTCCGTGCTCAACGGCGTTTCTCGAATCAACCTGGCCTGGTGTTCGCTCACCCAGGCCTTGAGTTGGATCTTCTCCGGTTTGCCAAACTGCAAAGCGTCGGTGGCCAGGTACGTTTGCAGTTCAAATGTCTCCAGACCCTGGCATGGCGTGTCGAGCACCGTTACCGCTCGAAAGCGATGAACCGCGAACTGACGGACATCGGTATACGGCGCGGCGGTAGCGATCAGATAGGTGATCAGCCCTCGCTGGACAATCGCCAGGGGGTTGAGCGTCAGCTCACTGAGTTTGTTGGTGTGTGCCGAGTAATACTGACAATGAACTTGCTGCTCGCTGATCAGGGCATGTTGCAGGGCCTCCAGGATTTCCGCCTGGATGTCCGGCGCTCGAAGATTGAAATCCGGCCGAACGCTCGCAACTTTGTCGGGCCAGCGGGCGGCGGGGTTGCCATCTTCGAGGCCTTTGAGTTTTTGCCGGGCATGCTCGAAGCGCGGTTCCAGCACGCTCAACATGCTGGCTGGAAGGAGCGGGCGCACCGCATCTTCGACCAGCGCCAGACTGACGGCTTCAGTCAGGGTGATGCCCTGCAACTCGACGCTCACGCCCGGCTTCCAATACCAACCGAAGGGCGTTCCACCATCGTTGCACTGCAACGGAAACACCAGGGACAGGTCACGCAGGTCGCGCTCGATACTGCGGCGACTGATGGAGTAGCCCGCGGTCGTCAGGCGGGTCAGCAATTCACTCACCGTGATACCCGGGGCGCGCTTGGGCAACTGTTGCAGCAACTCCCATTGACGACTCAACGCGGTATGGTTCTTGGCTGATGGCAAGAGAAATCATCCTTGTAATAGTGAGGCGGGCCTGCGGCTAGCGAATTTGCCGGGTTGTCTGCCTATCGGCGACAACCGGGCAACCTTTAGTCCGGTTAATGTATGAAACCGATTGGGCGCTGCTGGCCGGCGGACTTGAGTCGGCACTCCGCCAGCAACGCCCCGGCCAGCTCGTCGGCAGTGGCGAATGGCTTGAAACGTCCTCGGCGCGCGACTGCCGCAAAGTCACCTGGGGTCAGGTGCCGCTCGCCTCGCAAGCGATTGGCTGCGGTGTGCTGCGGGTCTTTCAGTGCCAGCGCCTTCAAGTGCGCGGCAAACAATGCCTGTGCCTGGGCGGGGGCCAGGTAGCCGAAATGAACCTTTAGATCAAAGCGCCGCAAGGAGGCTTCGTCCAGATCGAGCATCAGGTTGGTCGAGGCAATGAACAGCCCTTGATAGCTTTCCATTTGCGTGAGCATTTCATTGACCGCGGTGACTTCCCAGCTCTGTCGTGCCTTGCGCCGGTCCTGCAAAAAACTGTCAACCTCATCGAGCAGCAGCACCGCGTCTTCCTGTTGCGCGCGTTCGAAGGCGCCCGCCAGATTCTGCTCTGTCATTCCGACATAGGGTGAAACCAGGTCGGAGACACGCTTGATTATCAGTGGCTTGCCCAATTCTTGCGCCAACCATTGGCCAAACGCCGTTTTACCCGTGCCGGGCGGACCGTAGAAGCACAGGCGTGCCTGGGGATGGATACGCAGGCCTTCAACCAGGCCATCAAGCGCCTGGTCGGCGTTGATCCATTGCGGAGAATAGAAAGTCGGCAAGCCGCTGCCGCCGTCATTGTGCAGTTTCTCCAGGCCTTGTGCTTTGAGTGTACCGTCGACGATGCAACGGATCGTCGTATCCAGCGTCTTGCCGGCACGGTTTCCTGCGTTGCGGCCTACTCGCACGGCTCGCTCCAGCACGGCCGGAGTCACTTGTTCATGGGCACTGAGATGCTCGATCAATGCTTCACTCAACTTACCCTCGCCACACTCACGCAGCATCTGCTTGCGCTGCGCCAGAGGTGGGTTGGGGATCTCGATCACCAGGTCGAAGCGACGTAAATGTGCCGCGTCGATCGCTTCAATGCTGTTGCTCAACCAGAAACAGGGCAGCGCATTCTCCTCCAGCATGCGATTGATCCAGCCCTTTTGCGAACGATTATGAGCGTCGGTGCTGGCCGTTTGAAAAATGTCTTCGATCTCGTCCAGTACGAGCAGGGCCCGTTGCGAGCGCAGCACGCTGTTGGCTGCACGTAACGAGCACAGGCGCTGTTTGGCCTGCACGGGGTCACCATCGCTGTCCGTGCAGGCCACTTCATAAAGCGCGCTGTTCAAGCGCTTGGCGAGCAATCGACTGAGCTGGGTCTTGCCGGTGCCCGGCGGACCATAAAGCAGAATATTCACGCCTTGACGGCCTTGAGCCAACGCTTTGGCCAAGTAGCGTTCAGCGATGTTCAGTGGCTGTTTGATGTGTCGGTAGTGCGCCAGGCTCAAGCTGCCTGGCGGGCTTGGGCGGAAGGCATACGCAAACAAATCCAGCGATGTGCCTTTGCTGAACCGCAGCAGCCCGGGAAGTGCCTGATTGCTCACCGTCAACATCGAGTTCAGTGCCGTCGACGCGCGGGAGTTGCTTCCCAGCTCCAACAAGCCTGCTTGGATCAATGGGCTGTTGTTCGCCAAACAGGCCTCGACGTCGGTCAGTTGCAGGCCCAACAAAACCGCCAGGACTTTCATGGCACGGTTCAATCCCACCATGCCCAACTGATCGGTGGCATCGCTGAGCACTGGGTCGATATGCATCAGCACGCAAAATCCCAGTATTCGCAATTCTGCGTCTGCCAGCCCCAATAGTTCTCCCAATGCCTCGAGGTTGCTCCCCAGGCGGTCCGGGTATGGCGTATCCGGATGACTTGTCTGGAACGAACGCGCGCTTCGGCGCAAGGCAGACAAGACAAGGGCCGGATTGTACTCGTCGACATGGTCTACCCATTTGGCCAGACCAAGCTCACGAGCCAGATCATCATCGTTGAGCCCGTGTCGACTTATTAAGTTTCGATGCCCTCCCAGATCCAGCAGCAGTTGGAAACTCCACTTCAGCGAGAGTGCGCAAGTATCGGCAGCGCGGCGGCTGTCGTGGGCGAAGGGGGTGAGTCGGGTTCCCATGCTGACTATCCTGTTGCTATGAAGAAGGCAGGATGGGATGAGGGCTGGTCAGAATGTGTCGTGGTGACAGGGAGGTCGTGAACATTCAGGCCCGACACAATCTGTCGTGCCTGTGTCTCAGTCTGGGGCCCACAACATGGACCGCAGAGGAATGGCAATGCTGAAAAATGTACTGGCAACCGTGGGTTTGGTCGTGGTGCTCAAAAAGAGCGTCGATCTTTACCAGAAGTACAAGCGAATGGAGCGGGAGAATGATGTTTGGCGCAAGGCCGCCAGTGGCAGGGATTGAGGGGCGCGCCCCCAAGCCTGCACGGCCGGATAGCAGGCGTCGGAATTGGATGATGAGTCATCCTTTTCAAATGCATTTATCCGGCACGGTGTGCTCTCTACGAATGGTGAGTGTGAGTGATGATTCTATGATCGGTTCGCGCAGCGAAAGGGCTGGCGCCACATCCGCTCCTACACCTCGGTTTCAGGCACTTGCGCGGTCAGCCGGACGGCATCGTTGAAGGCCTCGAACAGGCGCCGTGACTCCTTGAGCCAGCGCTCCAATGGTGCCGTATCCAGCTTGCTGTCGAGTTTGTCGATGGGGCCGAGCATTCGCTCATAAACATCCTTGCCCCCGATTTCCAGGCTGTCGAGCCGCAGTCCATTGATGGCTGTTTTTTGCGCGCGCATCGCGCTGATATCGGCCTGAATGGCCTCGTCATACATCGAGAACACTTCGCGCAGGCGCCCATCCAGGTGCTGACGTGCATCCCCTTGCAGGTTGATCCGGGAGAAATATTCCAGCAGTGGCACGTCCCGATAAGCCACTTCGGTGCGCAGGGTGGAGCTATACGCGCTGATCCCGGCGACAGCAATTCCCTCCGATTGTAGAATGTCCTGGACCTCATCCATGACGTATTCGATGTCGTCTTCGGATTTGAGGTCAGCCTTGGTCAGAACGATATAGACCGACCGCTGATCGACGCCGATCTGATGGATAAACTCCAGGTCTGAGTCAGGTACTGTGCCGTTGGAGTCGAGGCCGATCAGCCAGACGATCGCGTCGGACTGCTGGGCAAACTGGATGGCGGTGCGTTTGTCTCCCTGGCTGTGTTCGGCCGCCGTCGCCGGCGGGTTATAGCCGGGCGTGTCGATGAAGCAAATGTTGCTGAAGTACTCTGGGTTCATCTGAACACCCACGCACATGAACGGCATCAGGCTCTTCAAGTCGAAACTGAACGAGTTGATGAAGGCATGGGAGATGCTTTTGTAGAAATCCACGTCCAGTTTGATATGACCACCGTTCGCGGAGTATCCGCGAATCATCCGCTCATCTGTCGCCAGCACGTAGCTGGGGATAGCGGTGACTGGCTGCATACCGACCGCCAGGCGCACCTCGGGGTCACGGATGAAACTGTTGATGAACTCGGACTTGCCACTGCTGAAACCACCGACAATGCCGACGATGGTGCGCTCATGAACGTCTGGGAAGCCTACGAGCAAGGCCAGTTCCTGCTGGATCGACTGCAACATCGTGAGGGCTTTGGCTTCGGCGGCCAGGGACGACTCACCGTCTGCGAACACCATGTAATCGTTCGCCAGCAACTCTCTGAAACGGGCCAGTCCAGCACTTTCTCGAGGACGAGCGGCGAGTAGCCGGGAAATGAGCTGAAAGCGCGTCCAGGTATCCCCGTGCCGCTGATTCAATGCCTGAAATTCTTCCGCGAGCTGAGCGTGCTGTTGCTGTTCCTCTTCATGGATCTGTCGCAGTGTTTCGTGCGCCCCGATGCTGGCTTGCAGTTCCTGGCGAGTCTGTTCCAGCGCTTGTTGTTCGCCTTCGAGTGCCTGCCGGGTGCTGGTCAGCTCGGCAGTGGTTCGGGCTTGGCGCTCGGTCAGTTGCCCATGTTCCGCTGTCAGGGTGCCAAGATGCTCCAGGGTGTTTCGGTGCTCTTGGGTCAGTGCCTCGTTCCGCTGATCCGACGCTTTGAGTGCTTCGGTACGGGCTTTCAGTTCAAGGCGTGTTTGCTCGAGGTTGTGTTCGAGGATCTGGCGAGCGTCTTCGATGCTGTTACGTTCCTGCACCAGTTCCGCATGCCGCGTCGACAAGCTGTCGAAGCGCAGCCGCGCCGTCTGCTGAGTCTGTTTATGCTCAGTATTGGCCTGCTCCAGCGACTGCTGCACCTCATGCAAGGCTTGCCGGGTGTCGTTCAGCTCGGCGGCGGTGTTGGCCTGGCGCTCGATCAGTTGTCCATGGTCGGCAGTCAGGGCCTCAAGACGCGCCACGGTACCCTGGTATTCTCGGGTCAACACATCGTGCTGATTATCCGCAGCCAGGAGCGTTTCGACCACGCTGTCACGCAGCCGCTTGCGACGCCGAATGAACAATTGGCCTAATTTATCCAGTTGGGTGGTCAGCTCCGAAGGAAACAATTCAGTCTTCATGCCGCCTCCAGTTCCTTGGCCATGCGTTGCAGGCGGTCCAGGGTAAGCAACGCATTGCCGACCTGTTCTTCCAGCTGTTCGATACGGTCTTGCATGTCCTGGAAGAAGGCTTTGCCATAGGAAGGAGGCAGGTTTTCAGTGACGTCTTTCTTGAAAAAACGTATTTGCTGTTTGGCCTGTCTCTTGAGTTTGTCCAAGAGATGGTTGGCCTCATCGAGAAAGTCTCGCGCTTCGTCATCTCGCAAACACGTACCGCTGCGTTTGAGCTTGCGCAGTTCTTGGCTGTTTAGCTCAAACGCCGGAATCGTGAAATTTGACACCAGACCTTGGCTGGTATGGATGATCAGTGCCGGGTCCATGTCTTCGCCAAGATGCTGCCTGGCTGCTTTGGTCGACTCCCTGACGAGCTTTTCGCGGAACTCGTCAGTCAGTGATTTACTCGAGGCTCTGAGCGTATCTGCCAGGCCTTCGACGAAATCCTCGAGTGCTGTATAGACCTTGCCCCAGAACAGTTTGAATACCGTGTAATAACGAGTTTCAAGACCGCCCCCCCACAACCAATTCGCTGTTTTGGCGGCGAGACTGTCGCGCACCACCTCCCTCTTATCTTCTTTTTCTTCCACCGACGCATCTACCGCCGTCTGCGTGAGGCCATAGGCTTTTTCCAGTTTTTTGAACAGAACCGCTTCCAATTGTTCGCGGAACTCTTCGACGCATTTGTTCAAGACCCCATCGAGCTCATAGGAACCCACTGTCATCAAGCTGGACAGCTTGCGCCGCTGAGCCTTCAGGTCCTCGATATCGGCATTGCGGACTTCCTGATACTTGGCCTGGGTAAAGTTCAGCAAGTCGGCCCGGAACGCTTCCATTGCCGAGGATTTGGCACGAATGAGTTCCGCGCGTCGATCTTCGATAATGCGATCTTTCTGCGCGCGGACGCTGTCTAGCACCGCCCGCAGCGCTTCGGTGTTGGCCAGCAGGTCGAGATTGCCTCGGCAACGTTCGGTATGCTCTGGCGTAAAGAAGTCAGGGTAATTTGCTTGAAGGTTTTCCCACGCCTTTTGCTCGCCGCTGTCCCATTCGCCTTGTTGGTCAAAACGTACCGAAAGGCTGTGACACATGCCCGAGGTGTGCAGGACCTTGCCAGCACCGTTATCGATCAGGTTGTCGAAAGTCGCACCGATCTCCGGATGCTGGACCTTCAAGCGTTGCAGGGTATCGACCATGTGCGCGCTGAGCGTCTGAGTGATCTTGTCCAGCGATCCCTGAAGCGTAGGCTGGCGGGTGTCGCTGCCATACAGTTGATTGTCGACCTGGCTGGCGATCAACACCAGTTCCTGGACGCCCTCTTTCTGGGTGATCCGGCTCATCATCTCGATGTCCTGCTCACTGAGAAACTGGCCGGCAGGGCTGACGATAAAGACCACATCGCAGTTCTTGAGCAGGGCGGTCGTGCGCTCCTCGCGAGACTGCACAGGGTCGTTTAATCCCGGGGTGTCGATGATGCGCACGTTACGCAAGGAGTCCAGCGGCAGGAAGATATCTACGCTTTTGGTCAACGGCATGTAGTTGCCTCCGACGCCAACATACTCCAGCAACTTGTCGGCCAATGCCTGAGCATCAGTTGCCTGCAGGCGGCCCAGACTGTCGAGGGATTTGAAATCGACACTGGAGCTGCGAATGCTCTGCCACTGGTCATGGGCGGCCGCCAGCGCATGTTCGCCTTGCAGGGCTCGCCGGGCAGTTTTCTCGACGTCGGCATGGAACTGTTCGTCTTCTACGTGTCCGCCACTGCGCTGACGACGCTGGCTTAGCGTTTCGTAGGCGCGAGACTTTTCTTCGCGAAGTCGTTGCTCGTAACGCAGGGCGTTTTGCTCGATATTTTCCCGGTCAGCCGCGCTGTAGAACTGAACCTCGGCACCAAAGGTGTCGCCATGGGTCAGGGTGGTCAGCGCGGCTGTCATCGGGGTGGCAGCCCTGGGCAGAATCGCATGACCGTCGAAGATCAGGGCGTTGAGCAATGAAGACTTGCCGGCCTTGACTCGACCCACGACGCCGATCTGCAGCAAACGATTCTCTTCGGCCAGTTTGCTGAAGGCCTTTTTCAGGTCCTCGGTCCGGTCGATGGCATGCTTGCGTAGCCATTGAGCGATGTCTTTTTCCAGCTCCGGGCTGTACTTTTCCATCCATTGATGGAGGCGTTGGTTCAGATCCAGGACGTGCTGTGCGTTCATTGCTGCGACTCGTAGAGGGCTTGTTTGGCGAGTTGTTGCAGTTGTTCTCTGGCGCGGGTTAGCAGCGCGATCTGATGCTCAGCCGCCTCGGCATCGTGATTGCGGCTGGCGACCAGTTCATCAATGAGCTTCTGCTTTTCACCGATTTCGCGCTCGAACTCCACGCTGACTTGGGTTACCAGCACTTCCATCTGTTCGGCGAGCAAAACGGGCAGACGATCACGCAATTCCCGTTTAACCGAAGGAATGATTTCATTGATCACTTTTTGCCGGAGTTGCTCGCGCTGACGTCCCTCATTGAAGAAGGCCAGAATTTGCGGAAGGAAGATGATGGCCAGCTCGAGCAGCGGATTGACTACCGACGTAGTGACTGCCAGCACGGTGGCCAGGCCTTGATAGCTCACTTTTGGTAGCGGGTTTCCTTCCTTCCAGCCGCTTTCTTTTTTCAGTCTTTCCAGTTCGTGTGTATTGCGCTCGGCCAGCGATTTGCTCCAGTGGCCCAGGGTCTCTCCGGTTTTGTGCAGGGTTCGGTTGATCCTGTCGGTGATCTGACCCAGCCAGTTAGGATCATTGCTGAACTGGCCCATGCTTTTGCCCAGGTCACCCACGGCTTGCGCAAAGTCGGTGACGACGGAGCGGCTGAGAATGTCCATCTGCTCCTTGATGGTACGGGTCATCGAGCTTCGGACCACTTCAGATACGATCCGCGAGAAAGCGTCCTGATTACCCGCCAGGCCGGCACTGACCAATTCCGACTGAGCGTTATCAAGTTCACGGCCGACCGCATTGAGGCAGCTGTCTACGGCACGGTCCAGCTGCTTGTCGCGCAGGTCTTCAAGAATGCCGTCGCGTTTACGCTCGATCTGCCGAATACCATTGGCCAGCTCGCTCAAGGCATGTTGATTTTCGGCCTGGTTTTTTTTCAGTGAGGTCAGCGCAAGGTTGATCTGGCTAAGCAGTGAATGGGTCAGATCTTTCAATCGATCTTCAAACACCTGGCGAACGATTTGTTCGGGTTGAAGGCGTGCAAGCACTTCGCCCAGCTGGACTTCACCGTCGAGCCCCACCTTGACCAGGGGGCGCGTGTCGACAAAGTTGATCCGGATCTGCTCGTCGACCAACTCCGCGACTTCTTGCACTTGCTCGTCCGAGCGCAGGTTGACCTTGTTCAGCAGGAACGTGAAATCACGCCCGTAAGTCTGCAGGTCATCCAGTTGACGCAACATCGACTGAGTGATGTTGCCGTCTTCCACGCTGGTCACCACGATGAAGTGCACGCCACGGGGCAGGTAGTACGCGATCGCTTTGTTGTGGTTGGCCAATGAGGAGCCGAACCCGGGCATGTCAACCAGCACCAGTGAGGGCGAGGCTTTGAGTCGCGGGTTATCCAGATACAACTGAAGGTGAGTGAACTCGTTGGCGCGTGTCTTGATACCGGCAAGAGCGCTGACGTCCAGGCGTTCACTACTGCCATCCAGGCGAATGGCCAGGAGATGCGGGTCATTGCTGTATCGCAACTCAGTGGCTAACTCGGTTTCGGGAGTCAGGCCAATACCTAGGACGTTTTCGCCAAGGAAAGCATTCAGCAAGCTGCTCTTGCCGGCGCTGAACGCACCAATGACGGGGACGAGCAATTCGGTATGTTCGATATCGTTCTGCAGCCGAGTCACCTCATCGGGCTGGATCGAGGTTTCTACAATGAGCGGCAGAATGGATTTCAGATAGTTGAGATAAGTGCTTTGGGTTTTCAACATGATCAGTACGAATCCTTACGTATATCAAAAACGTTTATGGGCATCGTTGTGGGGGAGGGGCTCCAGTCGTTTCACAACTTGAGCTCCCTCCATTCATAGCCGTTGTATTTCTCCCAGACTGCGCCGTTCTCAAAGTGCAGGTACACCCGCCACTCATCCGGATTGACCTGGATTTCTCCACCAATACGGGCGCAGTTACCGAACTCTGAGCGTAGAAAGCTCTCTAGTTGCTGAAAAAACGCATCGGGCAACCTAGAACTGCCGGAGACATAGCAAGACGATCCATTGGCGAAAAGGCTGCAGGGTTGAACACTTGACCATAGCGTTGCTGGTGCCTGGTCCGGATGTTTCTTGCTCCAGTCCAGAGCGAACCTGTGAAGCAGGACATGCCAGTTTCCGTCGGCGTACTCACCCTCAATCCCCCACATGTCGATGGCCAAAAACAGAGTGGGTTTCTTCGAGCGTTTCTGCGACGGACAGAAGGACTCATGCATGGGGATATCTCTCGCTGGTTAGATGTAAAACAAGACGAGTCAATGTCGAACATGCACACGACAAATTGTGTCGCACATGACATCTGGATCGTATAAGCAGCGGCGTGGAGGCACTCACCGCGACGTCAGCCGGGTTGCGGACAGTCGTTCAGCGGCAAGGCCGAGGGATACAAGAAGAGCGATGAGACGGGGATAAGTCAGGAGGGCCACAGACATTCGCAACTTCCTTGTGCGTGTAGGCGTGAGTGCCTGAGATCAGATCTACTGCACGATATCGGCATGGGGCAGACAAGCTTTAATTGGGACTTGTCAAGTCGTTCATGGAGATCTCTTCGAAGCGATATTAGCGAGATTGTGGCATTTTGCTACCGTTGTTGGCGATGCGCCAGCTCAAATGCTGACTCGCTGCAAACGCAAGGACGCCTTTATCAACGTGACCTGGGGATTTCTGGTCCTGAACAATTGGACGGCGAGAGACGCACCCGCACGCTTGATGTTGGCGCCGCAAGGCGTGAGTAAGACGAGCGGCGTGTGGTAAGCCATTACCCGCACAGGCCGGTGCACTGTTGTCTCGTCGTATCGATGGGTACTTCAACGCTGTTCGTGGATTACAAAATTCACAAGTCACAGGCTTGGAGTACATTTTTCAGAATGGATCTGTGTGAGGTGCTATGGAGCTTGATGGGGCTTAAGGTTTTGTATTTACTGGGTTTCAGGCACAAAAAAGGCGTTCGTGGGCGTCTTTCGATGTGCTACTAGCTCTGACCCTGAGTTGAAGGCCGTCGCCGTCAGTGAGAACGAAGTCTTTTCCTGTTGCCTTGACTGCCTTGAGTTGGCGGTCTGATAGGCGGGCTGCATTAGTAGGCATGAGAGCTACCTTTGACACCGTTTTGGTATCCCAAAAATAGCACCAGTGGGCTCGGGATACCAAAACGCCTGGAACTCAAAAAGCTTCTGTGGAAGCCAATAGCCCTGAAACCCCGTATTTACTGAATTCCAGGCACAAAAAAAGACGTCCGTGGACGCCTTTAGATGATGAAATGGTGGGCCGGGGTAATTTGAACAGGTTCTGTATGTTATTGATTTAAAATAAAAATATATTACTGACTTTTGTAGTGGAATACTGTTTGGAATGCCATCGGCTGAGGACTCCACCGGTTTGCACTGCAAATGAGGTTACCTGTAAGTGAGTCATCTGCAGTTGTAGTTCAGTGCGACGCAATCTGTCGTTCCCCCATGAGCATGCACCAGCCATCGAACAATGGAGGGCGTCACGTGCTGAAAGATATTCTGGCTGCTGTCGGAATCGTTGTTATCGCAAAGAAAGGGTATGAGGTGTATCGGCAGTACAAGTCAATGGAGGCGGAGTGTGAAATCTTACGCAAGGGGCAAAGGGGGCTCAGTGTCGCCCTCTCGCAACCCGTTTCCGGAACTGACTCAATGCGTGACGCGCTGTGTCACGCATTGAGTCAGTAGCTGTTAGATCACTCATACAACCAAGGCTTCAACTCATCCAGGTTCTTCACCACGATCTGCTGTGCGGCGGGTTTGGGGTCGAGTTTCTTCGGATCGATCTGAAAGCGTTGTAACACGTACTTGACCAACGCCCTGCGTGTTGGAATGACCAGCACACCATCCATCATCCCGAAGTCGGCTTCGATGATCGCCTTCTGTTCCGGCTTGAGGCGTGAGTCGGGCTCGATGATCACGGCCACTTCGGTGTTCCAGTCTTCATCGTCTCCTATGAGGTTCTCGGTCTTGCGCTCGAACTCCGGTTGGCCGCGCAAACGACTTAATACAAAATCCCGGTACTCACGATTCTTCTCGCAGTACGCCCGCACATGCCAGCGCATGCCGGTGTAAATCAGCGTGTGCGGCGCGATCAGGCGAATTTCCGGGTTCGGGTTGGCGAGCGAAACGTACTCGATTTCAATCACCTCGCTATCGCGGCAAGCCTTGAGCAGCGGGCGCAACACTTCGGGTCGAATCGTCCGGTCCGGCACTTCCAGGACCATGGTGTGTGCGTAGGCCAGTGCCAGGCCTTCCACATGCGGTGCGCGAGAATGGGTCTGGTTCAGCAGGTGCAGATAGGCGTTGGCACTGTCGTCAATGAACCGCAGCTTGAACTGCTTGCTTGGTACATAGCCCTTGAGATGCTTGTCATATGTAAGATTTTTAGGCGCATGGTCCGTTATGTAGGTGTTGATGTCCTTCGACGCCTGCTGACGACTGATCCCGAAGCTCTGGATCAAGTGCCCTGTGGTCAGGCGGCCCTCCCACCATGCAACGGTTTCGATTAAACGATAGCGAAGTGCCAGATCCCATCGGACTTGTTTGATGTCTTGTGTGCGTTTCATGACCACTCCATCTGCTCGTTTTGTTTACCTGTATAAGTCTACATTCTAGACCTGTCGCTTATCACTACATATATTTTATCTGTCTTCGAAGTCGTTCGAACTCACTAAGGAAATGGATATGAACACGTTGGATATGGTTTCGGCAGGTGCGCTGGCGTTGCTCGGGCTGATCCTTTTGATCTTGTTGTTCCAGTACCTGCGGCTGCGTGGCATCTGGCAGATGATGCTTGTCTGTCGGACTGCAACTCGCTGGGCCCGAACCTGGGAAATGGAAAACAAGGAACTGCGCTCTGCTCTCAGAGCAGAAAAAGCACATGTCGAGCAGCTGAAAAGAAAGATGGTGCTGCTGCAAGCATTGATTCCCGCACCGTAAGGAAGCAGACATGAATAGGCTCGAACGAATCAAAGGCTGTTTGCTGGGCGGCGCTGTCGGTGATGCTCTGGGCGCACCCGTCGAGTTTCTCGAATGGTCGGCCATCGAAGCGGAATTCGGTCCGTCCGGGATCGTCGATTTTGTTCCTGTCTACGGCATCACCGGTGCGATCACCGACGACACGCAAATGATGCTCTTCACTGCCGAAGGCCTTCTGCGCGCTTACGTTCGCGGCAGCTCACGTGGCATCTGTCATGTGCCCAGCAGCATCCATCACTCGCTACTGCGCTGGCTGCTCACCCAAGGCTACCGGCCGGCAACGTCAGTCAGCCAGGATGGTTGGCTTATCAAAGAGCGCTTGTTGTGGTCGAGAAGAGCGCCGGGCAACACTTGTCTCAGCGCATTAAAAGCGAGCAAGTGCCTAGGTGTTCTCGCTGAAAATAACAGTAAGGGCTGTGGAGCGGTCATGCGCGTCGCACCCTGCGCCTTCTTCGGCAACGCGTTCGATTACGCCGCAGAATCCGGTCGCCTAACCCACGGTCACCCAACGGGCTACCTTGCGGCAGGCCTGTTCGCCGACATTCTACAGCGCATGGCTGACCGGCAGGACAGCCTCGAACGCGCCCTCACAGAAAGCCTTGCCACCCACGGCCACAAAACAGGCCTGGAAGAAACCCGCACCATCCTTGAACGCGTGTTGTTCTATTACTACGAAGGCTATCTCCCCACGCCACAACGCATCGATGAGCTCGGTGGCGGTTGGGTCGCTGAAGAAGCACTCGCCATTGGTATCTGGTGCGCCCTTACCGCCACTTCATTCGAGCAAGGCATCATCAGCGCCGTGAACCATAGCGGTGACAGCGACAGCACCGGAATGATTGCAGGTCATTTTTTGGGGATCCAATACGGTTCCGCCGCTATCCCGGCGCGGTGGTTTGAAGGGGTGGAACTGAGAGCGGTGATCACCCAGATTTCCGAGGATATCGATGAAGTGCCACGTCGCAACTCCGGCGGTGTCAGCGCGAAATACGATGAAATGTGGAGGCGTTATCCGGGATGATCATTGCCACATGCGGCTTATGTCGATTTGACATCACGTCTCCTAAGAAAGAAAGTGTGCAAGACCTGCTAAGGACAGTAAGTGATAATGGCATTTTCCCCAATTAGCCCCTTCTTCTTTGTGTTCGAAAAACAGGAAGATCAGTGGCGTGTAGCAACAAGTGATGCCATGACTACCCAGCAGTCTCTGACCAATTTCGGCTTTAAATTCGGCAAAAGTGGGGCGCACGACTCGCGCACCATGATGCTGCCTGAGTTGCGAGCGCTTTTTTCTCGTACCGATATCAATACAAGTCGGCAGCAGTATCGCGAACATATCGTTGATCTTAACTGCCTGGACAAGCCCACCAGCAGCGCCCGAAAACTCACCGCCGGTCACTTAGTTGATCTCTATGGCTTGGCCGAAGACATCCCAATGTTCCGGATTTTTCGGCGTCTCTGGGAGCTACGTCCTGAGGGCCAACCCTTGCTGGCCCTACAATTAGCGGCGGCTCGTGACCCTCTGTTTCGTCTGTCCGTGCCACTGATACTGGAGTTGCAACCGGGTGAGCCGTTGCAGCGTGAACAAACCGAAGCAGTACTGATGGCCCAGGATCCCAATCGCTTCAGTCCTTCGTCGCTCAAATCCTTTGCCCAGAACATCAATGGCAGCTGGACCCAGGCGGGTTTTCTGCAAGGGCGAATCAAGAAGAGCCGAGCCGAGCCGATAGTCACAGAAATCAATGTCGCCTTCGCTCTGTTCCAAGCCTACCTCAATGGCCTAAGCGGACAACGGCTGTTCAGTAATGAGTGGTGCAAATTGCTCGATTGCCGTTTTGAACGACTGCTGGAGTTGTCACGCCTTGCCTCCCAGCGTGGACTGATCACTCTCAAACACTCTAGTGAGGTCATCGAAGTGGACTTTCCCGATTTCCTCACTTCAACCGAAAAGGCCTGGCTCCATGAGTAGTCGCCTGAACAAACTGGTCAAGAACTTTGCCCATCATATCGGATTGCCCTGGCAGGCCGGTTTGTCCCATGAGCAACGGGTGTTGTTTGCCGTCTACCACAAAGAGGACGAGCTAAAACTGCGTGCGCGTATCGAAGAATTCAAGGTCGCTACTGAAGGGGCTCGGCACCTCTGGCTGCCGCTTGATATCACCAATGCCTTTGCCAATTGGATGGCTGCCGAAGAGTACCGGGACTCTTACTTTGCCGACCCCAATGACCTCATCGGCAACTACCCGGACTTCATCTATGACCAGCTCGAATGCCTTCAGCAGCAGATCGTCGAGCAGGCTGATGCCAACACCCTGGTAGCCCTTATCGGCTGTGGCACCTTGTTTGGTTTTGGCTCGGTCGCCGGATTTGTCAAAGAGCTCTCCGTACATGTTCCAGGTCGCTTGCTGGTGCTCTTTCCGGGCGAGTACATCGATAACACATACCGCCTGCTGGATGCCCGCGACGGCTGGGGCTACCACGCCACACCGCTGACCGCCGACAACTGAATAGCTGTTTTGCTTTAAGGGATTAACCATGTTGAACCGCGATATTTACTTGAACGACCCGCTGGAAAACGATCTGGCCAACAATGGTGTCGCTGAGGTTAAGGACGATCTGTCCGAGCAGGCGCTCAACACCCTGCGCTACGAGTTGAAAACTTTCGTTTGCGAAGGTGAATACCAGGCTGGCATGGACAAGATCCTCTCTACCTACCTGCGCAACCTTGGTAGTAACCACGAACAGCCGGGCGTATGGATCAGCGGGTTTTTTGGTTCCGGTAAGTCGCATATGGCGAAAATGCTGCGCACACTTTGGATCGATCAGAACTTCCCCGATGGCGTCACCGCGAGGCATATCGCTAATCTGCCGCAGAATGTCTCTGATTACTTTAAAGAGCTCAGTGTCCAGTCACGTCGCTACGGTGGATTGCATGCCGCCTCTGGCACTCTCGGTGCAGGTGCCAACAACAATGTTCGATTAGCCTTACTCGGCATTATCTTTAAGTCAGCCGGCTTGCCTGAGCAATATCACCAAGCGCGCTTCGTGCTCTGGCTCCAGGAACAGGGCTACTACGGCATAGTCAAACAGGCAGTGGAAGAAGCCGGCAAGCCCTGGGAGCGCGAGCTGAGCAAACTCTACGTTTCGCCTTTGATCGCCAACGCTCTGCTCAAGGCCTATCCCGGTATGGCAAGCGATGCTCAGGGCGTACACCAGTTGCTCAAAGGCCAGTTCCCCACGGTCACAGACGTCACCAATGACCAGATGGTTCAGGCTGTTGCCGATTCGTTGGAGCAGAACGGTGAGTTCCCGCTGACTTTGGTTGTGCTCGACGAAGTACAGCAATACGTTGGCAGCGATGTCGATCGTGCGCATATGGTGCAGGAGGTAGTGGAGACCTGCTGTAAACATTCTGCTTTCGGCAACCGACTGCTATTTGTTTCTACTGGCCAGAACGCTCTGTCCGGTATGGCAAACCTGCAACGTTTAATGGGCCGCTTCCAGATTCCCATTATGCTCAGTGATACCGACGTAGAGTCAGTGATCCGCAAGGTCATTCTGCAAAAGAAAGAGTCCGCTCGTGCGGAGCTGCAGAGTTTACTTACCAAACACCTAGGCGAAATCTCTCGGCATCTGCGAGGTACCAAGGTCGAGTACCATCAGGATGACGAAAAAGTCATGCTCGCCGACTACCCACTGTTGCCAGTTCGCCGGCGTTTTTGGGAGAAAGTGCTGCGGATCGTTGACACCACAGGCACCGTTTCTCAGTTGCGCAATCAACTCAAGGTCATCCATGAGGCGGCTAAAGCCACCGCCGACAAGGCACTGGGAAATATCGTGCCTGGTGACTTCATTTATCAGCAGATTGCACCCAATTTGTTGCAAACCGGGGTCATCTCCAAGGAAGACTACGAGCGGATTGCCGAGCTCTCTGCCGGTTCGGCCGATCAGCAACTGCAGTCGCGACTACTCTCGCTTATTCTGCTGATTGGCAAGTTGCCAACTGATTCAGTGGCCGACAGTGGCGTGCGTGCGACGCCTGACATGCTCGCCGACCTACTGGTGGACGATCTCAACCAAGGTAAGGACGAACTCCGTGCGCGCATTCCTGGCCAACTGGAAGTCATGGACAAAGCTGGTCAGTTAATGGCGATGAATACCAGTGCTGGTGTTGAGTATCGCTTGCAGACTCAGGAAAGCGCCCAGTGGTACGACACCTTCCGTCAGCAGGAAGCAGATCTGCGCGGCAATATGCAGCGCGTTGAGAACTATCGCATCGACCTGCTGCATAAACAGATAAAATCCGAGTTGGCCAAGGTGCGCGTTACTCAGGGCGTGAGTAAAGAAACCCGCCAGGTCATTGCCTGTTTTGATGCTGAAGTACCCAACGATGCTAGCCAGAAGATTTACCTCTGGGTGCAAGATGGCTGGAGCCTCAACGAAGCTTCGTTTCTTGCTGAAGCACGTAAGGCCAATCCGGATCTGCCGACCATTTACCTTTACATCCCCGCTCGCAACCGTTCTGAGCTGAACAACGCCATTATTCATCAGCAGGCTGCCGATGCGACCCTAAGTCTGCGAGGTATCCCCAATACTGAAGCAGGGACCGACGCGCGTAGGGCAATGGAGACCCGTCAGCGCGATGCGCAAAAACAGGTCGAGCAACTGCTGAGGGAAATCCTCTCGGGTGTGCAGGTGTTGCAGGCTGGCGGTGCGGAAGTAGACGGCAATGCCATTGCAGAGCGTATTCAGAACGCCGCTCAGGCCTCTGTCGTGCGACTGTATCGCGAGTTTGATCTCGCCGACAGTCCACACTGGAGCAAGGTCTACGAGCGGGCACGCAAGGATGGCGGACAGAACGCCATGGAAGTTGTTGGCTTCAGTGGTGACACCGAAAAGCATCCAGTTTGCGCCGCAATCCTGCGTTACATCGGAAACTCCAAGAAAGGCAACGAAATCCGAGACAATTTCCTCGCTGCCCCTTGTGGTTGGCAGCAGGACACCATCGACGGTGCGCTCTTCGCTTTGGTTGCCGCGGGTGTATTGCGCGCCACTGATGCCAGTGGTAAACAGCAAACCGCCCAGACCCTGGAGCGGCAGAAACTAACCCAGAGTACCTTTCGCCCAGAAACGGTCACTATCCGCCCTGTGGATCTAATCAAAATTCGCGGCCTGATAAGCTCTCTGGGGATCGACTGTCCTCCAGGTGAAGAACAGGGCCGTCTGCCGTTACTTATCAATCTGGCGCGCGAGCTGCATAACGCCGCTGGCGGAGAAGCCCCGGCTCCTACCCGTCCGGACGCGAAGCTGATAGATGACATCGCGAAAGAAAGTGGCAACACCCAGCTCAAGCTGGTGATCGACCACAAAGACCAGATCAAACCCTTGCTTGATGCCTGGCGTGCCCAGGGCGAGCAATTGCGTGCCCGTCGCAGTGACTGGGATCTGCTACAAACCTTGGTGCGTCTGAGCAAGGGGCTTGCTTTCCACGACAAGCTGCAAACCGAAGTCGAAGCCATTAAGAGTAACCGCAGTTTGCTGGCTGACCCCAGTCCGCTCGACAACTTGATTACCAACACCGTTAACCAGTTGCGCGACGCCATTAGCCACCATTTTCGTGCCTACCTGGCCGAGTATCGAAAGCGTCATGCCGAACTCGTTGCTGACAGTCACTGGCAACAGTTGCCCGTTAGCCAGCAACAAGATTTGCTGATCCGTCGCAATTTGGTTGAGCCCTCTGAACTAATACTCGGTAGCCGTGAGGAAGTGGTCGACAGTCTTGAAAGCGCCAGCCTGGAACAGTGGAGCGATCGTAAGGATGGGCTGGCTGCGAAATTTGAAAGTGCCCGCCAGGAGGCCGTCAAGCTGCTGCAACCCAAGGTGCAGCATGTGTCCTTACCCAAGCGTACCTTCGACAGCGAAGCTCAGATTCGCCAGTGGCTGGTTGAAGTTGAAACCGAGCTACTGGCCAAGCTGGCTGAAGGCCCAGTGATGGTGTAACTCGCCAAGTAATATCAACTGGCTCCAAGACGGTAACACCGCATAGCGGCTTATCCACCGAATAGACCCCGTAGGTTGGGTTAGTAGCTGATCGGCTAACCCAGCTGATACCCCGCACCCTGCTGCGGCAAGGAAGTACCTTCACATGCGCCACGCCCTCGAAAAGAAGCTCCGTAAACAACTGGAAATCACCGTGATCAAGGCACGGGAAATCGCCGAGCAGGCCGCGATCGAGGCTTTGACTCGCCTGAGTGTCGGCGAGGCCAAAGCAGCCGACTACCTCGATGATCAACAGCGTGCTCTGCGCAACCGCCTGCGAGCCCATGGTCGCCAGCTAGGGGACGAGCGCAACACTAACGGTCAGCAGCAGATCGGGCGCCTGTGCGTTGAAATCGCTTATGAACACTGGCACCGAATGCTGTTCGCTCGCTTTCTTGAGCAGAGCCATCTGCTGATGTATGACCAGCACACTGCTCTGACCCTCGACGAATGCCAGGAACTAGCTCCCGACGAAGGTTGCGCTAATGGCTGGGAACTGGCCGGTAGGTTGGCATCCCGGATGTTGCCTCAGGTTTTCCGCGAAGGTTCCCCAGCACTATCCGTATCTCTGGCCTTTAATCATGTGCGTGACTTGGAAAAACTAATTTCTGGCCTTGCTAGCGAAACTTTCCAGGCCAGCGATAGCTTGGGCTGGGTCTATCAGTACTGGCAAGCGAAGAAGAAAGATGAGGTCAATGCCTCTGGGGTAAAGATCGGTGCCGAAGAGCTCGCGCCGGTTACCCAGTTGTTCACCGAGCCATACATGGTGCAGTTCCTGCTGGATAACAGCCTTGGTGCCTGGTGGAGCATTCGTTACCCACAGCACCGTCACCTGCTTCCGCTCCTTTATCTACGCACCGTTCCTGCCTCTGAAGGGAAGAGCTTGCTGACCAACAATGCCTGCGATGAGCTCCCCGCCGCCGGAACCTTCGATGGTTGGCCTGATAGCCTTGCTGACTTCAAGATGCTTGATCCATGCTGCGGCTCAGGGCATTTCTTAGTAGCAACCTTCCTCATGCTGGTCCCCATGCGAATGGCAGCTGAAGACCTCAGTGCCAATCAAGCCATCGATGCTGTGCTCAAACAGAACCTACATGGTCTGGAGTTGGATCAGCGCTGCGTCGAATTGGCTGCCTTCGCGGTAGCTTTGGAAGCTTGGCGCTATCCTCAGTCCAGTGGCTATCGCAGTCTGCCGGAGCTGAATATCGCTTGCGTCGGCCAGCGCATCCAGACTCCGCGAGAACAATGGCTGGCTCTGGCTGGTGATAATCCCGAACTCAAGACCGGCATGGCCCGCCTTCACGACACCTTCAGTGAGGCGCCTGTTTTCGGCTCGCTGATTGATCCGGCCCGCAGCCTCAAGGGTGATCTGCTGACTGCCGACTGGGCGCAGATGCAGCCGCTGTTGGCTAAGGCCATGACGGTGCGGGAGGTAGGGGAAGATGATCTATACGAAGCAGCCATTACAGCACAGGGCTTGGCGCGAGCAGCTGAAATGTTGGGTCTGCGCTATCAGCTGGTAATCACCAACGTACCCTATCTGACTCGCGGAAAGCAGTCCGACCAACTAAAGGATTTTTGTGAGCTCCATTACGATCTGGCCAAGAGCGATCTGGCTAACGTCTTTCTGGAGCGCTGCCTGGAGTTGGCTACTTGCGAGGGTGTCGTGCAAGTTGTCATGCCGCAGAATTGGCTATTCCTACCTACTTACAGGCATCAACGTAGGCATTTGCTGAATAAAGTGACTTGGGGGCTTGTAGCCCTTCTTGGATCTAAAGCATTCCAGACGCCTATGTGGGACTTTAATGTTCAATTGTTGACCCTTCTTAATGAAAAGCCTCCTGCAGATGTACAGTTACGAGGTATAGATGTCAGTTTTTTAAAGTCGACGCAAGAAAAGGCTGATAGTTTACGGCTGACAGAGTTAACGTCTGTTAGGCAGGATCTGCAGCTAGATAATCCTGGGTCAGTTATAGGGATTCAAAAACTTGAGCAGACGTTGTTACTTTCCAATGTGGCGAGCTTCAGTAATGGTTTGCAAACAGGAGATTATCCACGTTTTGGTCGATCATTTTGGGAGCAGGAGTTGTTGCAGCGAAAAGACTGGCAGTTTTTTCAGTCAACGGTCCGAGATACCCAAGAGTTTTTTGGTTATGAAGGCGTTGTCTATTGGCAAGGAGGTAATGGTGAACTCTCTAATCATGCGAGCTCGGTGATTCGCGGTACAGCTGCGTGGAACAAGAGTGGTGTCGCAGTAAGTGCGATGGGGCGGTTGCCTGTAACACGCTACTCAGGACAGCTTTATGATGATAATGTTGTAGTTATTACCCCTAAGTCTGAAAGTGATTTCGATGCCGTTTGGTGTTTTTGTTCGTCACCTGACTATCATGACAAAGTTAGAGAAATTGATCAGGCATTGAAAGTTCGAGGAGCGTTGTTAAACGTCCCGTTCGACCTTCCACATTGGCAGCAAATAGCAGCAGAACGCTACCCCAACGGCCTGCCAAGACCATACTCCGACGATCCCACTCAATGGATTTTTCACGGTCATCCGAAGCCTGCCACCGAGCCGTTTCACGTAGCCGTCGCTCGCCTGCTCGGTTACCACTGGCCGGCCGAGTCAGATTCTGAGATGGATCTCTCCGACGAAGCCTGTACCTGGATCGAGCGCAGCAGAACCTTGGACCAACTTGCCGATGACGATGGGATCGTCTGCCTGCCGTCAGTGCGTGGAGAAAAAGCAGCTGGCGACCGCCTGGAAAATATACTAGAAGTAGCCCTTGGAAATGACTGGACACCTCAGCGCCGCAACCAATTGCTGGAAAAAGTGGGAGCTAAAAGTATCGACGCTTGGTTGCGTGATAAGTTTTTCGAGCAGCATTGCAAGCTGTTCCATCATCGCCCCTTTATCTGGCATGTATGGGACGGACTGAAGGATGGTTTCAGTGCTCTTGTCAACTACCAAAAGCTTAATCGCGCTACTCTCGAACGCCTGATCTATACCTATCTTGGCGACTGGATCCGTACACAGCAGCATGGTTTAGAACAGAAACTCGACGGTGCAGATGCACGGCTTGCTGCTGCGCAAAACCTCAAAGCTCGGCTCGAGCTAATCCTCGAAGGCGAAGCCCCGTACGACATTTTTGTGCGCTGGAAACCTCTGACCGAACAATCTATCGGGTGGAACCCTGACTTTAACGATGGGGTGCGCCTCAACATCCGTCCCTTCATGACCGCCGAGGTCCTGCGCCACAATAAAAAGCCAAAACTCAACATAGAGTGGAAGAAAGACCGCGGCAACGACGTCCCTAGCGCCCCCTGGTTTACCTTGGGCCTGCAGTACGACGAAAAAGAAGGCGCCCGTATTAACGACCACCACTTGAATTTGGCTGAAAAGAAAAAAGCGTGATAGCCGCAGTAAGCATGCTGTTGGTTATTTTTTATGCACCAATTCTTAATAGGGAGATTTTATGGTCTGGCGAGTTGTGGCCGGGATAGCAGGTTTCGCGGTGGCTGGCGTTTATGGCTGGATGAAAAGAGACGAAATTGTAGAGATGACAAGTGATCTTTGGGACTCTCTGATTCTTAGATTGAAAGGCAAAAAAATTGCAGTTCTTGGCGCGCGAGGCTCTGGAAAAACAACCTTGCTGACCTTTTTGTCGAAAGGAGAGCTTCCCGCAGAAACCGCCCAGACCATTATGGCGTCTTCTGTTTCTGCTCGTAGATTCTCCCTGAAGGACCTCAATCTTGATCTTAAAGAGACCAGAGATTTACCCGGAGGTGAAGGAGCTTTTGATGATTGGAAGAAACTTCACGATGAATCAGACTATGTGATCTATCTGATTAAGTCCGCAGGGCTCGACAAGGATCGTATTGCTTATGATTTAAAAAAAATCAACGAGTGGCGGTCGGCTGAGAAATGCAAATCTAAATTCTTAATAGTAGCTACGCACATGGATCTAGACAGAGCTTATATGGCACTGAAGCCTCAAGAGTGTGGCGACTTTTTCGATCGATTTGTAAACGATCTGGGACGCTGTCTGGCCCCATTCAAAACTCCGCCGGCGGTGATTCTTGGAAGTTTGGAAAGCCAGAAACATACGGAAAAGTTGGTGAGTGAGATTATTGGTTGGATGAATCATGCCTAGGGTGAAGGTTTGTTTTGCCCAGGCGTTGGATAACTCTGCTCCGGATCATATTGTCTGGGATGGTCAAACGTTACCGGTTCAGTCAGAGCGGGAGCGTAGCCTAGCCTGTACATTAGTCTCGTCGGTGAGTATGACGGGCGAAAAACTCTATGAGGTGGAGGGTGTTCGCTTGTTTTTGGCAGGGCCTCTATTTGTGCTTGAGGTGATGCCTCAAGAACGCGATGTTGCTAATCGCGCTGCACCAATTGCTATTTGTATTGAGCGGGATGACGACGACACTGCTACGACGATCGTAGACGTCGTCCAGAGTTTTGCAGAGTCGATAGGGCGGACTATTACGGCTGATCGCATGAATTCAGTGAAGATAGCCTTGGATACGCTAGCAAAAAAAAAGCGACCCAGAGGCTGCCTGTTACCGTTTCTTTAAGCTTGCCGTCAGGCATGAAGCAAGAGACTTTCGTTAATTCATCTTACGAGGTTGTTATGAATGACAGCGTTTTCCCGGGCTTTCACGGCGCGCGCCGAGCCGTAGTCGTACTTAAACAAAACGACATTCGAAGCAGCCGTAATGACCTTTCGTATGAGGAAAAGCAGTTTCTTTTTGATGATGAAGCATTCGTACTTAGTTACCCGCCACCTTCAGATAGTCCGGCTTTGCCGCGAGCATTGATGAATATCATCGACTCTGATCTGGCTCGACCTGGGCTGGTGTTGGTTCAAAGTCCTTATGATCGCGATGCGTATGTTGAACTGGAAAAGGCTGCTGAGGCGTTTGCTATCGAAAAAATGCGTCATTTTTCCAGATTATGTCAGCTGCTAGGGGCCAGTTTTGTTGAGGCTGAGCAGGTTGAAGTTAAAAGAGGAACCGAATCTGCGGTCTACAGCGTCAAAGGAAGTGCCGGGCCTTTAAAGGCGGAGGGTAAGGTTTCTACTGACGAAGAGCAGAGTCTGAGCCGGAAATTTTCAATCAGAAGTATTTTCCCGGGAAAGGCGCCAGATGGAGAAGGGGCTGAAAAATTCTTGCGCAGCAAAAATCTCTTTGGCGATACCGTGATGCGGCAGTTGCTAGAACAATGTTCGGATGACTCCAATCGCCTTCTGGAGCAGCAGGTGACTATCAGTCTTTCAAGCGAAACGAAGAGCACTCTCGGCGTTGTGGGTAAGCTCAACCTGCCTACTAAATTTGGTATTTCGGCAGACTGCAAGAAAATTGCTACTAGTAGCGAAGAGTATTCGCTGACATTGCTAGTTAAATTTGAAAGCTGACGGTTTTTCATGGTTTTGGCATTTGCTAAAGGTGTTCCGGAATGAGTAAAAAAATCAGTGGTGCCGAGTACCCGTTGGCGAAGATATTCAGTTCCGAATTCGACTATGTGATCCCGCCGTACCAACGGCCTTACGCCTGGACTAGGGATCAGGCGGGAGAGCTGTTTGACGATCTTTATGATTTCTTCGAGAAGGAAGTCGAGGACAGTTACTTTTTGGGCTCCGTGGTCCTGATCAAGGATGAGGGTAAACCGTTGGCCGAGGTTATAGATGGTCAGCAGCGCCTGACCACGCTGACTATTCTGCTGGCTACGCTTACCGCGCAACTTACCGGAGACAATTTCTCGTCGTTTTACAGCTTCATCCGAGAGCCTGGAAATGTAGCCTTGAAGTTGAATCCCAAGCCGCGGCTGGCCCTGCGCGAGCGCGATCGAGCCTTCTTTGCCCAACATGTCCAGGGGCTGAAGTTCGATGACTTGACGAAGATCGATCCAGCGCAGTTGGAAAACGAGTCTCAGCGCAACATCCAGGGCAATGCCCGGTTGCTACTGGAGCGTTTGGCGACAAAATTTACAGGCAACGAGTCAAGCCTGGTCGATTTTGGCTCCTTCCTGCTCATGCGCTGCTTTTTGGTGGCCGTGACGACGCCGAGTCAGCAGTCGGCGTTCCGGGTGTTTTCCGTGCTGAACAATCGCGGGCTGGATCTATTGCCCACGGACATTATCAAGGCGGAGGTGATCGGCAAGCTGGCTGAGGATAAGCGCGATGATTTCAATGATCGTTGGGAGGAATTGGAGGTCGCCACCGGTCGTGATGGCTTCAACGAATTGTTCGGTCATATTCGCATGATTTACGCACGCTTCAAGGCGCGGCGGATGCTGCTAGAGGAGTTTCGGGAGCATGTGCTGAACAAGGTGGAGTCGTCCGAGGCACTGATCGATAAGATAGTTACTCCCTACGCTCAGGCGTATCTGGTAGCGAAGAACGCACAGTACGTGTCGTCTACTAATGCCGGGAAGATTAATGAGCTGTTTACCTGGCTGAACAGGATCGACAATTCCGATTGGGTGCCGGTCGCGATTGCCTTCTTGGCCCGTCATGGTAGCGATGCGAATACAGTTTTGGATTTCGTCACCCGTCTGGAACGATTAGCGGCCTATCTGCATATCACGGCGCGGAATGTGAACCAGCGTATCGAGCGCTACGCCCACGTTCTGGAGGACATCTTTAAAGGCGTGCTTTTCGATCGTATCGAGCTGACCCCGGGGGAGTGTGTCTCGATGCTCAGGGAGCTGGATGGCAATGTCTACGAGTTGACAGCTCGTAGGAGGAATTACTTGATTCTGCGTCTGGATTCCTTTGTTTCTGCGATGTCGGCCAACTACACGCCCAACGTACTGACTATCGAACACGTGTTGCCGCAGACGGTCGATGCGAACAGTGAGTGGGCACGGGCATGGCCCGATGTTGATGAGCGAGCGCGCTGGCTGCATCGCCTGGCCAACCTAGTACCACTAACGCGGGCACGTAACTCAAAAGCATTAAACTATGACTTCGACAGGAAAAAGTCGGCATATTTTGCCGGCAATAGTGGTGTTAACGCTTATGCCTTGACCAGTCAGGTACTGCACGAGGCTGAGTGGACTCCTGTGGTTGCGGAACGTCGTCAGAAAAGCATGCTTGAGGTGCTCAAGCGGGACTGGCGATTGGTGTAATGGGAGTCATCCTCATCCAGATCGAATAGGGGGCGGATTCCGAACCCTGGTGACGTTGAATACGGTCACGTTCAATGTGGGTTGGTGAGCAACGTACTCGCTCTGGAATGCAAACTTCACGAGAAAAAGCTAACGGTATACTTCGAGTCATTAAAGGTGGCTGGTGGAAGTGTTTTGATCGCCTGGCTCCGCTTCAGATTTTGGGTCTTGGCTTGTAGATGTGGCGCTTGCCCCGAGGATAACTGGTGTTTTGAAAGCTTGAAGCGCAATGGATCATCCCTCAGGATCTGACGATGCTGACGACCGGCCAGTACATATGGATTGCGAGCAACAGTAATGAAAGTAATTGAAGCCCTGATTAAAAGCCTGCGTTCAGCAGCGCAGTACAACGCGAGTGCTCAGGTTGCACCAGCGGCAATCCTTTGGACTGACAAGGAGCGTGAGTGGCTACCGGTAATGACTCAGTTGCAGAGTGCATTACCCGAGCTTTTCTGTCTTGGTAGCTTTAAACCAGAGCGTCGGCAAGGTCCGGCCATCTGGCTCAAATGCGTGCTTGCCGATGCCTTGCCTGAAGTTTCATTGCCTACTGGTCTCATTCCAATTATCTATTTACCTGGCGTTAGTCGTCAGGATCTTCGAGCAATTTCAGCCTGTCCAGCCGATTTGCAGCCTTTGGCCGAATTGCAATATCGCGGAACCTTATGGAGCCAGGTAAATGCCAAGGACTGGACGCTTAATGCATTTCTTGTTTCTCGCAGTGGCGGTCTGGCGTTGGATGTGGCTCAAGATAGCAAGACCCAAGCAGCTTTGTTGCGTGCTTTAGAGCCGTTACTGGACAGTGAGATAGCTCAATTACAGAATCATCGACTTGAGGCAAGTGATTTCAATCAGTTGCTCAGTACCGATGCGGTGCGAGACGTCTTGACCTGGATGTCCGACTCCAAGGCCGTACAAGAGAACTGGGCTGGGCCGCGTTGGGAAGCATTTGTAGGGATTTGTCATAGCGAGTTTCAGGTCCACCCTGAGCGCGACGGAGACCTCGTCGCTGCAGAAAATTTCTGTGGTCGGCTGGGGGCTTGGGCGAGGGTTTGGGAACGCTTTGCCGAAAATACTGCGGCTTATTCTCGTTTGCCAGCCTTATTAATGCGCTGTCAGCCTGATTTGGCAGCTGATGTGTCGAGTTTCCCAAACTACAACCACCAGCAAGAAGCTGAGTTGTTGAAGCAGCTCAAGTCTCTAGTTGGGCAAGGATCGTCCTTGATACGTCAGCGCCTAATCACGCTTGAACAGCATCATGGCGTGCGCCGGAGTTGGGTGTGGGCAGAAATGGGTTTAGCGCCTGTGGCTCGGCTGCTTGAGCCTCTGGTGTTGATTGCCGGGCTGGTTGGCGATAGCGGTCTCTCAGGAACAAGTCCTGAAGAGATGGCTGAGCATTACCGTCACAATTACTGGAAGGTTGATGATGCGTTGCTACGCGCCTTGGCAATGGCTCGTGAGCCTTCGTTGCAGGCTGTGGTGCAAGAGTTGCTGAATAACCTATATACCCCTTGGTTGCATGAGACAGCGCTCAACTTTCAGCAATTAGTGAGGCTTAAAGGGTATCCCGGTAGTCGAGGAGTTAACGAAGCAGTTGCGGCCTACCAGACTGCTGGTGAGGTTGTGTTCTTCGTTGATGGTCTGCGCTACGACGTGGCACAGCGCTTTGCCTTGCAGTTACAGGCGCTGGGAGAGGTTAGGCACGGCTATAACTGGTCGGCATTGCCCTCGGTCACGGCTACAGCAAAAGCAGCGATCTTGCCAATTCACCAACAGCTTACAGGGCGCGATACTGACAGCGATTTTCAGCCCAGCCTGAAAAACGAAGACAAGCCCTTTAGTGGATATTACTTGCGCAAGCTGATGGAAGAGAGTGGTTGGCAGGTGCTTGCAGCTGATGAAAACGGTGATCCTAAAGGGCGTGCTTGGGTACAGACTGGCAATATCGACGAGGCTGGACACACAGATAAGCTGCGTTTGGCTGGCCGCATTGATTCACTCCTGCAGGATGTGTACTTGCGGGTGCAGGAGTTGTTGCAAGCAGGTTGGCGAAAAGTACGGATCGTTACTGACCATGGGTGGTTGCTGACACCCCTGCCTATGAGCAAAGTTGACCTGCCCAAGCATCTCACAGAGATCCGCTGGGCACGTTGCGCGGAAATCAAAGATACCGTGCAGACAGGTCTGCCTACGGTCAATTGGTATTGGAGTCCTGCACAAACGATTGCAGTGGCGCCTGGCGCCAGTGCATTCCTGGCTGGTCGTTACTACGACCATGGCGGTCTGAGCCTACAGGAGTGTCTGACCCCAATCCTGGAAGTGATCAACACCGTAGCCCCAGCCAAGAACCTCGCTCTGGCGACGATTACCAAGGTTCAGTGGTTGGGGCTGACTTGCCGAGTTGAAGCGCAGAGTAGCGCTGAAAATCTCCAAGTGGATTTGCGCAGCAGTCCCGCTGATGCGGCGAGCTCGATTGTGCGGTCCAAGGCTCTGAAGGGGGGTAAATGCAGCTTACTGGTGGAGGACGATGAGCAGGTAGGTGCAGCATCTGTGGTGGTGGTTCTGGATGAGGCCGGTAATGTATTGGCACGACAGGCGACTTTGGTGGGAGATGAAGCGTGATTGAACTAGATGTCCTCGACTCGAAGGCCGCGACAGCTTTCGAGGGTTATATCGTGCGCAAAGACCTCGTCCGTACCTTTGCCCGCCAATTTCCGGTGCCTACTTACGTGGTTGAATTTCTGCTGGGGCGTTATTGCGCCAGTACCGATCCGGAGGAGATCGAGGAAGGCATCGAAATCGTTGAACGCCAACTCTCCTCGCGTACCGTCAAGGCTGGCGAAGAGGAGCTGTTCAAAGCTCGTGCCTATAAGAATGGTACGGTTAAGCTGATTGACTTGGTGAGTGCCCGCTTTAGTCAGAAGGACAATGGCTATCTGGTAAGTCTGCCCAGCGTACAACTTAACAATGTGCGTATCGCAGACAAGCTGGTGGATGACAATGAGCGTCTGTTGACCGGTGGCTTTTACGCTGAAATCACGCTGGAGTACGACGCAGCCATTGCAGAAGAGCGAGGCAATCCATTCGGTGTTCAGGATCTGCGGCCAATTCAGCTCTCCAAGCGTGATGTGTTGGACAGCCTGGGTGAGGCGCGCAAGGTATTCAGCAGTGCTGAGTGGAAAGATTTCCTTTTACGCTCCATTGGTCTTGAGCCGGATAATCTGAATCCGCGGGCGAAGGATGCTTTGTTATTGCGCATGGTTCCTTTTGTAGAGCGCAATTACAACTTGGTTGAGCTGGGTCCTCGTGGAACGGGTAAAAGCCACCTGTTTCAACAGGTTTCGCCTTACGCACACCTGATCTCTGGGGGGAAGGCGACCATTGCCAAGATGTTCGTCAACAATGCTAGCGGCCAGCGCGGCCTGGTTTGCCAATACGACGTAGTCTGCTTTGACGAGATCAGCGGTATTTCCTTCGACTCGAAGGAAGGTATCAATATCATGAAGGGCTATATGGAGTCTGGTGAGTTCAGCCGCGGCAAGGAAAGCATTCGCGCTGATGGTTCACTGGTGTTCGTGGGCAACTTCGATGTCGATGTGGAGCATCAGCAACGTGTCGGACACCTGTTCGGCCCGTTGCCTCCGGAGATGCGTGACGATACCGCCTGGATGGACCGGATTCATTGCTTTCTGCCAGGTTGGGACGTACCGAAGATGAATCGTGAGTTGACCACCGACCATTTCGGCCTGGTCAGCGATTTCTTCTCCGAGTGCCTGAGCCGTTTGCGCTATGAGAGCCGGGTCAGTGTCATGCAAAACCGAGTGCACTTGGGCGGGGCGCTTAGCGGCCGCGACACCAATGCAGTGAACAAGACGGTCTCCGGTCTGCTCAAGCTGCTCTATCCTGATGCCTCCATGGAGGTTTCGGATGAAGATCTTGAGTGGGCCGTTCGGCTGGCGCTTGAGGTGCGTCGCCGGGTCAAGGAGCAGCAAAAACGTATAGGTTCGGCCGAATTTAGGAACACCCACTTCAGCTATTTCATCGGTGACGATGGTGTAGAGAAGTTTGTGGCCACTCCAGAACTGCGCGCCGATAACGAGATTGGCGGTGATCCCCTAGAGCCTGGTCAGATCTGGACCATCAGCGAAGGTGGTGCCGACGTTGACGATAACGTGGGACTCTATCGAATTGAAGTCAATGAAGGGCCTGGTTCAGGAGTAAAAATTCTCAATAACCCGGTGCCCGCGCCTTTTAAGGAGTCGGTGCGTTACGCAGAGCAGAACTTGTACGCTAGGGCTGCTCAGTTAATAGGTGATCGTGATCCTCGTGCTCACGAGTTTACCATCCAGCTACGTGCCTTCGATGCTGCAAAGCGCGGATCAAAGTTGGGCGTCGCGGCACTGATTGCCATGTGTAGCGGGCTGCTGAAAAAGTCCGTGCGTGGCGGGCTTATTGTGGTTGGCGAGATCAATCTGGGTGGATCCATCGAGCCTGTCCATAACCCGGTGACTATTGCTGAGTTGGCGGTTGAAAAGGGCGCAAGCACACTGCTTATGCCTGTCACCTGTCGTCGCCAACTGCACGATCTTTCTGATGATATGGCGACCAAAATCGACATTCAGTTTTATCAGGACGCGCGAGATGCTTTCTTAAAGGCCATAGTCGAGTAGTTGCGTGGATGGACGAGTTTGCTCTCTCAAATAAAAATGAAGTTTAAATGAGCGGTGCTCTTCTGACTCGAATAGTCTGATTATCCGAACCCCGTGGGGCAATGAGTTTGGCCCGATGATTGAGGACGGCGTTCGTTGTGCGGAGACTTGGCTTGACGGCTCATCACTGCCGCTGTGGTGGGCACTGGCGCAGAACCGAAAGCGTCATCGCCCAGGTGATTCTCAGGAAGCGTTCGAGGCCGGTTTTCTGCTGCGTTTGCAGCAAACGCTAATCACACGGCGTGAAGCCGCCATCTCCCAATCAACCAACTTTGATGCTTGAGGCTGTATTTGACGTTTGAGATTTGCTTTTCCCGCCAAACCCTCCGATCCAGCGATCTTTGATCGCGCCGATCGGAGGGTTCACTCGCTCTTTCTTGAAGCCGCCTCGTTCCACCCTCCCATTTCAAATTTGATTAGCGTCACACCGTCGTTTACCCGTCAGAAATTACTCGCGATCGTTATCGAGCGCAGTGCAGTTCCTGTGTCAGAGCGGATCTTGTCGTGGGGCCATGGCCAGAGAAGTGGCGACACTGGCGACACCGGCGACAACCCAAGTAGGACGGGGTCTGGAGCGTGGCGACAAAGTGGCGACAGTCGCCACTTCTTGCCCACTTTACCCGGAATGCTTGACCGTCTTTTCGAGCCGGTATAACAATTGGCGCGTGGATCGCTGTCGTTGACAGCACCAGCCCAGGTAGCCAGAACCTTTAAGGCTACGCCACTTCTGTGGTGGTTCCCCCCAAGTGCGATACAGCGTCCGGCGGCTCGCACGGTCACTCCCCAAGAGTGATGGATGCCTACTCGACTTATCTGTCCACTGCGGCAGACGATGGACCTACCTCGCTGCGCTGCAGCAACCTCACCTTTCGGTACACCTCGCTGCGCCAGACCGCGCCCGTCTCTTTCTCCTGGAAAGAGACGGGCGCTCGTACCACTGCTGCAAGCCACGTCTTACAAGGCATTGCCGCAACTCTCCTCGTGACAATCGGCCTGACAAATCCGATTCGTCGCCATCCGCATCGACACAGGCACCGGTGCCGCAGCCTTTGGAAAGGCTGCACCTGACTGACAGTCAGGCATGCCCCAGGTGTCCATGTCGTTGCCTTCTCCTGCTCAGGATCTCCAGGTGCCGAACTCGTCAGTCGGCACAGCCTTCACCCGCCCGCATCTTCGGATGCGACTAAGGAGGCCAGATTCATGGGTTCATGCCCTCGCTCCCGGTCGTAAGGAGCCGTTCGTTCCGCGTCAGTGAACACCTCACAGGCCGCAGGGGCCTTGATCCCTGATAACACTCAACAGCAGTGGCGGGAGTACGTGAGGACAACCAGCAATCACCGAGGAGAGGGCCCATGCAGCAGTTAGATCCGAAGCTTGAACTACCACGATCCCCTCGACCGTTAATCGAGTCGAATCCCGCGGCCGAGCCTTATCCAGTTAAGGCGTTGGGTGGAATTCTTGGGCCTGCGGTGGAGCGCATGGCCGAAGTGATTGGCGTGCCTCAGGCACTGGCTGCACAATCGATCTTGGCTGCCTCGGCGCTGGCCACTCAAGGTCATGCGGGCTTACAGCTCGACGGGAGAAATTATCCGCTGTCGCTGTACCTGATCACGGTGGCCGCGTCCGGTGATCGTAAAACGGCGGCAGACCGATTTGCGTTGCTGCCAGCACGGCAATGGGAGCGTGAACAGTGGCAGCGCCACCGCGAACAGCTCTCCCGGTACCGTGCCGCACAGCGACAGGCGCAGCGTATCAATCCTGCCGATGCCAATCCCACAAACGGCATACCGCTCGAAGCTGAGCCCTCGGCCCCTCGGCTGATCACCACGGACCCGACTATCGAGGCCCTGATTAAGGGGCTCTGCCATGACCTGCCCAGCATGGGGCTGTTCTGTGATGAAGGGGGGCAGTTCCTCGGCAGCAGCACCATGAATCGGGATAACCGTTTGAAAGCCGTGACGACCTTATCGTCGCTCTGGGACGGTAGCCCGATTGATCGTGCTCGCTCCATGGCCGGTGAAAGCCTGCGGGCTTATGACCGGCGCTTGAGCCTGCACCTCATGCTGCAACCGTACTTGGCCATGCAGTTACTCAGTGACCCGTTGCTGCAGGGGCAAGGCATCCTCGGTCGCTGCTTGATGACCTGGCCCACCAGCCTGGCCGGACAACGCAGCTACCAGGCTGTCGACTTATCCAAAGACGCCGCCCTGAAGCGATATCACCGCCGCCTTTCGGCCCTGTTTTATCAGCCCTGGTCACTTTCCACTGACGGTGCCTTGCAGCTATCACCGCTTAGCCTCAGTCCGTTGGCCCGCCGTCGCTGGATTGATCTACATGATGCCATCGAAGCCCAGTTGGGTGAGTTTGGCGAGCTGGCCAGCGTACGGCCTAGCGGATCGAAGGCCGCCGATAACCTGCTGCGCGTCGCTGGCATCCTGGCAGTCGTGGAGGAGAGCGGTGTGGTAGAGGTCGACCATATCCAACGGGCCTCCGCTTTAGTCGGCTACTACCTCACCGAGATCCAGCGCCTGACCGAACAGGAACCGGTGTGCCGGGTAAAGGAGGAGGCGGACCGGCTGCTGCGCTGGCTGCAGGTCAAGGATTGGAAACGCTTCAGTATTCGGGAGCTGAACCGCAACGGTCCCCGCTTTGCCCGTAAGAGCAGTCGTCACGCCGCCAAGCTGC
This sequence comes from Pseudomonas sp. NFACC51, assembly GCF_900103575.1. Taxonomy (NCBI): domain Bacteria; kingdom Pseudomonadati; phylum Pseudomonadota; class Gammaproteobacteria; order Pseudomonadales; family Pseudomonadaceae; genus Pseudomonas; species Pseudomonas sp. NFACC51. Next base: position 88,717 of record NZ_FMXH01000010.1, on the reverse strand, counting down.
TGGTCGAGTTGATTGATCATCAGTGGCTGATCACCGACGGCCACACCTTCGAGGTGCGCCATGTTCAATCTTGATGAAGCGTTGCGTAACCATCTGGCTCAGCGCCAAAAGGAGCCGAAAGTGCGATTTGTCGCCGCTACCGTCGCCGCTACTGTCGCCACTTTGTCGCCACACTTAAAGCCAGGCAGGACAAGGGTTGTCGCCGCTGTCGCCGCTGTCGCCACCACCCACAAAACTATTGCCTCGACGACAGCCATCATCCAATGGTTAAAAGAGGAGGGCGCGCATCTCTACGTCACCGACAACAGGCTGTGTTTTCGCCCGACTGATTGGGACCAGTTCGCCATCGTGAGTGCTCACTGGCGAGCCCTTTTGCATGCTCTCACTGCAGTCGATCAGGAGCAGAAAAATGGCTCGGGTCGGTAAGCGAACTGGGTGTAATTTTGGCTTCGGTCGCCAGCTCAGCTATGCCGGGCCGCAAGCCCTGAAAGATCTGTTTGGCGACGGCCATTTTGCTACCGTCAAAGCCCATAGCGATCGCTGGCAGGCATTCGTGCAGTGGTGTCGATCCAATGAAGGACCGGGACTCAACGACGCGCGACAGATCGACCGCGAGATCCTCATGCGGTACGCCGCTCACATGCGGGAGCAGGTCGATCAGGGCAACGTCGGCATCGCCACCGCGCAAAACCGCCTGTCCAGCGTTAACCGAACGATGGCCGCTCTGCGCGGTGATCAGTGCGTCAAAATCCCCAGTCCGAGCAAGGCGCTGGGCTTGCAGCGCTCAAGCGTGCGTAGTGAGGCCCCGCAAGGCCAAGACCGTGTGCAGGTCAGGCTGATTGCGCAAGCGCTGACAGAGCGACAGCAATCGAGAGTGAATGCCATCGTGCTCATAGCCCGTGAGACTGGTATGCGCCTGCGTGAAGCGATCTTGGCGGACCTGCCACGGTTGCAACGAGAAGCCCAACGACTGGGCAAGATCAATATCCAGGACGGCACCAAAGGCGGTCGATCAGGCGCGTCCGCACCGCGTTGGATTACAGTCACTGATCAAGTCCGCGGCGCCCTGGCTAGGGCCTGCGAGGCGTCACCCAGTGGCAGTCGGAATTTGTTGGCACCCGATGAAAGCTACAAAGACTTCATACAAAAAGTCGTGCGGCCGGCACGGGACCTCCTGCATGAGCAGGGTTTGAAAGGCTTTCATGAACTGAGAGCGGCTTACGCCTGTGAGCGCTATGAGCAACTGACCGGCTTCCCTGCACCGGTAAATGGCGGCCGTGATCACCGAGAAAATCGAGAGCTTGATCAGCGTGCACGACGTCAGATCAGCCACGAGTTGGGACATAACCGCATCGATGTGGTGAGTGCCTACATCGGAGGTCGGCGATGACGTCCGAGTTCGATATGGCGTTGTTTCTGAGCCCCGTGCTCAAAGGTGCGCATGCCACGCGGCAGCGGCACATCAGGCAAGCAGAAAGGATGCACGAAGTAATTCGTGAACGCTGGAGTTGCGCAACTCCCTGGTCCTGGAAGGAGAAGCACGTGAAATGGTTTTTCGAACACTCTCTGCGTTGCTCAGCTCCAGCGACCGTCTACTACTACGAATTAACAGCAGGGCTAATCCGCCGCAGAAAGGCGCAATTCGTTGTTATCTGATAGACGCTTTTAAGCGTGAGCCCCTGAGTATGGGAATGCGGAGCCTTCCCATACTCAGGGGCTTGGCCAAAGAAGCGCAGGCATACGACAGATTTGGCGACAGTCGTCACTTCTGTCGCCTTGCTGCGCGACACGGATTGTCGTCGGCGTCGCCAATCTTTGGATTCTCAGCGTATAGGCACGACGTTGCGGTCCCTGGGTTGATTGATGGCAGATGCCGAGAGGCTGCCGGTGGCCGCCTTCTGGATATGGTCACTCCACCAAGCCATCATCGGACGCCGGCGTTCGATGTAATCCGCTCGGTTGTAGGCGCTTCGAACTTCGTCTTTATCGACATGCGCCAGCGCGACTTCGATTAGCTCCGGATCCCATCCGTGCTCGTTCAGGATTGTGCTGGCCATGGAGCGCATGCCGTGGCTGACCAAGCGGTCCTGAAAGCCCATTCGTTTCAACGCCATGTTGGCTGTCTGGCTATTAGCGTGGGTACGCGGGTTTCTATCTGCCGGGAACACGTATTCTCTGTGGCCGCTGTGGGGCTTGAGTGTCTCCAGTAGCGCGAGCGCTTGTTCAGTCAGCGGGATGGTATGCGGGCGACGCTTTTTCATACGCTCCGGTGGGATGCTCCAAATGCGTTTGTCGCAATCGATGTCTGCCCACCGAGTGGTGGCCGCCTCGACAGGGCGGGTCATCGTGTGCAACTGCCATTCGATCAGACAGCGCGTGACTCGCTTGATGCTGGCATTCGCGATTTCCATCATGAGCTCCGGAAGCTCGTCAGGTCGTAGCGCGGCCATGTTCTCTTTCTTGGGTTTCTTGAACACCGCCCGAATGCCACTGAGGGGGTTCGCAAAGATCAGTCCTGAATTGACCCCGTAGGTCATGATCTCGTTGAGTCGTTGGCTCAGACGCTTCACTGTTTCGAGGCTGCCTTTGGCCTCAATCGGGCGAAGGAGCTTGATCACCATAGGAGCACTGACTTCAGAGAGCGGCGTCGATTTCATGCTCGGAAAAACATGCAGCGTGAGTGAACGCCAAATGTCCTCGGCATACGCTGGCGTCACTGAGTCTTTCTTCAGTTCGAACCAGGCAGTGGCTATCTTCTCGAAGGTGTGTTCGGTCTCAGCCAGTCTGGCTTGCCTTTGCTCATCGCGCTGGGCTTTGGGATCGATGCCTTGAGCAAGTAGCTCTCGCGCCTCGACTGCTTTCTTCCGAGCATTCGCTAATGAGAGGTCGGGGTATGGGCCGAGCGCCATATTGATACGGCTTCTGGTTAACGGCTCGCGGTAATTGAAATTCCACATCATCGAGCCGCTGGCGCGTACTCGAAGCTGCAAGCCATCGCCGTCGCTGAGGACGAAGTCTTTACCAGTTGCCTTGACTGCCTTGAGCTGGCGATCAGAGAGGCGGGTTGCGTTAGTAGGCATGGGGCTACCTCCAGCACCGTTTTGGTATCCTGAAAATAGCACCTGGTAGCCCGGGATACCACCTGGGATACCAAAGCGCCTGGAACTCAAAAAACCTCCAAAGCCCCAAAAAGCCCTGAAACCCCCGTATTCACTGAATCTTAGGCACAAAAAAAGACGTCCGTGGACGTCTTTAGATGTTGAAGTGGTGGAGCCGGGGGGATTTGAACCCCCGTCCGCCAGTACTCTGCTGTCGGTACTACATGCGTAGCCGTGTCTATTAAGTTAACCCTCAGCGACCCGACGGGCAGGGTGCTTTGGGCGAGTTGTGTAAGTTTTAGCCGCTTCGTCCACAACGTACTGCACGGCGATTCTGTTCTATATGACAATCACTTTGGGTTTACAGACATCCCCTAATGATTGCTGGACCCGAAGGTACCAGAAGCTCAGGCGTTAAGGCTGCTTACGCAGCGATAGCGTAGTCCTGGCCGTAGTTTTCGTCATTGGCAACTATAGAAGTTGCAACAGTGGATTTACGAGTTCTGTTACCAACTCGGCATGCACCTAAAGTTTCGCAACCGGCGTCGAATCCTAAACGGCCCCGAACCTGTCGCTCCATGAATCTGTAGGAGCGGCAGGCATGTGCAGTGTACGCCAATCCGCGTCTGAGGCCAACCCGAAGGTTGGCCCAGCGGTCAGGAGCTTTTACCGTCTGTGCTGACCTTTTGGATCTCCTGGATGGTCTGGGTGGTTTCGGAGATGCATTTCTCGGTGCCTTCCTTGGTGTTCAGGGCTTGATGGGCCTTGGCTTGCTGGACGCTGGCCTCGACTTTAGCCTCGATATCCGAGCCCTGATACTGGCTCTTCGCGTTCTCGATGGCTTTCAGGTTGGTATCACAGAGATCGGCGGCAAACGAAGACGACGCTAGCATGGAGGCAGTGACGAACAGACCTAGCAGTACAGAGCGTTTCATGTGTCTCTCCTTGAACTGAGGGACCAGGCATCGCTGGCCATCAGGACGGCTACCAGTTTTTGGAAGGTCCCGCGTTTGCGGGACTTGATCAGTGGACTGTGCCCGTGCGCCAGGGTTCTATTTTTTCTTCAGGTCGCCCTGGCCTGGGTGACCCGATCGATGAGGTAGACCAGCCCGTGGTAGTCGATTGCGCCGTGCTGCGTAAGACCAATCTCACACGTGCGGCTGGTGGAAATCCCTTCGCTGCAATGCTGTACCGCGTCCTTCAGTGAGCGCAGCGAGTGGGCGTTCAGCTCGGGTGTGGAGAAACCCTTGTCGCCGGCGAAACCGCAACAATGGATGCCTTCCGGGATGACCACGTTTTTACTGCACTTGCGCGCCAAGTCGATCAGCGCCTGGCTTTCGCCAAGGTGCTGGGTGCTGCACGTGACGTGCACCGCGATGGGCGCCTCTTGGGGAGTGAAGTCGAGACGGTCCACCAGATGGGTGCGGATGAAGCGCACTGGGTCATACAGGTCCAGGCGCACCTCACCGAGGTCCTGGACCAGGCGCAACGTGCAGGGGCTGGTGTCGCAATAGATCGGATCGAGTCCGCCGCGGCTGGCGTGCAGCAGTGCGCCGATCAGTTCCTGGCGTTTGTGCTCGGCTTGTTCGGCGTAGCCTTTGGACGCGAAAGGTTGGCCGCAACAAAGGCTGTCCACATTGTCGGGAAAGACGACTTGGTAGCCGGCTTTTTCCAGCAGCCGTTGGGTCTTTTCATACAGTGACATCTGCTCTTTATCCCCGGCCGCCGGGCCCATGACCCGCGATACGCAAGCCGCCAGGTACACCACGCGCGGGCGTTCATCCGACACGGTGGGGCTGAAACGGATGGCCTTTTCCGGCTGGGGCATGGCGTTGGTCCACTGTGGGACCTGGCCTTTGGACAGCCGCGTCAACGAAGCCGACAGTTTCGCCAGGCGGGGGGCGCCTAGCAGCATCCGCGCACCATTGGCCACGTGCAGGGCGAAGCGCGCGCCTTGCAATGTGGTGGCGAAATTTCCTTCAATCCAGTTAGCGGTTTTCGTCTTCGTCGCGTCACGGCTGCGCAGTTTTTTCACCAGCTCGCCGGTATTGATGCCTACCGGGCAACGTTGCGCGCACAGGCCCGTCGCGGCGCAGGTGTCGATGCCTTGGTATTGATAGGCCTGTTCCAGTTCGGCGGTGTCCGTGCCGGCGCGTTTCTTCGCCTGGATGTCTCGCCAGATCACGATGCGCTGGCGCGGGCTCAAGGTCAGGTCCTTGGACGGGCACACGGGTTCGCAGAAACCACACTCGATGCACTTGTCCACGATCTCATCGGCGGCCGGCAGCGGCTTGAGGTGCTTGAGGTGGATTTGCGGATCCTCGCTGAGCACCACGTCCGGGTTGAGGATGCCGTTGGGATCGAGCAGGCGTTTGAGCTGCCACATCAGTTGATAGGCATCGCTGCCCCATTCCAGCTCGACGAACGGCGCCATGTTGCGCCCGGTGCCGTGCTCTGCTTTCAGCGAGCCGCCGAATTCCACCGCCACCAACTGCGCCACGTCATCCATGAACGCCTGGTAGCGTGCGACTTCTTCAGGGTTGTTGAAGCCTTGGGTGAAGACGAAGTGCAGATTACCTTCCAGCGCGTGTCCGAAAAGGATCGCTTCGTCGTAGTGATGTTTGTCGAACAGCTCGATCAGGCGGTTTACGCCAATGGCGAGTTGTTCCACCGGAAAGGTCACGTCTTCGATGATCACCGTGGTTCCGGTTTTACGGACCGCGCCCACCGCTGGAAAGGTGTCTTTGCGGATGGCCCAGAGCCGGGCGTTTTCCCGTGGGTCTTCGGTGAAGTCGACCTGTTTTTCCACCGGGAAGCCGGCCAGTGAAGCCATGATCCGGACCAGTTGTTCTTGCAGTAAAGACGAGGAAGCGGCGCGGGATTCGATGAGCAAGGCGCAGGCATTGATCGACAGATGCTGTACGAAATCCGGCATGCCCGGTTTGTCCTGCACCGAGCGCAGGCTGCGGCGGTCCAGCAGTTCCACGGCCGAGACTGGCTGGCTTTTCAGCACGGTGACGGCGTTGCAGCAGGTTTCCACGTCCGGGAATACGATCAGCGCCGAAGCTTTGTTCGGATGGTCGATAACGGTGTTGTAGGTCACCGCGCTGATGAAGCCGAGGGTGCCTTCGGAGCCGACCAGCAGGTGGCTCAAGATATCCACAGGCTCGTCGAAATCCACCAGGGCATTGAGTGACAGGCCGGTGGTATTTTTCAGACGGTACTTGTGACGAATTCGGGCGGCCAATTCGGTGTTGGCGCGGGTTTCGCGACCGAGGGTGGCGAGGCGTTCCAGCAGTTCGCCATGGCTTGTACGAAAAGCCGCCACGCTGTTGTCGTCTTCGGTGTCCAGGCGTGTGCCATCGGCCAGTACCAGGCGGATGCCGGCCAGGGTGTGATAGGTGTTCTGCGCCGTGCCGCAGCACATGCCGCTGGCGTTGTTGGCGACGATGCCGCCGATCTTGCAGGCGTTGATCGACGCCGGATCTGGGCCGATCTTGCGCCCGAACGGGGCCAGCCAGGCGTTGGCCTGGGCGCCGATCACGCCGGGCTGCAAGCGAATCTGCGTGCCTTGCGCGCGGATCTCGCGACCGTTCCAGTTATCCCCCAGCACAATCAGCACCGAGTCGCTGATGGCTTGCCCGGACAGGCTGGTGCCGGCGGCGCGGAAGGTGACGGGCACCTGGTCGCGCTGGGCCAGTTTCAGCAAGACAATCACTTCATCTTCGGATTCGACGCGTACCACCAGTTTCGGAATCAGCCGATAGAAACTGGCGTCAGTACCGAAGGCCAAAGTCGACAGCGGATCGTCGAAACGGCGCTTTTGCGGGATCAGTTGTTGAACGTCGTGTAGGAAAGAGGCCGGAAGGGTCATTGGTCCTCCAGAATCAAAACCACCAGATCCTTCGGACCATGGGCGCCGTAGGCCAGGACTTGCTCGATGTCGGCGGTTTTCGACGGGCCCGATACCAGCAGGGCGTTGGTGGGCATGCCTTGGGCCCACTCGAATTCCTGCTGCACTTCATAGAAGTTGTCACGGATCTCGCTGGCCTTGAGCAGGGCGAAATGCACCGGTGGCACCAGGCTCATCAGCCGCGGTTCTTCCCGGGTTGGCCAGAGAATCAGGCTGCCGGTGGCGGCGATGGCGCCAAGGGTGCCGGTGAGGCTGGCGGGAGTGTCGTTGAACAACTCGGCTTTCCACTCTTCTATCGGGCGGTCGTAGGCCTTGAGGGTTGGCAGGTCCGGATTGTTCGCCCAGAACTGTGTGATTTTTTGCCCGTGCGCGGTGGTCGGGGCGATGAGCAGACTCGGCAACTGACGGTCGCGCAGCAATTGCGCGAGCAGGGTCGGCCAGCCTTCGTCGGACGTCAGGTGGATTTCGGTGTGCACCGCTTCCATCAATTTGCGCAATTGCGGGATGCGTTCCTCGGGCGCATAGCGGTAGGTCTGCGTCACTAGCTCGACGTCGAAGTTGTCGGCAACCGGCGTGGTGCCTGTCAGGCTTTTACGCAGCTTGGCGAGGATATTGTCCTTGGCGCTCATCGGCGGTCTCCCTGCTGGTTCAGGTGGTCGCGGGCCAGGTCATGCAATGAGCGGGCGGCGGGTTTGGGGGCGCTGTGGTTCTGGGTCCAGGGGCCGACGTTGTTGGGCACCAGGGCGCGCAGGCGCGTGGCGAGGAACCCGAACAGTCGATACAACCGTGGCGAACTGTTGAGCCGAGCCCAGGCATTCCAGATGAAGCGTTCCTTGGGCGAGTATTTGCTGCCCTGGCCGCGCATCACCTGATGGGGGCTGTCCGGCGCCTTGACGTTCTCTTCCCGCAACCGCCGCAGCAGGGCCGGAATCGGAATCTTCACCGGGCACACTTCACCGCAGGCGCCGCATAGCGAAGAGGCGCTCGGGTGGTCCGGCACCTTGGCCAGGCCGACCATGTGCGGCGTGATGATTTTTCCGATAGGCCCCGGGTACACCTCGCCGTAGGCATGGCCGCCGATTCGGGTATAGACCGGGCAATGATTCATACAGGCGCCGCAGCGAATGCAGTTCAGCGTCTGGCGCAGTTCGCTGTCGGCAAACGCCTGGCTGCGACCGTTATCGAGCAGGACCAGGTGGACTTCCTGGGGGCCGTCCAGCTCATCGGCCTTGCGTGGCCCGGAGATCATGTTGACGTAGGTCGTGATGGGCTGTCCGAGGGCCGAGCGGGTCAGCAGTGAGAGCAGTGGCACGACATCGCGCAGGTTCTCCACCACTTTTTCGATGCCGGTCACAGCGATGTGCACGGGTGGCACGGTGGTGGACATGCGTCCGTTGCCTTCGTTTTCCACCAGCAGCAGCGTGCCGGTTTCAGCGACGGCGAAGTTGACGCCGGAGACGCCGATATCGGCCTCGAAGAATTTCTGCCGCAATACCTTGCGACCGATCTGAATGAGTTGGTCAACGTCCTTGGTGTACTCCACGCCGAGTTTGTCGTGGAACAAGGACGCGACCTGACCGGCATTCTTGTGGATCGCCGGCATAATGATGTGTGAAGGCTTCTCGTGGTCGAGCTGGACGATGTATTCCCCCATGTCGGATTCGAGACATTCAATGTCCCGAGCCTCGAGGAAATGGTTCATCTCCATCTCTTCGCTGACCATCGATTTGCCCTTGATCACTTGCCGCGCCTCGTGAGCGCGGATGATCGAGAGGACGATGCCATTGGCTTCGTCCACCGTTTCCGCCCAGTGCACGTTCACACCGTTACGGGTCAGGTTGCTTTCAAGTTGCTCGAGCAGGTCGGGCAGCTTGGATAACGCACGGGCGCGGACGGCATTGCCGAGCACTCGCAGGTGTTCTCTTTCGTGGGCATCGCTGAAAGACGTTGCCCGTTTGGTCATCAGTGAATCCATCGCGCTGCGAAAGTTGTTTCGCAGTTGCGTGTCGTCCAAAGCCTTGTGGGCCCGGGCGCGAAAATCTTCCTGCACCTCTACAGTCGGGATCAGCGTTGGCGTGCTCATGCAACACCTCCGCTACGCTGCCAGAGAAAGCTCGCCAGATGCTGGCCGCGTAACGCTTCCTGCTGTTTTTCCAGTGCGCCGTTGATGTTCATCAGGCAGCCACAATCGGCACTGATGACCTTGTGCGCGCCGGATTCCTTCAGCGCTCGGGTCTTGTCGGCCACCATCGCGCCGGAAATATCCGGCATGCGAACGCTGAACGTCCCACCAAAGCCACAGCATTCACTTTCATGGCTGTGTTCAACTCGCTCCACATTGCGCAGCTGCGCCAACAACGCACGGCCATGCAGATGGGTGTTCATTTCACGCCGTGCCGAGCAGGACGTGTGCAGCGCGACTTTCACGGGTTCGCCGCTATCGTTCAACTGCACCTTGCAGACGAACAGCAGGAATTCAGCCAGTTCATAGGTCCGGGCCGCCAGGGCCTGAACCTGTTTGAGCGTGTCGGGCTCATCCTTGAACAGATCGGCGTAATGCTCGCGCAGCATGCCGGCGCAGGAGCCCGAGGGCACGACCACCGGATAATCTTCGGCAAACAGGGCCAACTGCGCCCGTGCCACCGTCCGCGCCTGCTCGGTGTAGCCCGAGGTGTAGGCCGGTTGGCCGCAGCAGCTTTGCCCTTGCGGGTAGTCCACCCGGATTCCTTCGCGCTCCAGCAGATGAATCGCATCCATCCCGGCTTCGGGATAGAACAGGTCGACCACGCAAGTGCCGAACAGGTAGACCCTTTGCGGTTTTTCGCTGGGGTACTGCCGAGGCTCGGGCAGTGGCGGGGCGACACGGGTCGCGTTCGGCACGGCGTTATAAAAAAGCTCGCTCATCAGGCGTGTCTCCGGGTGGTCCCGGTTATCCGTCCGCTGAGGCTGCTGAATATAGACAGGAAATCTTTCAGCAGCCTTGCAGACCCGGTGGTGAATAGCAGACGCCGAATCACGGTTCGGCGTCGGTTTTTTCAGTGTTGCGTGTAGGACTTAATGAACCAGCATGCCGGTAAACCAGTAGGCCTGGGCCAACGTGATCAGGCCGACAATCGTTGCAAAGAATAGGCTGTGTTTGAGGGTGAAACGGAACAGATCCGATTCCTTGCCCACCAGCCCGGTCGCCGCGCAGGCCACCGCGATCGATTGTGGCGAAATCATCTTGCCGGTCACGCCGCCGCTGGTATTGGCCGCCACGAGCAAGGTGTCGTTGACGCCGAGCTGGTGCGCGGTGGTGGCTTGCAGCGAGCTGAACAACGCGTTGGACGACGTATCGGAACCGGTCAGGAACACGCCCAGCCAACCCAGGAACGGCGAGAAGAACGGGAACGCCGCGCCCGTGCCGGCCAGTACCAGGGCCATGGTCGACGACATGCCCGAGTAGTTGGTGACGAAGGCGAATGCCAGCACCATGCCGATGGACAGGATCGGCCAGCGCAGCTCGAAAAGTGTCTCTTTAAAAGTGGTAAGACCAGTTTTGATATTGATCTTCAGTACCAGCATCGAGATCAATGCGGAGAAGAAAATCGCCGTGCCGGTGGCGGAAATCGGATCAAGCTTGAACACGGCCGGAATGGCAGTGGGGTTGATCACGATGGGCGCGACCTTGATCACCATCTGGTCCAGGTGCGGGATGGCGAAGTTGAACACCCAGCCGTACATCGAACCGCCCGCAGCGAACATTGCCTTGAACGGCTTAAGGGTCCAGATCGTCACCAATACGGTCAGGATCAGGAACGGCGACCAGGCTTTGATGATTTCTCCCAGGCTGTAGGGCGAAGCCACCGTGCTGCGCGGTTGGCCGAAACCGCCGACGCTGGCGGTGACCGTTGCGCTGGAGGTGGCGCCGGCAATCTGGGCGCCGGCGGTGCGCTTGGGCTGCCAGACTTTCAGGAACAGCGTCAGGGAAATCAGGCTGGCCAGGGCGGAGGTGATGTCCGGCAGTTCCGGGCCGATGAAGTTGGAGGTGAAGTACTGGGTGATGGCGAAGCTCAAGCCGGCCACCAGCGCTGCTGGCCAGGTTTCCCGCACGCCGCGCAGACCGTCCATCATGAACACCAGCCAGAACGGCACGAACAGCGACAGCAGGGGCAGTTGGCGACCGGTCATGGCGCCGATCTTGAAGGCGTCGATCCCGGTAACCTGACCGGCCACGATGATCGGAATGCCCAACGCGCCGAACGCGACCGGGGCGGTGTTGGCGATCAGGCACAGGCCCGCGGCATACAGGGGGTTGAAGCCCAGGCCGACCAGCAGGGCGGCAGTGATCGCCACCGGGGCACCGAAACCGGCGGCCCCTTCCAGGAACGCGCCGAAGCAAAAGCCGATCAGCAGCACTTGCAGGCGTTGGTCATCGGTAATCGACAGCACTGAGCTGCGAATCACCTCGAACTGGCCGCTCTTGACCGTCAGTTTGTAGAGGAATACGGCGGCGACGATGATCCAGGCGATGGGCCACAGACCGTAGGCAAAGCCATAGCCGGCGGCTGCGAAGGCCATGTCGGCGGGCATATTGAACGCGAAAATCGCCACAGCGATCGCCAGGGCCAAGGTAATGCTGCCGGCCACATGTCCCTTGAGGCGAAACACCGCCAGGGCCAGGAAGAAAAATACGATGGGAATGACGGCCGCGAGTGCGGACAAGCCGAGGCTGCCGAGCGGGCTGTAGAGCTGTTGCCAGGTTTGCATCATGGGTGGGCCCCTAATTGTTGTTGGTCAGGCACTGCCAGCGGATTTGGTTAATTGGTAATACCAATTTACAATCGCTGTTGGCTAGGGTAAAAGCCTTGGTTGTCGTGTGTCAATTTGCCGCCCTGAAACTTTCGTCGAATAAGCGGTGCAGATGGCATCTGATCCGTTGGTAGAAGCGGCTTTTACGGGGTGTGGATAAAGCCCGGATGGGCCAGAATAGAGGGCCCGGCGAGCGGTCGGGATCGTGGAGAATTGAGTTATGGGGTTTGATCAGATTCGTCAGCGCCGTTTGTCTGACGATATTGTCGAGCGGCTTGAAGGCATGATCCTTGAGGGCACGCTCAAGTCCGGTGAGCGGCTGCCGGCCGAACGGACCCTGGCTGAGCAGTTCGGTGTGTCACGCCCTTCGTTGCGCGAGGCGATCCAGAAGCTGGCGGCCAAAGGCTTGTTGGTCAGTCGCCAGGGCGGCGGCAACTATGTGGTGGAGTCGCTGGGCTCGACGTTCAGTGATCCGCTGCTGCAGCTTTTGGAAAGCAATCCCGAAGCGCAGCGTGACTTGCTGGAGTTCCGTCACACCTTGGAAGCGTCCTGTGCTTATTACGCGGCGCAGCGGGCCACGGATGTGGACCGCGAGCGGCTGACGGCGGCATTCGACGAGCTGCTGGATTGTTACTCGCGCCACGACGAGGTCAGCCGGGCGGAGGAGGGCGCGGCGGATGCCCGGTTTCACTTGGCGATCGCCGAGGCCAGTCATAACGCCGTGTTGCTGCACACGATTCGCGGCTTGTTCGATTTGCTCAAGCGCAACGTGGTGACCAACATCGGCGGCATGTACAAGCAGCGCAGTGAAACCCGCGACATGCTGATCAGCCAGCACCGGGAGTTGTACCAGGCCATCATGGACGGGCACGCCGAACAGGCGCGGGAAGTGTCCAGCCGGCATATCTTGTATGTGCAGGAAGTCTTGGAAGAGGTGCGTCAGGAGGTGCAGCGGGTGGCGCGGGCGGAGCGGCGCAAGGGGATGTAGGTCGCGAGTTCGGTGGCGATTGGGCTTCTGTATTCGCGAGCAAGCCCGCTCCCACACGGGCTCACTGTTGTACACATATTCTGTGTTCGCAAAAGATCCTATGTGGGAGCGAGCTTGCTCGCGATAGCGGTCTCAAGGACGAAAGACTCAGTCTTCCTTGCCCTTGTTGCGCACTGCACGCTGCAGCTCGCGGCCGGCATCACGTTCACGCTCGGTATCGCGCTTGTCGTATTCCTTCTTGCCCTTGCCCAGGGCAATTTCGCACTTGATCAAGTGCTTGCTCCAGTACAACGACGTGCAGACGCAGGTGTAACCCTTCTGTTGCACCGAGGCGAAAAGTTTTTCCAGCTCGCGTTTGTTGAGCAGCAATTTGCGCGAGCGCACCGGGTCGGCAATCACGTGGGTGCTGGCGGTGGTCAGCGGCGTGATATGACTGCCCAGCAGCCAGGCTTCGCCGTCCTTGAGCAGCACATAGCTGTCGACCAGTTGCGCCTTGCCGGCACGCAAGCTCTTTACTTCCCAGCCGGCCAGGACCATGCCAGCCTCGAAACGTTGTTCGATGAAGTAATCGTGTCGCGCCTTTTTATTTTGCGCGATGGTCCCTGTGGGGTGTTTCTTCTGTTTAGCCATAGGGGCGGCATTATAGGCAGTTGCGCGCGTGTCGGCTACGGTGAAGCAGCGTGCTTGAGCACGTTGAGTGAATCCCGGACAATGCGGCCTCTTTTTTGAATGCTTGGGCGTGATCACGATGTCGACAGACAAGGTTTCTGTCCACGGCAGTTGGGCTAGCCGCTGGGTCTTCATACTCGCGGCGACTGGTTCTGCCGTGGGGCTGGGTAGTATCTGGAAGTTTCCGTACATGGTCGGCGTCTACGGTGGCGGCGCCTTCGTATTGATGTTCCTGGCGTGCATCGCGCTGATCGGCGCACCGGTGATGCTGGCCGAAACCCTGATCGGACGTCGGGCCCGGCAAAGCCCGGCCAATGCCCTGAAGGTACTGGCGGTAGAGGCTGGCCATTCGACCAAGTGGTCGTGGGGCGCCTTCGCCGGGATGATCACGGCGCTGTTGATCCTGTCTTTCTATAGCGTGGTCGGTGGCTGGTCCCTGGACTACATCATCGACATGGGGCGCGGGGATTTCCAAGGGGCCACGCCGGATCAGGTGGGCGCCTACTTCGGCAATGTGATCGCCGATCCCTGGAGGCTGACCCTCTGGCACACGATTTTCATGGTGCTCTCGGCGGTGGTAATTGCCCGGGGCGTGGTGGCCGGGCTTGAGCGCAGCCTGCGGATCATGATGCCGTTGCTGTTCGTGATGATCCTGGTGCTGCTGGGCTACAGCATGACCACCGGGCATTTCATGGAAGGCGTGCATTTCATGTTCGACTTCCAGCCGGAGAAAGTCCTGGACGGCCTGCTGCCGGCCATGGGGCATGCGTTTTTCTCCCTGAGCGTCGGGGTCGGTTCGATCATGATCTATGGCGCCTACATGCCCAAGAATGCCTCCCTGACCCGAACTGTGGTCGGCGTTGCACTGCTGGACACCTTCGTGTCGCTGCTGGCGGGCGTGGCATTGTTTCCGATTGTGTTCGCTGCCGGCCTGAATCCGAGCGAGGGGCCAGGGTTGATGTTCGTCAGCCTGCCCTTTGCCTTTGGCAGCATGGCGTTCGGCCAGGTGATGGGCGTGGTGTTTTTTCTCCTGGTGGCCATCGCGGCCTGGAGTTCGGCCATCTCCCTGCTGGAACCCATGGTGGCTTACCTGGTTGAACGGACCCGGCTCAGTCGTGCCTGGGTAACCTTCTGGCTGGCCTTCACCTGTTGGTTTGTCGGCCTGGGCACGGTGTTTTCCTTCAATATATGGAAGCAGGCGAAGTTTTTCGTGAACGAAGACGGGCTGTTCCATCTCTACCAGTGGGGCGCAACCGGAGGGCTGGATTTCTTCGGCGTGATTGATTTCTTCACCTCACGGATCATGCTGCCATTGGGTGGTTTGTGTTTCGTAGTGTTTGCAGGATGGATCATGGGGCGTGAAGCAGTGCGTGATGAGCTGTCGCTGCGTAGCCCGGTATTGTTCGGCTTGAGCCTGTTCTTGATGCGCTATGTGGCGCCCATCGGCATTCTTGTAGTGTTTGCCGCCCAGCTGTGGAAGTGACGCTTACATGACGACACATATTCAACGCTCGGCCTTGCTGCCCTACCCGGCGCAGGCGCTGTATGACCTGGTCAACGATGTGGCGAGCTACCCGGAGTTCTTGCCGTGGTGCTCGTCGGCCGAGGTGCTGGAAAGCTCTGAAACCCATATGCGCGCCAGCCTCAACATTGCCAAGAGCGGCTTGAGCCAGCGCTTCGTCACGCGCAATACGCTG
This sequence comes from Pseudomonas sp. NFACC51, assembly GCF_900103575.1. Classification (NCBI taxonomy): domain Bacteria; kingdom Pseudomonadati; phylum Pseudomonadota; class Gammaproteobacteria; order Pseudomonadales; family Pseudomonadaceae; genus Pseudomonas; species Pseudomonas sp. NFACC51. The sequence continues at coordinate 73,561 of NZ_FMXH01000010.1, read as the reverse complement.
GTGCCGGGACAGTCCATCGAGATGAATCTGGAGGAAGGGCCTTTCAATCAGCTCCACGGTGTCTGGGTGTTCAAGCCGCTGGGTGAAAAGGCCTGCAAGATCAGCCTGGACCTGTCGTTCGACTACGCCGGTCCTCTGGTGCGGGCGACGCTGGGGCCGCTGTTCAATCAGGCCGCCAATACCCTGGTCGATGCGTTCTGCCAGCGGGCCAAGCAGAATGCAGAGCTCAAGCGTTGATTGAGATAGAAGTGGTGTATGCCTCAGCGGAGCGTCAGGTCTTGCGCACCTGCATGGTGCAGGAGGGCGCGAGTGTTCGCGCCGCACTGGCGGCATCCGGTATTGCCGATGTGTTTCCGGAGCTGGATCTGATGACTTGCCCGGTGGGGATTTTTGGCAAGCTGGTTGTCGATCCAGAGCATCAGGTGGTGCAGGCGGCCGATCGACTGGAGATTTATCGCCCGTTGTTGGCCGATCCGAAGGAAATTCGGCGCCTGCGCGCGGCCAAGGCTGCCCAGGCACGCCAATCGGAGCAATAACCTGGCTTGAATGACAGGCAATAAAAAACCCGGCATGCCGGGTTTTTTTATGCCGCCATTTATTGCGGCGATGTGTCCAGGGGCTCTGGCGTCGGGACTGGTACGGTCTCGACTTTGTCCACATCCTTCTGGATCTGGTCCAGCAACGAACCTGGCTTGGCCGGTTTTTCCGGTTTTGGCTGTTCGGCTTTCTGGGTCGGGTCGGTAACGGTGTTGTCGCTGTCCTTGCCCAAGATGGCTTCGTCACGGCTCACGCCAGGCATGAAATCGCCTGACAGGCTGACGAGTTGGTCGTTGGGGCTGAAGATAACGCTGATGCGTTCCTGCTGGCGCTCACCGCCGCCTGGCTGCAAGCTGTACAGATAATCCCAGCGATCGGCATGGAACGTGTCGGTCAGCAGAGGGTTACCCATGATAAACCGTACTTGCCGGCGGGTCATTCCCGGGCGTAACTGGTCTATCATGTCCTGCGTGACGACATTGCCCTGCTGGATGTCGATTTTGTAAACCCCGGGGAATGAACAACCGGCGAGTGCGAGCAGTCCCACAAAGGTGAAACTGGTTAGCAAGAGCTTGGTGTTTTGCATCGGTGGGCGACTTCCACTATCTTGGCTGGGACAACGTAAACGCCGATCATACCCGCATTAAGAGAAGCTGCGAAGCAGCATCGCGAGAAAGCTGACCATGGTTGAAAATAGCGAACTACGCAAAGCCGGCCTCAAAGTGACCCTGCCACGGGTCAAGATTCTACAAATGCTCGATTCCGCCGAGCAACGCCACATGAGTGCTGAAGATGTCTATAAGGCGCTTATGGAGGCTGGTGAGGACGTCGGTCTGGCCACGGTTTACCGTGTTCTGACCCAGTTCGAGGCAGCTGGCTTGGTGGTGCGGCACAACTTCGACGGAGGCCATGCGGTCTTCGAGCTGGACGACGGCAAGCATCACGACCATATGGTCAACGTCGAGACCAGTGAAGTGATCGAATTCTTCGACGAAGAAATCGAGCGGCTGCAGAAAGCAATCGTCGACAAGTATGGCTTCGAGATGGTTGATCACAATCTTGTGCTGTACGTACGCAAGAAAAAGTAAGCATGTCGCGCGGACTATTACGGTTCGCGAAACGAACGAAGGCGACCCCAGGGTCGCCTTCGTGCTTTCTGCCGTTCTCAGATTTTCGCGGTAACGACCATTTTTTTCGCGTGGGCCAGGGATTCCTTGGTGAGGTCGATGCCCCCGAGCATTCGCGCCACTTCTTCTACGCGCTCGTTTTTGTTGAGCTTGGACACGGCGGTGCGAGTGGCATCCTCGCCGCGTACCTTATGCACAAATAGATGCTGGTGTCCCTGGGCGGCGACCTGGGGCAGGTGAGTCACCGTCAGTACCTGGCCGCGTTCCCCCAGTCGGCGCAGCAACTGGCCGACAATTTCCGCGGTTGGGCCACCGATGCCCACGTCCACTTCGTCGAATACCAGCGTCGGCACGCGAGAAGTCTGCGCGGTGATGACCTGGATGGCCAGGCTGATTCGTGACAGTTCGCCGCCGGACGCGACTTTGGCCAGGGCCTTGAGCGGTTGCCCTGGGTTGGCGCTGACCAGCAGTTCCACTTGCTCCAGCCCGTTGGGCTGGAGCTCGCCGCCAGCGTTGGGGCGCAATTCGATGGTGAAGCGCCCGCCGGGCATGCCCAGGCGCTGGATCTCCTGCTCCACGGCGCTGGCCAGCCCTGTTGCGGCGTGCTGCCGCAGTTCACTGAGCTCCTTGGCCTTTTCCTGATAATGACGGGCATAAGAAGCCAGTTCGTCCCCCAGGCGCTCGATGGATTCATCGTTGGCGTTCAGGGTTTCCAGTTCTTCCAGCAGCCGCTGCTGGAGTTCGGCAACGTCGGCCGGCTGGATGCGGTGCTTGCGCGCCAGTGTATAGATGGTGTCCAGGCGCTCTTCCAGGTACTGCAGGCGGGCCGGGTCGGCATCGAAATGATCGAGGAACCGATTCAGCTCCCCGACGGCTTCTTCGACCTGGATCTGCGCGCTCGTCAGCAGGTTCGTCGCTTCGTTCAGGGCGCCCACCGAATTGTTCACACTGGAGAGTCGGTTCAAGCTCGCTGTCAGCGCATTGAGCACATTGCCCGAATCGCTCTCGCTGCATTGTTCGACCACTTGCCGGCAAATGCCCAGCAGGGTTTCGGCGTTGGTCAGGTTCTTGTGTTCCTGCTCCAGCTCTGCCAGTTCATTTTCACCCAGAGCCAGGTTCTCCAGCTCTTCGAGCTGATAGCTCAGCAACTGGTGACGGGCGCGCTGTTCGTCGCCGGAGTTGGAGAGTCGATCCAGTTCCTGCCGGGTTTGGCGCCAGCGTTGGGCCGCCAGTTGGACCTGTCGGGCCAGGTCGGTGGCGCCGGCGTATTCATCCAGCAAGCGGCGATGGGTGTCGGTCTTGAGCAGGGATTGGTGTTCATGCTGGCTGTGAATGTCGATCAGCAGCTCGCCGAGGGCCTTGAGGTCGCCCAAGGGGCAGGGCGTGCCATTGATGTAGCCGCGGGAGCGTCCTTCGGCGGTGATGACCCGGCGCAGGATGCACAGGCCGTCGGTGTCCAGGTCGCGTTCGGCCAGCCAGGCGCTGGCCTCGGGGATGTCGACCAGGTCGAACGTCGCCAGGATGTCGGCCTTGTCCGCTCCGGGGCGCACTACGCCACTGTCGGCGCGGTCGCCCAGCGTCAGGCCCAGGGCATCGAGCATGATCGACTTGCCTGCGCCGGTTTCACCGGTGATCACACTCATGCCTCGATCAAGTTCGAGGTCGAGGTGTTCGACGATGGCGTAGTTGTGTACGGACAGGTGCACCAGCATAAGGCCGCTCCCAGGCTTTAGGTCTGGTTATTTATACAGTGTTTTGTTTTGGCCTGACAATGCCTTTGCTTAGCTCGATTTGCTTGGATAAATGATTTTCTTAGCGCGGCGGGGAATGGTTATGCAGCTGTTTTTTGTAAGGTTAATTCGTCAGATGGCCCTTGAAGCTGCAAAACCCGACCCCATATACCGGGGCAGAAGCGCGAGTTGAGCTCGCGGACGAAGTTGAGAGGAGAAATCTATGGCTGACGAACAGACGCAGGACACGCAAAATCTAGACGCCAATCAGGCTTCCCAGGATTCCGGTGAAGACCTGGCGGCACGTGTACAAGTGCTCGAGGAGCAACTGGCCGGTGCGCAGGATCAGGCGTTGCGTGTAGCAGCCGACCTGCAGAATGTCCGCCGTCGCGCCGAGCAAGATGTAGAGAAGGCTCATAAATTCGCCCTGGAGCGTTTCGCCGGCGACCTGTTGCCGATCATCGACAGCCTGGAGCGTGGCCTGGAACTGTCCAACCCGGATGACGAAAACATTCGTCCGATGCGTGAAGGCATCGAGCTGACCCTGAAGATGTTCCAGGACACCCTCAAGCGTTATCAGCTCGAAACCCTTGATCCCCATGGCGAACCCTTCAACGCCGAGCACCACCAGGCCATGGCGATGCAGGAAAGTGCCGACGTCGAGCCAAACAGTGTGCTGAAGGTTTTCCAGAAGGGCTATCTGCTCAATGGGCGCCTGCTGCGTCCGGCCATGGTCGTGGTCAGCAAGACGCCAGCGCCGGTTTCGCCTTCTATTGATGAGCAGGCTTGAAATCGGTCGTAGCGGCCCCATCTATATGTCAAGCGTTTAAGTGCTACCGCAGTTAGCCACCACTGCTGCGGCAACAAAATCCAAGTTCCGGGAGAGTTAACATGGGCAAGATTATCGGTATCGACCTGGGGACCACCAACTCGTGCGTCTCCGTGCTGGAAAACGGCAAGGCCAAGGTCATCGAAAACGCTGAAGGCGCGCGTACTACGCCGTCGATCATCGCTTACGCCAATGATGGCGAGATTCTGGTTGGCCAATCGGCCAAGCGTCAGGCAGTGACCAATCCGCATAACACCCTGTACGCGGTGAAGCGTCTGATCGGTCGCAAGTTCGACGAAGAAGTCGTCCAGAAAGACATCAAGATGGTGCCTTACAAAATCGCCAAGGCTGACAACGGCGATGCCTGGGTTGAAGTGAACGGCCAGAAAATGGCGCCGCCACAGATCTCGGCTGAAATCCTCAAGAAAATGAAGAAAACCGCCGAAGATTACCTCGGCGAAGCGGTGACTGAGGCGGTCATTACTGTGCCTGCCTATTTCAACGACAGCCAGCGCCAGGCGACTAAAGACGCTGGCCGCATCGCGGGCCTGGACGTAAAACGTATCATCAACGAACCGACTGCGGCCGCTCTGGCCTACGGTATGGACAAGGCCAAGGGCGATCACACCGTGATCGTTTATGACCTGGGTGGCGGTACCTTCGACGTTTCCGTGATCGAGATCGCTGAAGTCGACGGCGAGCACCAGTTCGAAGTATTGGCAACCAACGGTGACACATTCCTCGGTGGTGAAGACTTCGACATCCGCCTGATCGACTACCTCGTCGACGAGTTCAAGAAAGAAAGCGGCATGAACCTCAAGGGTGACCCGCTGGCCATGCAGCGCCTGAAAGAAGCCGCTGAAAAAGCCAAGATCGAACTGTCCTCGAGCCAGTCGACCGACGTGAACCTGCCGTACATCACCGCAGACGCCACCGGTCCTAAGCACCTGAACGTAAAAATCTCCCGCGCCAAGCTCGAAGCGCTGGTGGAAGACCTGGTTCAGCGCACCATCGAACCTTGCCGCATCGCTATGAAAGACGCCGGTATCGACGTTGGTTCGATCAACGACGTGATCCTGGTTGGCGGTCAGACCCGTATGCCACTGGTTCAGAAGTTGGTGACCGATTTCTTCGGTAAAGAAGCACGTAAAGACGTCAATCCTGACGAAGCTGTTGCCATGGGTGCTGCTATCCAGGGCGCGGTATTGGCTGGTGACGTGAAAGACGTTCTGCTGCTCGACGTCAGCCCGCTGACTCTGGGTATCGAAACCATGGGCGGCGTAATGACCGCGCTGATCGAGAAAAACACCACGATTCCTACCAAGAAATCCCAGGTGTTCTCGACTGCCGACGACAACCAGGGCGCAGTGACCATTCACGTGCTGCAAGGTGAGCGTAAGCAAGCCGCGCAGAACAAGTCCCTGGGCAAGTTCGACCTGGCCGAGATTCCACCAGCACCGCGTGGCGTGCCACAAATCGAAGTGACCTTCGACATCGACGCCAACGGCATCCTGCACGTCGGCGCGAAAGACAAGGCTACCGGCAAGACTCAGTCGATCGTGATCAAGGCCAACTCCGGTCTGTCCGAGGAAGAAATTCAGCAGATGGTTCGTGATGCTGAAGTCAACGCCGAGGAAGACCGCAAGTTCGAAGAACTGGCCAGCGCTCGTAACCAGGGCGATGCCTTGGTGCACTCGACTCGCAAAATGATCGCTGATGCTGGCGAAAAAGTGACCGCGGAAGAGAAAACCGCCATCGAAGCGGCCGTGGTTGCCCTGGAAGCTGCCGTCAAAGGCGACGACAAGGCCGCCATCGAAGCGAAAATCGAAGAGCTGTCCAAGGTCTCTGCGCCAGTGGCTCAGAAAATGTACGCCGAACAGGCTCAGCCTGCAGAAGGCGCGGCTGCGCAGGGCGAATCGGCCGAGAAAGCCGACGACGTCGTTGACGCCGAGTTCGAAGAAGTGAAAGACCACAAGTAATCGCTTGTTGGTCGGCCGGTTGACTGCATTTGTGCGGTGGCTGGTAGGATGTCGCCGCGCGGGAGCTTGCTCCCGCGTTGGCGTGTCTGGAGTCAATGAATTTTTACAGCATGCGACAACGCTCGGATGCTGGCGGTGTGATCGGGAATGCTCCTGCTTTCCGAGCGGCGGACACCGCGTTTTGGCCGGGTCCCTGGCTGAAAAACTTAAGACCAGGATCGTTGAATCGACGTGAGTTGGGTCCGGGCCTGTATTGGGGCTCAACGAGTTTGGCAAGGTTCAGGAGAGGTTTGCCGGACGTCCTATAAGAGTGCAAAGACTAATGGCAAAGCGTGACTTTTACGAAGTATTGGGTGTCGAGCGGGGGGCCAGCGAGGCGGACCTGAAAAAGGCCTATCGTCGCCTGGCGATGAAGCACCACCCGGACCGTAATCCCGGCGACAAAGCGTCGGAAGAGATGTTCAAGGAGGCCAACGAGGCCTACGAAGTGCTGTCCGATTCGAGCAAGCGCGCGGCTTACGATCAGTACGGTCATGCCGGCGTCGACCCAAGCATGGGTGGCGGCGGTGCCGGTTTCGGCGGTCAGAACTTTTCCGATATTTTCGGTGATGTGTTCAGCGATTTCTTCGGTGGCGGTCGCGGCGGTGCCCGTGGCGGCGCTCAGCGTGGCAGCGATTTGCGCTACACGTTGGAGTTGAACCTGGAAGAAGCGGTGCGCGGTACTACCGTCAATATCCGTGTTCCAACGCTGGTCAATTGCAAGCCATGCGATGGCTCGGGCGCCAAGAAGGGCTCCTCGCCCGTTACGTGCCCGACCTGTGGCGGCATCGGCCAGGTTCGCATGCAGCAGGGCTTTTTCTCGGTGCAGCAGACCTGCCCGCGTTGCCATGGCCAAGGCAAGATCATTTCCGATCCGTGCGACTCCTGCCACGGTGAAGGGCGTGTCGAAGAGTACAAGACGCTGTCGGTCAAAGTGCCGGCCGGTGTCGACACCGGTGACCGCATTCGCCTGTCCGGCGAAGGCGAGGCAGGTGCCCAGGGCGGCCCGACTGGTGATCTGTATGTGGTCATCAATGTGCGCGAGCATGCGATTTTCCAGCGCGACGGCAAGCACCTGTTCTGCGAAGTGCCGATCAGCTTCGTTGATGCGGCCTTGGGTGGTGAGCTTGAGATCCCGACCCTCGACGGTCGCGTCAAGCTGAAAATCCCCGAGGGCACGCAGACCGGCAAGCAGTTCCGGATCCGCGGCAAAGGTGTCGCGCCAGTGCGTGGCGGTGGTGCGGGCGACCTGATGTGCCGCGTGGCGGTGGAGACTCCGGTCAACCTGGGGCGGCGTCAGCGTGAGCTGTTGGAAGAGTTCCGCAACTCGCTGGCGGATGACAACAGTCACTCTCCGAAAACCACCGGTTGGTTCGAAGGTGTAAAACGCTTCTTCGGCGACCTGTAAGGAGTTCGCATGCGACGTATAGCTGTGATGGGCGCTGCGGGGCGCATGGGCAAGGCGCTGGTCGAGGCGGTGCAGCAGCGCTCGCCGCTTTCCGGCCTGACGGCGGCCATCGTTCGGCCCGACAGCACGCTGGTAGGTGCCGATGCGGGCGAGTTGGCCTCACTGGGGCGTATCGGCGTGCCGATGTCCGGTGGCCTGGAGAAAGTGCTCGACGAGTTCGATGTACTGATTGATTTCACCTTGCCGGAAGTGATGCTGAAAAACCTCGCGATCTGCCGCAAGCACGGCAAGGCCATGGTGATCGGTACGACGGGGCTGGATGCTGCGCAAAAGCAATTGCTGGCCGAAGCGGGCAAGGACATTCCGATCGTGTTTGCCGCGAACTTCAGCGTGGGCGTGAACCTGTCGCTGAAGCTGCTGGACATGGCGGCCCGGGTCTTGGGTGACGATGCGGATATCGAAATCATCGAGGCGCATCACCGGCACAAGATCGACGCGCCTTCGGGAACGGCCTTGCGCATGGGTGAGGTGATTGCCGATGCGTTGGGTCGCGATCTGCAGGAAGTGGCAGTGTATGGGCGTCAGGGGCACACCGGTGCTCGTGAGCGCAGCACCATCGGTTTCGCCACTGTGCGCGGCGGTGATGTGGTGGGCGACCACACTGTGCTGTTCGCCACTGAAGGCGAGCGCCTGGAGATCACCCACAAGGCATCAAGCCGGATGACTTTCGCCAAGGGGGCCGTTCGCGCGGCACTGTGGCTGGATGGCCGCGAGCCTGGTTTGTACGACATGCAGGACGTTCTCGACCTGCGTTGATGCCCCTAGGTGCGGGGTTCAGGTTATACTGAGCCCCGTTTTACACCGCTTCGCGACGGCCTGTCGCATTCCCCTGCCTTCAAGGCTCATTAGCGGTGGACCAAAAAAGCCTTTTTCTGTAAGCTACAGCTTTAGTGTGTCCACTAAAAGCGCGCAGAATAATTCAGTGAACAAGCGGGGTGACGTGTCCATACGTCACTCCGCTTTTTTACAACCTGCGATCGCCCTTTCAGGCTTTATTTACGGGAGGTCTTCTTGACTAAGCCAGCCATACTCGCCCTTGCTGATGGCAGCATTTTTCGCGGCGAAGCCATTGGAGCCGACGGTCAGACCGTTGGTGAGGTGGTGTTTAACACCGCAATGACCGGCTATCAGGAAATTCTTACCGATCCTTCCTACGCCCAACAAATCGTTACCCTGACTTACCCGCACATCGGCAACACCGGCACTACGCCGGAAGACGCCGAGTCTGATCGTGTCTGGTCCGCCGGCCTGGTCATCCGTGACTTGCCGCTGGTAGCGAGCAACTGGCGTAACACGATGTCCCTGTCCGATTACCTGAAAGCCAACAACGTCGTGGCGATCGCCGGTATCGACACCCGTCGCCTGACCCGCATCCTTCGGGAAAAAGGCGCGCAAAACGGCTGCATCATGGCCGGCGACAACATTTCCGAAGAAGCCGCCATTGCCGCTGCCCAGGGCTTCCCTGGTCTCAAGGGCATGGACCTGGCGAAAGTCGTCAGCACCAAGAAACAGTACGAATGGCGCTCCACGGTCTGGGACCTGAAGACCGACAGTCACGCGACGATCGAGGCTTCCGAGCTGCCTTACCACGTCGTGGCCTACGACTACGGCGTCAAGCTGAACATCCTGCGCATGCTGGTCGAGCGTGGTTGCCGCGTCACCGTGGTGCCGGCCCAAACCCCGGCCGCCGACGTCCTGGCCCTCAAGCCCGACGGTGTGTTCCTGTCCAACGGCCCGGGTGACCCGGAGCCTTGCGACTATGCGATCCAGGCGATCAAAGACGTGCTGGAAACCGAGATCCCGGTATTCGGTATCTGCCTCGGTCACCAACTGCTGGCTCTGGCTTCGGGCGCCAAGACCTTGAAGATGGGCCACGGCCACCACGGTGCCAACCACCCCGTGCAGGACCTGGATACCGGCGTGGTGATGATCACCAGCCAGAACCACGGTTTCGCGGTGGACGAAGCCACTCTGCCGGCCAATGTGCGCGCGATTCACAAGTCGCTGTTCGACGGCACGCTGCAAGGTATCGAGCGTACCGACAAGAGCGCGTTCAGCTTCCAGGGCCACCCTGAAGCGAGCCCGGGCCCGAACGATGTGGCCCCGCTGTTCGATCGCTTCATCAGCGAGATGGCCAAGCGACGCTGACCGCGAGAAGCCCGAGGGCGGCCCCGAGCGCGGCGGCCCCTTCGGGCGCTTCAAAGATTGTTCGACGGCCTAGCCGACTGACCTGCGGATTTGAGTGACAAACCCATGCCAAAACGTACAGACATAAAAAGCATCCTGATTCTCGGCGCTGGCCCGATCGTGATCGGCCAGGCCTGCGAATTCGACTACTCCGGCGCCCAGGCCTGTAAAGCCCTGCGCGAAGAGGGTTACCGCGTCATCCTGGTGAACTCCAACCCGGCCACCATCATGACCGACCCGGCCATGGCCGACGCCACCTACATCGAACCGATCAAGTGGCAGACCGTTGCCAAGATCATCGAGAAGGAACGCCCGGACGCGCTGCTGCCGACCATGGGTGGCCAGACCGCGTTGAACTGCGCCCTGGACCTGGAGCGCGAAGGCGTCCTGGAGAAGTTCGGTGTGGAAATGATCGGCGCCAACGCCGACACCATCGACAAGGCCGAAGACCGTTCGCGCTTCGACAAGGCGATGAAATCCATCGGCCTGGACTGCCCACGCTCGGGCATCGCCCACAGCATGGAAGAGGCCAACGCCGTCCTGGAACGCCTTGGCTTCCCGTGCATCATCCGTCCGTCCTTCACCATGGGCGGCACTGGTGGCGGCATCGCCTACAACCGTGAAGAGTTCGAAGAAATCTGCGCTCGTGGTCTCGACTTGTCGCCGACCAAGGAACTGCTGATCGACGAATCCCTGATCGGTTGGAAAGAATATGAAATGGAAGTTGTCCGCGACAAAAAGGACAACTGCATCATCGTCTGCTCCATCGAAAACTTCGACCCGATGGGCGTGCACACTGGTGACTCGATCACCGTCGCGCCAGCCCAGACCCTGACCGACAAGGAATACCAGATCCTGCGTAACGCCTCCCTGGCGGTACTGCGCGAGATCGGCGTGGAAACCGGCGGCTCCAATGTCCAGTTCGGCATCTGCCCGAACACCGGTCGCATGGTGGTCATCGAGATGAACCCGCGGGTATCCCGTTCGTCGGCCCTGGCTTCCAAGGCCACCGGTTTCCCGATTGCCAAGGTCGCTGCCAAGCTGGCCGTGGGCTACACCCTGGACGAGCTGTCGAACGACATCACCGGCGGCAAGACCCCGGCATCCTTCGAACCGTCCATCGACTACGTCGTCACCAAGCTGCCACGCTTCGCCTTCGAGAAGTTCGCCAAGGCTGATGCCCGCCTGACGACTCAAATGAAGTCGGTCGGTGAAGTCATGGCCATTGGCCGGACTTTCCAGGAGTCCTTGCAGAAAGCCCTTCGCGGCCTGGAAGTGGGCGTCTGCGGTCTTGATCCGAAGCTGGACCTGGCCGACCCGGAAAGCATGAGCGTGCTCAAGCGCGAGCTGACCGTGCCGGGCGCCGAGCGTATCTGGTACGTGGCCGATGCCTTCCGTGCCGGCATGACCGTCGAGCAGATCTTTGGCATGAACATGATCGACCCTTGGTTCCTGGTACAGATCGAAGATCTGATCAAGGAAGAAGAGAAGGTCAAGACCCTGGGCATGTCCAGCATCGACCGCGACACCATGTTCCGCCTCAAGCGCAAAGGCTTCTCCGACATGCGCCTGGCCAAGCTGCTGGGTGTGACCGAGAAGAGCTTGCGCGCGCATCGCCACAAGCTGGAAGTGTTCCCGGTCTACAAGCGCGTCGACACCTGCGCGGCCGAGTTCGCCACTGACACCGCCTACCTGTACTCCACGTACGAAGAAGAGTGCGAAGCCGCGCCATCGACCCGCGACAAGATCATGATCCTGGGTGGCGGTCCTAACCGGATCGGCCAGGGCATCGAGTTCGACTACTGCTGCGTACACGCGGCATTGGCCCTGCGCGACGACGGTTACGAGACCATCATGGTCAACTGCAACCCGGAAACCGTGTCCACCGACTACGACACCTCCGATCGCCTGTACTTCGAGCCAGTGACCCTGGAAGACGTGCTGGAAATCGTCCGCGTCGAGAAGCCAAAAGGCGTGATCGTCCAGTACGGCGGCCAGACTCCGCTGAAACTGGCCCGTGCCCTTGAAGCCGCTGGCGTGCCGATCATCGGTACCAGCCCGGATGCGATCGACCGCGCCGAAGACCGTGAGCGCTTCCAGCAGATGGTCGAGCGCCTGAACCTGCGCCAGCCGCCAAACGCCACCGTGCGCAGCGAAGACGAAGCGATTCGTGCCGCGGCCAAGATCGGTTACCCGCTGGTGGTGCGTCCGTCCTATGTGCTGGGCGGTCGTGCGATGGAAATCGTCTATCAAGAAGACGAGCTCAAGCGCTACCTGCGTGAAGCGGTCCAGGTGTCCAACGACAGCCCGGTGCTGCTGGACCACTTCCTCAACTGCGCCATCGAAATGGACGTGGACGCGGTCAGCGACGGCAAAGACGTGGTAATTGGCGCGATCATGCAGCACATCGAGCAGGCCGGTGTTCACTCCGGTGATTCCGCTTGCTCGCTGCCGCCTTACTCGCTGCCGGCGCACATCCAGGACGAGATGCGCGAGCAGGTCAAGAAAATGGCCCTGGAGCTGGGCGTTGTCGGTCTGATGAACGTGCAGCTGGCCCTGCAGGGCGAAGACATCTACGTCATCGAAGTCAACCCGCGCGCTTCCCGGACCGTGCCATTTGTCTCCAAGTGCATCGGTGTTTCCCTGGCGATGATCGCTGCACGGGTCATGGCGGGCAAAACCCTGAAGGAACTGAATTTCACCAAGGAAATCATTCCGAACTTCTACAGCGTGAAAGAGGCGGTGTTCCCGTTCGCCAAGTTCCCTGGCGTCGACCCGATCCTCGGCCCTGAGATGAAGTCCACCGGTGAAGTGATGGGCGTGGGCGATACCTTCGGTGAAGCCTTTGCCAAGGCCCAGATGGGCGCGAGCGAAGTGTTGCCGACTGGCGGCACGGCGTTCATCAGCGTGCGTGATGACGACAAGCCACTGGTTGCAGGCGTAGCCCGTGATCTGATCAACTTGGGCTTCGAAGTGGTCGCCACTGCCGGTACTGCCAGGCTGATCGAAGCGGCAGGCCTGAAAGTGCGCCGCGTGAACAAGGTGACCGAGGGGCGTCCGCACGTGGTCGACATGATCAAGAATGACGAAGTCACGCTGATCATCAACACCACCGAAGGTCGCCAGTCGATCGCCGATTCCTACTCCATTCGTCGCAATGCGCTGCAGCACAAGATCTACTGCACCACGACCATTGCTGCGGGCGAAGCGATCTGCGAAGCGCTCAAGTTCGGTCCCGAGAAGACCGTGCGTCGCTTGCAGGATCTACATGCAGGATTGAAGGCATGAGCATAACCAAGTACCCGATGACAGTTCAGGGCGCGAAGGCCCTGGAAGAAGAACACGCTTTCCTGACCAAGGTCGAGCGCCCGCGCTTGAGCCAGGCTATTGGTGAAGCGCGTGAGCTGGGCGATCTCAAGGAAAACGCCGAATACCACGCTGCCCGAGAGGAGCAGGGGATGGTCGAGGCGCGTGTCCGTGACATCGAAGGTCGCATGCAGAATGCGGTGATCATCGATGTCACGACGATTCCGCACACTGGCAAGGTGATCTTTGGCACTACCGTGGAAATCGCCAACGTCGAGACCGATGAAAGCGTCACTTACCAGATCGTTGGTGAGGACGAGGCAGACATCAAGCTCGGCAAGATTTCCGTTGGTTCGCCCATCGCTCGCGCCTTGATTGCCAAGGAAGAGGGCGATGTGGTGGTGGTGAAGACGCCGGGTGGTGTCATCGAGTATGAGATTGTCGAAGTCCGTCACATCTGAACGAAGGCGCCCGCTGCGAGCGGGCGCCATGATCTGGCAGCTCACCCAGATGTTGTGGGTGGGCGGCGTCTGGTTGTTGCATGTCGGTTTGCTGCCGGTGCTGGGTCGAGTCGGCCTGGCACCGCTGCTCATCGATGAAATCGCAGGCATGCTGACGGCGCTGCTGGTGGGTTTCTCCGCGGCGTGCGTAATATTTCAGGCTTTGGTGCTGGTTCAGGCCGAGGGCCTTGCCAGTCTATGGCGCGACATTCGTGGGCAATTGTTGCTCATGTCGTTGTACGCGTGCGGGATGTTCTTCGCGGTGCGTCTCGGCTGGCCGGATGCGAGCCAGTGGCAGGCATTCAGTTACCTGGTGCTGGGTTTTTCCGGGTTGGTGCTGGTGTTGCAGCCGGTTCCCGGGTGGAGTGGCAGGGTGTGCGAGGCACACCCTTGACCCTTTGGCATCACTTGAAGCGGTGAACGTTCGACAGTTGCTTGTTGACGCTGAAATTCTTGCGATAAATCAGCGCCATCTTGCCGATGACCTGCACCAGGTCGGCCTTGCCGGTCTTGCACAGTTCGGCAACGGCAGCCAGGCGGGCTTCGCGGTCGAGGATGTTGAGCTTGATCTTGATCAGCTCGTGATCGCTCAAGGCGCGCTCCAGTTCGGCGAGTACACCTTCAGTCAAACCGTTGTCAGCCACAGTCAAAACCGGTTTCAGATGGTGGCCAATGGATTTGTATTGTTTCTTCTGCTCTTGAGTGAGCGGCATAATCTGACCCCTGCGTCTGATCTTGTAAAAAGCGGCGGCCAGTTTACCCGAGCAAGTCCGGGACCGCCCACTTAATCACGACCCGTTTTATTTTTAGAGGTGGCCCGTGGCCCGTTCCAAGACTAGCCAGAACTGGCTCAGAGAGCATTTCAACGATCCGTACGTCAAAATGGCGCAAAAAGACGGCTATCGCTCTCGCGCCAGCTATAAATTGCTGGAGATCCAGGAAAAGGATCGCCTGATCCGTCCAGGCATGACCGTGATCGATCTCGGCGCGGCACCGGGCGGTTGGTCCCAGGTGACCAGTCGTCTGATTGGCGGTCAGGGCCGCTTGATCGCTTCCGATATCCTGGAAATGGACAGCATCCCTGATGTGACCTTTATCCAGGGCGATTTCACGGAAGACGCCGTGTTGGCGAAAATCCTGGAGGCCGTCGGAAATACGCAGGTTGACCTTGTGATTTCCGATATGGCCCCCAATATGAGTGGATTGGCGGCTGTCGACATGCCTCGTGCAATGTTCCTCAGCGAGCTGGCCCTGGATCTTGCCGGGCGGGTTTTGCGGCCAGGTGGTGATTTTTTGATCAAGGTCTTCCAGGGTGAAGGCTTCGACGAATACCACAAGGGCATCCGCAAATTGTTCGACAAGGTGCAGATGCGCAAGCCATTGTCATCCCGTGACCGTTCTCGCGAACAGTATCTGCTCGCGCGGGGCTTTCGTGGTGTTGAAGGTGCGGCCAGTGATGAGCGTCTTTGATAGAAGGCGATAGTTTTTTTTGTCTCGCGTTGAAAAAGCCGTGTAACGAAAATTACCCGGCCAAAGTTTCACAAAGGGTTACAGACGGCGCCTGCCAGAGTCGTAGGTAATGTAGTAAGTTAGGCCGGTGAATATCATGCGAAGCGCGCGCCAGTAGCGGAGCTTGCTTCAGAGGGTAGTTAATTGAACGATATGGCAAAGAATCTGATCCTGTGGTTGATCATCGCCGCTGTCCTGGTGACCGTGATGAACAACTTCTCCAGCCCTAACGAGCCGCAGACCCTCAACTATTCCGACTTCATCCAGCAGGTCAAGGATGGCAAGGTCGAGCGCGTAGCCGTTGATGGCTATGTGATTACCGGTAAGCGCACCGATGGCGACAGCTTCAAGACCATTCGTCCGGCAATCCAGGACAATGGCCTGATCGGCGACCTGGTGGACAACCATGTCGTGGTCGAAGGCAAGCAGCCTGAGCAGCAAAGCATCTGGACCCAGCTCCTGGTCGCCAGCTTCCCGATCCTGGTGATCATCGCCGTGTTCATGTTCTTCATGCGCCAGATGCAGGGCGGCGGAGGAGGCAAGGGCGGGCCGATGAGCTTTGGCAAGAGCAAGGCCCGGCTGCTTTCCGAAGACCAGGTGAAAACCACCCTGGCCGACGTCGCGGGTTGCGACGAAGCCAAGGAAGAAGTCGGCGAGCTGGTCGAGTTCCTGCGTGATCCGGGCAAGTTCCAACGCCTGGGCGGTCGTATCCCGCGCGGCGTACTGATGGTGGGCCCGCCGGGTACGGGTAAAACCTTGCTGGCCAAAGCGATCGCCGGTGAAGCCAAGGTGCCGTTCTTCACGATTTCCGGTTCCGACTTCGTCGAAATGTTCGTCGGCGTGGGCGCCAGTCGTGTTCGCGACATGTTCGAACAGGCCAAAAAACACGCGCCGTGCATCATCTTCATCGACGAGATCGACGCCGTTGGTCGCCATCGTGGCGCCGGCATGGGTGGCGGTCACGATGAGCGTGAACAGACCCTCAACCAGTTGCTGGTCGAGATGGACGGTTTCGAAATGAACGACGGCATCATCGTGATTGCCGCCACCAACCGTCCTGACGTGCTCGACCCTGCGCTGTTGCGTCCAGGTCGCTTCGACCGCCAGGTCGTGGTGGGGCTGCCGGACATTCGTGGTCGCGAGCAGATCCTCAAGGTCCATATGCGCAAGGTGCCAATGGGTGACGACGTCGCTCCTGCAGTCATCGCGCGTGGTACGCCGGGCTTTTCCGGTGCCGACCTGGCGAACCTGGTCAACGAAGCGTCGCTGTTCGCCGCTCGTACCGGCAAGCGCGTCGTGGAAATGAAGGAATTCGAACTGGCCAAGGACAAGATCATGATGGGCGCTGAGCGCAAATCCATGGTCATGTCGGAGAAAGAAAAGCAGAACACCGCGTATCACGAGGCGGGTCACGCGATCGTCGGTCGTGTCGTGCCCGAGCACGATCCGGTCTACAAGGTCTCGATCATCCCGCGCGGTCGCGCCCTGGGCGTGACCATGTTCCTGCCGGAAGAGGATCGCTACAGCCTGTCCAAGCGTGCATTGATCAGCCAGATCTGTTCGTTGTACGGCGGTCGTATCGCCGAAGAGATGACGTTGGGCTTCGATGGCGTGACCACCGGGGCATCCAACGACATCATGCGCGCCAGTCAGATCGCTCGGAACATGGTCACCAAGTGGGGCCTGTCCGAGAAACTGGGGCCGCTGATGTATGCCGAAGAAGAAGGGGAAGTGTTCCTCGGTCGTGGTGGCAGTGGCCAGCATGCAAGCTTCTCTGGCGAAACGGCCAAGCTGATCGATTCCGAAGTGCGCAGCATCATCGACCAGTGCTACGGCACAGCCCGGCAGATTCTCACGGACAACCGTGACAAGCTCGATGCCATGGCCGATGCCCTGATGAAGTACGAAACCATCGATGCCGAGCAGATCGACGACATCATGGCGGGTCGCGTACCTCGCGAGCCTCGTGACTGGTCGGGTGGTACTGGCACCTCCGGTACACCTCCGGCAGTACAGGGTGAGCGTCCGGAGACACCGATTGGCGGTCCGGCCGCTGATGTCTAAGGCTTGAAATGACTTCTGTTCAGTCCTCGACCCGGTTGCCTTGCGGCAACCGGGTTCTTGATTTGGCCCATGCGCATGTCATGGGTATTCTCAATGTCACGCCTGATTCCTTTTCCGATGGTGGTCGATTCAACCAGCTCGATGCTGCGCTGCGACATGCCGAGGCCATGGTGGCCGAGGGCGCAACGCTGATCGATGTGGGTGGTGAATCGACCCGGCCGGGCGCGCGTGCGGTCTCGCCTACTGAAGAGCTGGAGCGAGTGGCGCCGATTGTCGAGCGCATCCATCGCGAACTTGATGTCATTATCTCGGTCGATACGTCCACGCCTGCGGTCATGCGTGAGACTGCGCGGCTGGGGGCGGGCCTGATCAACGATGTTCGGTCCTTGCGGCGCGATGGTGCCCTGGACGCGGCGGCGGCCACCGGGTTGCCGGTGTGCCTGATGCATATGCTTGGCGAGCCGGGGACCATGCAGAATGACCCGCACTATGAGGATGTGACCAGGGAGGTAGGTGAGTTCCTGGTGGAGCGTCTGGATCGGTGCGCCGCCGCGGGCATTCCCGCCGAGCGGATCATTCTTGACCCCGGGTTCGGCTTTGCCAAGACCCTGGCTCACAACCTGAGCTTGTTCAAACATATGGAAGCTTTGCATGCCCTGGGGCGGCCCCTGTTGGTTGGGGTCTCGCGAAAGAGCATGATAGGCAATGCCTTGGGCCGCCCGGTGGGTGAGCGCCTGTATGGCGGTCTCGCTCTTGCGGCCTTGGCCCTTGCCAAAGGTGCACGCATATTGCGCGTGCACGATGTAGCCGAAACGATGGATGTCGTGCGGATGATCGCAGCTGTGGATTCAGCCGAATAAGAATGACGGAGCACTTATGAGCAAGAAATACTTTGGCACCGACGGTATTCGTGGTCGGGTCGGCGAATACCCTATTACCCCTGATTTCATGCTCAAGCTCGGCTGGGCGGCCGGCATGGCATTTCGCAAAATGGGCGCGTGCAAGGTGCTGGTCGGCAAGGACACGCGAATTTCCGGCTACATGTTCGAATCGGCACTCGAGGCCGGCCTGACATCGGCGGGCGCCGATGTGATGCTGCTTGGCCCGATGCCGACGCCAGCCATTGCCTACCTGACGCGTACGTTCCAGGCCCAGGCAGGCATCGTGATCAGCGCCTCGCACAACCCTCATGATGACAACGGCATCAAGTTCTTCTCCGGCCAGGGTACCAAGCTGCCGGATGATATCGAGCTGATGATCGAAGAGCTGCTGGACACGCCGATGACTGTGGTTGAGTCGAGCAAAATCGGCAAAGTGTCGCGGATCAACGATGCGTCGGGTCGCTACATCGAGTTCTGCAAAGGCAGTGTGCCGACCGGTACCAGTTTTTCCGGCCTGAAAATCGTCGTCGATTGCGCCCATGGGGCAACCTATAAAGTTGCGCCGAGCGTCTTTCGCGAGTTGGGCGCCGAGGTGGTGGTGCTTTCCGCCCAGCCTAATGGCCTGAACATCAATCATAACTGTGGCTCCACCCATACCGAGGCGTTGCAGGCTGCGGTACTGGCTGAGCAGGCCGATCTCGGGATCGCCTTCGATGGCGACGGCGATCGGGTCCTGATGGTCGATCACACCGGCACGGTTGTCGATGGTGACGAGCTGCTGTTCATCATCGCCCGTGACCTGCATGGACGCGGCAAGCTGCAGGGCGGCGTGGTTGGTACGTTGATGAGCAACCTCGGGCTTGAACTGGCCCTGGCGGACCTGGATATCCCGTTCGTGCGGGCTAACGTGGGTGACCGCTACGTGATCTCGGAGCTGCTGGAGCGTAACTGGGTGATCGGGGGTGAGAACTCCGGCCACATCGTATGCTTCGACCATACCACCACGGGTGATGCGATCATTGCAGCCTTGCAGGTGCTGATGGCGCTCAAGGCGCGTAACGAAGGGCTCGCACAGTCGCGCCAGGCATTGCGCAAATGCCCGCAAGTGTTGATCAACGTGCGTTTCGGTGGCGGTGTGAATCCTCTCGAGCATGCGAAGGTCAAGCAGGCCAGTGAGCATGTGACGCAGGCGATGGCGGGGCGTGGGCGCGTGTTGTTGCGCAAGTCCGGCACAGAGCCTTTGGTGCGCGTCATGGTTGAAGGAGAGGATGAAGCGCAAGTTCGCGGTTATGCCGAAGAGCTGGCAAAACTGGTTACTGAAGTTTCTGCCTGAATTCGGCTTGCCAGTCATGAATCGGTTGGGTAACATCTGCGCCCACTTTGACCGACGAGGTACAGCATGCGTCGCCCTATGGTAGCTGGTAACTGGAAGATGCACGGTACCCGCGCCAGCGTCGCTGAGCTGATCAAGGGCCTTCGTCATCTGGCCTTGCCTAGCGGTGTTGATGTCGCGGTGTTCCCGCCTTGCTTGTATATCAATCAAGTGGTTGATGGCTTGAAAGGTAAGTCGATTTCGGTCGGCGCGCAGAACTCTGCGGTGGAATCCATGCAGGGTGCGTTGACCGGTGAGATTGCGCCGAGTCAGTTGGTGGATGCGGGTTGTTCCCTGGTCCTGATTGGACATTCCGAGCGTCGCCAGATCATGGGCGAGCAGGATAAGGCCCTGATTCGCAAATTTTCTGCGGCCCAGGCCTGTGGTCTGATCCCGGTGCTGTGTGTAGGGGAAACCCGGGAGCAGCGCGAGGCCGGAAAGACTCTTGAAGTTGTCGGGCGTCAGCTGGGTGGCATCATCGAAGAGTTGGGTGTCGATGCTTTTGCAAAGGCAGTCATTGCCTACGAGCCGGTCTGGGCCATTGGCACCGGGCTGACGGCTTCGCCGCAACAGGCGCAGGATGTGCACGCCGCCATCCGCGCGCAGTTGGCGGCAGAGAATTCTGAAGTGGCACGAGGTGTGCGGCTTCTATACGGCGGCAGCGTGAAGGCGGCCAATGCGGCCGAACTGTTCGGCATGCCGGATATCGATGGGGGGCTCATTGGTGGAGCGTCCCTGAATGCAGATGAGTTCGGTGCGATCTGTCGCGCCGCGGGAAACTGAAAAAATGCTGGAAACAGTCGTAGTCGTTTTTCATCTGCTGGGTGCACTGGGTGTAGTTGCCCTCGTATTGCTGCAGCAGGGTAAAGGTGCGGATGCTGGTGCGTCTTTCGGTGCAGGTGCTTCAAATACTGTGTTCGGAAGCCAAGGTTCCTCTACCTTTCTTAGTAAGTTTACTGCTATACTTGCCGCCGGTTTCTTCATGACCAGCTTAGGGTTAGGTTACTTTGCTAAAGAGAAAGCTCATGAGCTGACTCAAGTAGGTTTGCCAAACCCAGCGGTACTGGAAGCGCCTAAGCAACAACCGGCTTCTGATGATGTCCCGGTGCTTCAAGAGCAAAAGTCGGCCAACCCGGCGACTGACGTACCTCCAGCTCAAGAGCAGAAGTAAGAAGGTTTCAAACGCTGTATTGCCGAGGTGGTGGAATTGGTAGACACGCAACCTTGAGGTGGTTGTGCCCATAGGGTGTAGGGGTTCGAGTCCCCTTCTCGGTACCAATTATCAGGAGAGCCCGCGATTGCGGGCTTTCTTGTAGGTGGAAGGGTTACATTGACCCTGTAAGGGATCGGTCGTATACTTCCGCCCCAGCTTTGTCGCGGGATGGAGCAGTCTGGTAGCTCGTCGGGCTCATAACCCGAAGGTCGTCGGTTCAAATCCGGCTCCCGCAACCAGTTTCAGGGGCCCCTTCCAAGGGGCTTTTTGTTAGCTGGACACTTTATAACGCCGCTGTTCGACGGCGTTTCAGGGATGGGCGATTCGCCCATTTTTTTTTATTTGCACAGCATGCACAAACATGCACGAGGGGGTTCAGGTGTCGAGCAAGCTAGAACAGTTGCAGGCCTTGTTGGCCCCGGTGGTCGTGGCCCTTGGCTATGAATGCTGGGGTATTGAGTTCTCGGCTCAAGGTCGCCACTCACTGTTGCGCGTTTATATCGATAAGGAAGGCGGCGTGTTGGTGGATGATTGCGCCATCGTCAGCCGTCAGATCAGCGGTGTACTGGATGTTGAAGATCCAATCACCTCCGAATACACCCTTGAAGTTTCCTCGCCAGGCATGGAGCGCCCCCTGTTCACACTTGAACAGTTCGCTTCGTTTGCCGGTGAACAAGTGAAGATCAAGCTGCGCTCGCCTTTCGAAGGTCGACGCAACTTCCAAGGCCTTCTGCGCGGTGTAGAAGAGCAGGACGTCGTGGTGCAGGTAGATGACCATGAGTTCCTGTTGCCGATCGATATGATCGACAAGGCCAACATTATTCCCAGTTTTGACTGATACGTGCCAGATACTGCGGATCCCGCGGATCCAATGGCTTGCGAAAGGCGAGGCGTACGATGAGCAAAGAAGTACTGCTGGTTGTTGAGTCGGTATCCAATGAAAAGGGCGTACCGGCTAACGTTATTTTTGAAGCGCTGGAGCTGGCTCTGGCCACTGCTACCAAGAAGCGGTTTGAAGACGAAGTTGATTTGCGTGTGGAAATCAATCGCCACACCGGTGCCTACGAGACTTTCCGTCGCTGGACGGTGGTCGAGGAAGCCGACCTGGATGATCCGGCTATCGAAACCTGGCCGAGCAAGGTTGCAGAAACGCATCCGGGCGCCAAGGTCGGTGATGTAGTAGAAGAAAAAATCGAGTCCATTGAGTTCGGTCGCATCGCTGCACAGACTGCCAAGCAGGTTATTGTGCAGAAAGTTCGCGAAGCCGAGCGCGCGCAAGTCGTCGACGCTTATCGCGAGCGCCTGGGGGAAATCATCTCCGGCACCGTGAAAAAAGTGACCCGCGACAACGTGATCGTCGACCTGGGCAACAACGCCGAAGCGTTGCTGGCTCGCGAAGACATCATCTCTCGCGAAACTTTCCGGGTCGGCGTGCGTTTGCGTGCGCTGCTCAAGGAAATCCGCACCGAGAACCGCGGCCCACAGTTGATCCTGTCGCGTACCGCGCCGGAAATGCTGATCGAGTTGTTCCGCATCGAAGTGCCGGAAATTGCCGAAGGCCTGATCGAAGTGATGGCCGCCTCCCGTGATCCGGGTTCGCGTGCCAAGATCGCGGTCCGCTCCAAGGACAAGCGCATCGACCCGCAAGGTGCCTGCATCGGCATGCGTGGTTCGCGTGTCCAGGCCGTATCCGGCGAGTTGGGCGGCGAGCGTGTGGACATCGTCCTGTGGGACGACAACCCGGCTCAGTTCGTGATCAATGCCATGTCGCCTGCTGAAGTGGCGGCAATTATCGTCGACGAAGATGCCCACGCCATGGACATCGCCGTTGGCGCAGACAATCTGGCTCAGGCCATCGGTCGCGGTGGTCAGAACGTACGTCTGGCCAGCCAGTTGACTGGCTGGACCCTGAACGTGATGACCGAATCGGACATCCAGGCTAAACAGCAAGCTGAAACCGGCGACATCCTGCGCAACTTCATCGAAGAGCTTGAAGTCGATGAAGAGCTGGCGCAGGTGCTGGTGGATGAGGGTTTTACCAGCCTGGAAGAGATTGCCTACGTACCGGTGGAGGAAATGCTCAACATCGACGGCTTTGACGAGGAGATCGTCAACGAGCTTCGCGCTCGGGCCAAGGATCGTTTGTTGACCAAAGCCATCGCTACTGAGGAAAAGCTGGCAGACGCCCATCCGGCCGAAGACCTGCTCTCGCTTGAGGGCATGGACAAGGATTTGGCGATGGAACTGGCGGTGCGCGGCGTAATTACCCGCGAAGACCTGGCCGAGCAGTCTATTGACGATCTGCTCGACATCGACGGCATTGACGATGATCGTGCCGGCAAGTTGATCATGGCCGCCCGAGCCCACTGGTTCGAGTAATTAGGCGCGGCCTGAGGAGAGAAGTGCATGACGCAAGTCACGGTGAAACAACTGGCCGATGAGGTCAAAACACCGGTAGAGCGCCTGTTGCAGCAGATGCGTGAGGCAGGTCTGCCGCACACCGCCGCCGAGGAACATGTGACCGACAGTGAGAAGCAGTCCCTGCTGACTCACCTGAAGAGCAGTCACAAGGCGAAAGTGGAAGAACCGCGCAAGATCACTCTGCAGCGTAAAACCACCAGCACCCTGCGTGTTGCCGGTAGCAAAAGCATCAGCGTTGAAGTACGCAAGAAGAAAGTCTTCGTACAGCGCAGCCCGGAAGAAATCGAAGCCGAGCGCAAACGCGAACAGGAAGAACGTCGCGCAGTAGAAAATGCTGCTCGTCAGAAGGCTGAAGAAGAAGCCAAGCGTCGCGCCGAAGAAGAAGCGCGTCGCCAGCCTGCTGCTGCGCAAGCTGCTCCGGTAGAAGCCGTCGAGGCTGTTGCCCCGGTAGCCGAGCCTGTGCGCGAAGCCGCTCCAGTCGTGGCTGCGGCTCCGGCTCCAGCCGACACTCGCAAGCGCGACGAACAGCGTCGTCCCGACAAGCCACGTGCCGACGACAACCGTCGTGGCAGTGGCGATGGCGAGCGCAAGAACGCGCCTCATCGTGCTTCGGTCAAGGAAAAGGCACCAGCGCCACGCGTTGCGCCACGTACCACCGACGAAGAAAGCGACGGTTTCCGTCGTGGCGGTCGCGGCAAGGCCAAGCTGAAGAAACGCAACGCCCACGGTTTCCAGAGCCCTACCGGCCCTGTCGTGCGTGAAGTGAAGATCGGCGAGACCATCACTGTGGGCGATCTGGCCCAGCAGATGTCGGTCAAGGCTGCTGAAATCATCAAGTTCATGTTCAAGCTGGGTACGCCAGCCACCATCAACCAGGTACTGGACCAGGAAACTGCCCAACTGGTTGCTGAAGAGCTGGGCCACAAAGTGACCCTGGTCAGCGACACTGCCCTGGAAGATTCCCTGGCCGAGTCCCTGAAGTTTGAAGGTGAGGCGGTTTCCCGTGCACCGGTCGTGACCGTCATGGGCCACGTTGACCACGGTAAAACGTCCCTGCTCGACTATATTCGTCGTGCGAAGGTTGCGGCAGGTGAGGCTGGCGGTATTACCCAGCACATCGGCGCCTACCACGTTGAAACCGACCGCGGCATGGTGACGTTCCTCGACACCCCGGGTCACGCCGCGTTTACCGCGATGCGTGCCCGTGGTGCCAAGGCGACCGACATCGTGATCCTGGTGGTTGCAGCGGACGACGGCGTGATGCCGCAAACCATCGAAGCCGTTCAGCATGCCCAGGCAGCTGGCGTGCCGCTGGTGGTTGCAGTGAACAAGATCGACAAGCCGGGCGCCGATCTCGATCGCATCCGCAGCGAACTGTCGGTCCACGGCGTGACCTCCGAAGAGTGGGGTGGCGACACTCCATTCGTTCCGGTCTCGGCGAAGATGGGTACCGGCGTTGACGAACTGCTCGAAGCCGTTCTGTTGCAAGCCGAGGTTCTGGAACTGACCGCTACACCTTCGGCTCCAGGCCGTGGTGTGGTCGTTGAATCGCGCCTCGACAAGGGCCGTGGTCCGGTTGCGACCGTCCTGGTTCAAGACGGTACCCTGCGCCAAGGCGACATGGTGCTGGTCGGTTCGAACTACGGCCGTGTACGTGCCATGCTCGACGAGAACGGCAAGTCCATCAAGGAAGCCGGCCCGGCTATCCCGGTCGAGATCCTCGGCCTGGACGGCACCCCGGATGCTGGCGACGAGATGAGCGTTGTGGCTGACGAGAAGAAAGCCCGTGAAGTGGCTCTGTTCCGTCAAGGCAAGTTCCGCGAAGTCAAACTGGCTCGTGCTCACGCTGGCAAGCTGGAAAACATCTTCGAGAACATGGGTCAGGAAGAGAAGAAGACGCTCAACATCGTCCTCAAATCCGACGTCCGTGGTTCGCTCGAAGCGTTGAACGGTGCCTTGAACGGCCTGGGTAACGACGAAGTGCAAGTGCGTGTGGTCGGTGGCGGTGTCGGTGGTATCACCGAATCCGACGCCAACCTGGCACTGGCCTCCAACGCTGTACTGTTCGGCTTCAACGTGCGTGCCGATGCCGGCGCTCGCAAGATCGTCGAGCAGGAAGGCCTGGATATGCGTTACTACAACGTGATCTACGACATCATCGAAGACGTCAAGAAAGCGTTGACCGGTATGCTGGGCAGCGACGTGCGGGAGAACATCCTGGGTGTTGCCGAAGTTCGCGACGTGTTCCGTTCGCCGAAGTTTGGTGCCATCGCCGGTTGCATGGTGATCGAGGGTGTTGTTCACCGTAACCGTCCGATCCGTGTACTGCGTGAAGACATCGTGATCTTCGAAGGCGAGCTGGAATCCTTGCGCCGCTTCAAGGATGACGCTTCCGAAGTACGTGCCGGCATGGAGTGCGGTATTGGCGTCAAGAGCTACAACGACGTCAAGGTCGGCGACAAGATCGAAGTCTTCGAGAAGGTCCAGGTTGCTCGCAGCCTCTGACTCGCGCACTTCAAGAGCCGCACCGGGCAGCCGCATGAACATGCACTGCCTGGTTGGCGGACTCTAAATGCAACGCCCGGTCTGGCTTTTGCCAGGCCGGGCGTTTGCCGCTTTCAGACCTCGCGGGTTTCACCGTGGGGCAGTAACAGGTAACAAGACATGGCAAAAGAATACAGCCGTACCCAACGAATCGGCGATCAGATGCAGCGCGAGCTGGCCCAGCTGATCCGTCGCGAAGTCAAAGACCCGCGCGTCGGCCTGGTCACCATTACCGCAGTGGAAGTCAGCCGTGACGTTGGTCATGCGAAGATTTTCATCACCGTGATGGGCCAGGACAGCGCCGAAGAAATCGCCCAGAGCATCAAGGTGCTCAACTCGGCCGCCGGCTTCCTGCGTATGCAGCTGGCCCGGGAGATGAAACTGCGCAGCGTCCCACAGTTGCACTTCCACTACGACGAAAGCGTCGTGCGGGGAGCGCATCTGTCGGCGTTGATCGAACGCGCCGTGGCTGAAGACAGTCAGCACCCGGTTGCGGCTGAACCTGAAGACACCAAGGAGTAATTCGGTGGCTCAGGTCAAACGTATCCGTCGTAACGTCAGCGGCATCATCCTGCTCGACAAACCGTTGGGGTTCACGTCCAACGCGGCGTTGCAGAAGGTTCGCTGGCTGCTCAATGCTGAAAAGGCCGGGCACACCGGTAGCCTCGATCCGCTGGCCACCGGCGTGCTGCCGCTGTGCTTTGGCGAGGCGACCAAGTTTTCCCAGTACCTGCTCGATTCCGACAAGGGTTATGAAACCCTGGCGCAACTGGGCAAGACAACCACCACGGCGGATGCCGAAGGTGAGGTTTTGCTTGAGCGCCCGGTGACCGTTGGTCAGGCCGATATCGAAGCGGTGTTGCCGAAATTTCGCGGGCAAATCAGTCAGATACCGCCGATGTACTCGGCTCTGAAGCGTGATGGCCAACCGCTGTATAAACTGGCTCGTGCAGGCGAAGTAGTGGAGCGTGAACCGCGTTCTGTTACTATTGCGCGCTTGGAATTGCTGGCCTTTGACGGTAATACTGTGCGGCTGGCCGTGGATTGCAGCAAGGGCACCTATATCCGGACCCTGGTGGAGGATATTGGTGAACAGCTCGGCTGTGGTGCGTACGTGGCAGAATTGCGACGGACCCAGGCCGGGCCTTTCACGTTGGCCCAGACGGTCACGCTGGAAGAGCTTGAAGCGGTCCATGCCGAAGGCGGCAACGAAGCGGTCGACCGTTTCCTGATGCCATCGGACAGCGGGTTGCTGGATTGGCCGCTGTTGCAGTTCTCGGAACACAGCGCGTTCTACTGGCTCAATGGCCAGCCGGTACGTGCCCCGGATGCGCCGAAGTTCGGCATGGTCCGGGTACAGGATCATAATGGTCGCTTCATCGGTATAGGTGAAGTGAGCGAAGACGGGCGCATTGCGCCGCGTCGACTGATTCGGTCGGAATGACCGGAACCAGCCTGCGTAACAGCAGGTTGGCGAGTGTGGCTGTTAACAGGCACGGTCACTACTCATTTATAGATACAGGGATTTGTCCCTGGCCTGTTGAAGCTGTTTCCTCGGAACAGTTTCCTGACTAAAAGGATTGCCTCATGGCTCTCGACGTTCAAGAAAAAGCTCAAATCGTAGCTGACTACCAGCAAGCTGTTGGTGACACTGGTTCGCCAGAAGTGCAAGTTGCACTGCTGACCGCCAACATCAACAAACTGCAAGGTCACTTCAAGGCCAACGGTAAGGATCACCACTCCCGTCGTGGTCTGATCCGCATGGTAAACCAGCGTCGTAAGCTGCTGGACTACCTGAAAGGCAAGGACGTGAGCCGTTACAGCGCTCTGATCGCTCGCCTGGGTCTGCGTCGCTAATCAGCGATTGCGCTAGAGGTTGGTGGTCTGTCGTACGTCAGTGGGTTTCCCGCTGGCGCATGGCAGGCTCCCAGCCTCAAGTTTTATCTGGATACACGCTTTACCCTGGACAAACGTCGGGCCGATTCCCGTCATTGCCCAAGAATTTCGCAAGAAGACAAGTTCCCCAAGAGCCACAAAGAAGGTAGGACACCGTGAACCCGGTAATCAAAAAATTCCAGTTCGGTCAGTCGACCGTTACCCTCGAGACTGGCCGTATCGCCCGTCAGGCCTCCGGCGCAGTGCTGGTCACCGTTGACGACGACGTCAGCGTATTGGTGACCGTTGTCGGTGCCAAGCAAGCCGATCCAGGCAAGGGCTTCTTCCCTCTGTCTGTTCACTACCAGGAAAAGACTTACGCTGCCGGTAAGATCCCTGGCGGTTTCTTCAAGCGCGAAGGCCGTCCTTCCGAGAAAGAAACCCTGACTTCCCGACTGATCGACCGTCCGATCCGTCCGCTGTTCCCAGAAGGCTTCATGAACGAAGTGCAGGTCGTCTGCACCGTCGTGTCCACCAGCAAGAAAACCGATCCGGACATCGCTGCGATGATCGGTACCTCGGCTGCCCTGGCCATCTCCGGTATTCCTTTCGATGGCCCGATCGGCGCTGCCCGCGTTGCGTTCCACGAAAGCACCGGCTACCTGCTGAACCCGACCTACGAGCAACTGAAAGCCTCGAGCCTGGACATGGTCGTGGCCGGTACTTCCGAAGCCGTGCTGATGGTTGAATCCGAAGCCAAGGAACTGACCGAAGACCAGATGCTGGGCGCCGTACTGTTCGCCCACGACGAGTTCCAGGTGGTGATCAACGCCGTCAAGGAACTGGCCGCCGAAGCCGCCAAGCCAACCTGGACCTGGGCTCCGCAAGCCGAAGCCACCGAGTTGCTGGGCGCGATCCGTGCCGAGTTCGGCGAAGCGATCTCCCAGGCCTACACCATCACCGTCAAGGCCGACCGTTATGCACGCCTGGGCGAGCTGAAAGACCAGGTCGTTGCCAAGCTGTCCGGCGAAGAAGGCCAGCCATCGGCCAGCGACGTCAAAGCCGCTTTCGGTGAAATCGAATACCGCACCGTTCGCGAAAACATCGTCAACGGCAAGCCGCGTATCGACGGTCGCGACACCCGCACCGTACGTCCGCTGAACATCGAAGTCGGCGTTCTGCCAAAGACCCACGGTTCGGCACTGTTCACCCGTGGCGAAACCCAGGCGCTGGTCGTTGCAACACTGGGCACCGCCCGTGACGCGCAACTGCTGGACACCCTGGAAGGCGAAAAGAAAGACCCGTTCATGCTGCACTACAACTTCCCGCCGTTCTCGGTGGGCGAGTGTGGTCGCATGGGTGGCGCCGGTCGTCGCGAAATCGGTCACGGCCGTCTGGCCCGTCGTTCGGTCCAGGCCATGCTGCCTGCCGCTGACGTGTTCCCGTACACCATTCGCGTGGTATCGGAAATCACCGAGTCCAACGGTTCGAGCTCGATGGCTTCGGTCTGCGGCGCTTCCCTGGCCCTGATGGACGCCGGTGTGCCGATGAAGGCACCGGTTGCCGGTATCGCCATGGGTCTGGTCAAAGAGGGCGAGAAATTCGCCGTCCTGACCGACATCCTGGGTGACGAAGACCACCTGGGCGACATGGACTTCAAAGTGGCCGGTACCGCCAAAGGCGTCACCGCACTGCAGATGGACATCAAGATCAAGGGCATCACCGAAGAGATCATGGAAATCGCCCTGGGCCAGGCCCTGGAAGCGCGCCTGAACATCCTCGGTCAGATGAACCAGATCATCGGTCAGTCCCGTACCGAGCTGTCGGAAAACGCTCCGACCATGATCGCGATGAAAATCGACACCGACAAAATCCGTGATGTCATCGGTAAAGGCGGCGCGACCATCCGTGCGATCTGTGAAGAAACCAAGGCTTCGATCGACATCGAAGACGACGGTTCGATCAAGATCTTCGGTGAAACCAAGGAAGCGGCAGAAGCGGCACGCCAGCGCGTCCTGGGCATCACTGCCGAAGCCGAGATCGGCAAGATCTACGTCGGCAAGGTTGAGCGCATCGTCGACTTCGGCGCGTTCGTCAACATCCTGCCGGGCAAGGACGGTCTGGTTCACATCTCCATGCTGAGCGATGCTCGCGTCGAGAAGGTGACCGACATCCTCAAGGAAGGCCAGGAAGTGGAAGTGCTGGTACTGGACGTGGACAACCGCGGCCGTATCAAGCTGTCCATCAAGGACGTCGCAGCAGCCAAGGCATCGGGCGTTTAATCACCCCATCGCCTAACCGCTGAACAAGCAAGCGCCCCGACTGGTTCGGGGCGTTTTGCTGTGTGACGAAAATCCCTGTGTCGCGGGTTGCCTGGCCGCAGGGGACGATGCTAGGTTTAGCCACCGCCCGTGTAGCTCAGTCGGTAGAGCAGCGCACTCGTAACGCGAAGGTCGCAGGTTCGATTCCTGTCTCGGGCAAAAATTTTTTCGCCCACGCTTTTATGCGTGATGCTGTAGATATTCGTTCAGTGCTTGGCGTGTCAGGTCGTTCAGCGATACATTTTGACGAGTCGCAGCCAAAGCCGCTGCCAAATGTAGATCGTGACCGATGCGAACATTGAACGATCCTTTGCAGGGTATTTCTGGCTTCTGGCCTAGCTGCTGGCAGGTCTGTAGATAATCATCTACGGATTCGCGAAAAGCCGTTTCCAATTCGGCCACCGTTTGTCCCTCATAGCTCACCAGCGCCTGTATGAATAAGAGCTTTCCGAACAGGCATTTATCTTCGGTGCTCGCTTCAATCGAGCCGACGTAGCCCTTGTAGTGCAGCTGGGTGCTCATGGGATCAGGCCTCCTGTTTTCAATTGCTCAATAATCTGGCGTCTTACGTACATTTTGAGCTCATTACCTGGATGCGGCTTGTGTAAGCTGATCATTGCACCTGGGTCGCCATTATCGAATTTAACTCGACTGCCAGAGCCTTCCAGTTGGGAGTAACCCAGGCGACGTAATAGGGTGATGAGTTGCGGCCAAGTAAATGAGCCTTGTTCATTGAGCAGCTTTGCGAGGTTTTTTTCATTTTTTGACATAAGCGCTTTTCGTTGCGACTGAATATAGTTGCAGGCGTCAGGGCGGTCAATGAGAAGGCTTTGGTCATTGAGCCTCAGTGCTGAAGTAATGGAATATTTATAAGGGCTGAATCCCCGCCCATGGAAACGAGAAACTGTAACCGGACGCATATCTCGTTCCTCCACTCGATTCCGGTTGTTGCACTGGCTTGCGTCTCTGTTAGGATTCCTTGTCCCAAAAAGTCAAACACCTTTGTTTTCAGATGATCCCCGAATGGTTCTGAAGGCCAGATAAACCGGGCTTCACACGGTTTTTTGCGTCAGAGAGATCCTTGATGATCCAGATCCATCTTCCATTCCCCAGATCAGCGAGAACGCCATGACCGTTAAAGCATTGACCCAAGAAGCCAGGCACGAAGAAGCGCTGAAAAAATACGTACTGGACGCGCCCCAGTTGCTGGAAGAGATCAAGGACTTGCCCGCCGACGATCAGAAAGACCAGATCCAATGGGCATTCGAGGACGAGGCCGAAGCCCAGGGGCTGCAGCCTTGGGAGTTGACGCTCAAGTACACCAGTACGCCTGAGGAATTCGAGGCGCAGCGCCTTGCGTTGCACAAGGAAGCGGCCGAGGTGTTGGGTGTGGAGTGGGATGAGTACTGCGAGATGAACAATCTGGTGGTTTAACGGCAGCTACAAGCTACAAGCTACAAGACAAGCGCGGAACAGCTTGAAGCTTGTAGCTTGCGGCTCGAAGCTGCTCAGAGACTGAGCCGCATCGATAGATCCACTGCCTTCACATCCTTGGTCATCGCGCCGATCGAGATGTAGTCCACCCCAGTCTCGGCAATCGGGCGCAACGTGCTTTCGTTGATCCCGCCGCTGGCCTCCAGCTTCGCCTTGCCGCCATTGAGGCGTACGGCTTCACGCATGTCGTCCAGGCTCAGTTCGTCGAGCATGATGATGTCGGCGTCGGCCGCAAGCGCTTCTTTCAATTCCGCCAGGCTTTCCACTTCGACTTCCACCGGTTTGCCCGGTGCGATCTTGTGGGCGGCAGCGATGGCCTGGGCGATCCCGCCGCAGGCAGCGATGTGGTTTTCCTTGATCAGGAACGCATCGTACAGGCCGATGCGGTGGTTATGGCAGCCACCGCAGGTGACCGCGTACTTCTGGGCCAGGCGCAGGCCGGGCAGGGTCTTGCGGGTGTCCAGCAGCTTGACCTGCGTGCCTGCGACAAAGTCGGCCAGGTAACGGGCCCGCGTGGCGACGCCCGAGAGCATTTGCAGGAAGTTCAGCGCGCTGCGTTCGCCGGTCAGCAGCGAGCGGGCCGGGCCTTCCAGGTGGAACAGCACTTGATCGGGGTTGACCCGGTCGCCGTCGTGCACTTGCCAATGTACCGCGACACGCGGGTCCAGTTGCCGGAACACGGCATCGACCCAGGCCGTGCCACTGATGATTGCCGCGTCGCGGGTGATGATGGTGGCCTTGGCCAGGCGTTCGGCGGGGATCAGTTGCGCGGTGATGTCGCCGCTGCCGATGTCTTCAAGCAACGCACGGCGCACGTTGGCTTCGATTTCGGCGGTCAGATCGGCGAGGCGTAGATTCGGCATAACGGGCTCCACAAACAAAGTGGCCTGATTATAGGGTGTCGAAACCTGCATTTGGTCGCGTCCTCGCAACATTTCCTTATTTCCCAGGTCACTTATTGCGCCGTATTTCGAGATGGATCACAGAGTGTGCTGGTACGACAGGGCTGTTTTACCCGATAATCCGCCTTTCGATTGACGTCATAGCTTTGACGTTACGAGCCGCAGAAAGCCGTTTCAGGAGGCCAGGATGCACAACGACGGGAATGTAGTGCCTTTGCACAAGGTCGCTACCGATCAGGCGAGCCCCTCGCCGCTCGCCCGCCTGCCTGTGATTCTGCTTCAGGTTCGCGACAAGGCCGCCCAGCAGTTGCGCCTGGGCTTGCAAGGGTTGTTCGATAATGCCGACGACACCTTGTTTGAAATGGCCGACCGGGCGCGCGACGACGTCGAGCAGAACCTGTACTTCGAGGCCATGCGGGACTTGCGCCTGAAGCGTAAAAGCATCGAGCGTGAATTCATCGAGCAGTTTTTCGAGACCTTCGTCAGCCTCGCCCAATACGACCTGACTCACGCCAGCCTGGCGCCAGACAGCCAAATCCAGCGCTCCCAGGACGACCTGGAGCGGCATCTGGCGGTCGAGGCGATGGTCACTCGGGTGCTCAGGCGCGATGGCGTGTCGCTGGAACAACTGACGGCCCGGCTCAGTGTGCTGCTGGCCCGACCGCTGGCCAATCAGCACAATCCCCTGAGCCCGGCATTGCTGTGCGAGAAGTTCCTGCAGGCCGGGCGCAACCTGGGCGTGGGAATCAAGGTCAAGCTGATCCTGCTCAAGCTGTTCGAGCGTTATGTGCTCAGCGATTGCGACCAACTCTATACCGAGGCCAACCAGTTGCTGGCCGCCACCGGCATCCTGCCAGAGCTCAAGGTCACGCTGGCGCGCCGGGCGTCGGATCGCACCGAGGATAACCCCAGGCCCAACGCCGAGATAGCTGCCAAGCCCAGCGATGCCGAGGTGGATGACAGCGTGCAGGAAGTGTTTGCCGCCTTGCAGAAACTGTTGATGCAGGTGCGTGGTACTGTGGCGCCGACCTTGGAGCTCAGCGCGCCGCCCCAGCCGATTTCTACCCGTGACCTGCTGCGGCTGCTCTCTCATTTACAGCAATACGTGCCGGCGCCTGCCGTTCACGACGAGTTCGATTTGCGTAGCCAGCTCGAACAACTGTTGACCCGGGTCAGCGTCAGGAGTGGCAAGTCTCGCGTGGTCGAAGGTGCCGATGAGGACGTGATCAACCTGATCTCGATGATGTTCGAATTCATCCTCGACGATCACAACCTGCCAGACTCTTTCAAGGCCCTGATCGGCCGCCTGCAAATCCCGATGCTCAAGGTCGCGGTGCAGGACAAGAGTTTCTTCAGCCGCGGCAATCATCCGGCCCGGCGACTGCTTAACGAAATCGCGGCTGCGGCCATGGGCTGGGGTGATTGCGACGATCATCAGCGCGACAGCCTCTACCTGCGCATCGAGCAGGTGGTGCAGCGCTTATTGAATGATTTTGTCGATGACCCGGCGATTTTCTCCGAGTTGCTGGCCGACTTCCTGGCCTTCACCAGTGACGAGCGGCGCCGCAGTGAGCTGCTCGAACAGCGCATCCGCGATGCCGAAGAGGGCCGGGCCAAGGCCGAACTGGCGCGCCAGCGCGTCGAAGGGGCGCTGAACCAGGTGATGTTGGGCAAAGTCCTGCCACAAGCGGTGGTGGAGTTCGTGCAACACGCCTGGAGCCAGGTGTTGCTGCTGACGTGCTTCAAGCATGGCAAGTATTCCGCCGAGTGGCAGGCCGACGTCTTGACCCTGGAGCAATTGATCTGGAGCGTCCAGCCTCATGATGAACCCGATGCCGGCCTGCGTTTGTTGGCGATAGTGCCCGAACTGCTCAAGGCCCTGCGTGAAGGCTTGAGTCGCTCGGCGTTCGATCCGTTCGCCACCAGCGAATTTTTCAGTGAGCTGGAAGCCCTGCATGTGCAGGCGCTCGAGCGCACCGGCCAAGCGACGGAACAGGCCGAGTCGTTCACTTCACCGGTCATGGTCGAGGTGCTGGAGAAAATCGTCTTGCGGCCCCCTCAAAAGTCGGCGGGGGAGAGCGTGGCGGTGCATTTGCCGGCCGATGACGTGGGTCTGCTGCAGGTCGACCAGTTGCACCTGGGAAGCTGGGTCGAGTTCCAGGAGGACGATGACAACACCCTGCGTTGCAAGCTGGCGGCGATCATCGAGGCCACCGGCAAATACGTCTTCGTCAATCGCACCGGCCTCAAGGTATTGGAGCACAGCCGCACCAGCCTGGCCCTGGAGTTTCGCCGTGGCGCGGCGCGGCTGCTGGACGACACCCTGTTGTTCGACCGCGCGCTGGAGTCGGTGCTGGGCAATCTGCGTCAGCTCAATCGCGGCAAGTGATCGCGCGGCCCGGTCCGATCACGGCATACTGGCGGCATTCACCGTCGTCATCGAAGGAACCTGTATGCAGTTGGACTCCGCGAGCGGTTGGTGCGAGGGGGTGCGTCATTGCCCATCGCCCAACTTCAATGCGCGCCCCGAGGGCGAAATCTCCCTGCTGGTGATCCACAACATCAGCCTGCCACCGGCACAATTCGCCACGGGCAAGGTGCAGGAATTCTTCCAGAATCGTCTGGATGTCACGGAACATCCCTACTTTGTCGGTATCGCCGATCTGCGGGTTTCTGCGCATTTCCTGATCGAGCGTGACGGCGCCGTGACCCAATTTGTCTCTTGTCTGGATCGCGCGTGGCATGCGGGGGTCTCGTGCTTCGAGGGGCGTGAGGCCTGTAATGATTTTTCCCTGGGCATCGAGCTCGAAGGCACGGATGATCTGCCGTTCACCGACGCGCAATATGTCGCATTGGTGGACCTGACCCGGCAGTTGCAAGCGGCGTTCAGGGCGATCACTGTGCAGCGTATCTGCGGGCACAGCGACATCGCCCCGGGGCGCAAGACCGATCCGGGACCGGCATTCGACTGGGTGCGCTATCGCGCGGCCCTGACAGAAGGGGAAGGACAATGAGTTTTCTGGTGTTGCTGCTGGCCGTCTGGATCGAGAAGTTCTCGGCCTTGCGCCAGCGGGTCCAGCGTGACGGCGGTTGGCTGCACGAGCTGAACAAGCTCGAGGCGAGCCCACGTTGGGTCAACCGACCCTGGCTGGTGCTGACGGTGATGGTTTTGCTACCCGTGGCGCTGCTGGCGTTGCTGCTCTGGGTGCTGGAGCCGGTGGCCTACGGTCTGTTGGCGCTGCCAGTGCATTTGCTGGTGGTGATTTACAGCCTGGGGCGCGGTGATCTGCTGGCCGGCCTCGGGCCGTTTCGCGATGCGTGGCGTCGGGAAGACCTGCAAGCGGCGGCCCATGTCGCCAAGCGCGACCTGGACATTGAAGCCAATGACGGTGAGCAGTTGCTGGAGCGTGTCCAGGGGCATTTGTTGTGGCAGGCCTACCAGAGCTTCTTTGCGGTGATTTTCTGGTACTTCGTGTTGGGCCCGGTCGCGGCCTTGAGCTATCGGCTGCTGGCGCTGGCCGCCGAGAACAGCCAGAACCCCGGTGTGGCCGAGCGGGCCGCACAAATGCGCCATGCCTTCGATTGGGTGCCGGTGCGGTTGCTGGCGGCAAGCTTCGCCCTGGTGGGGAATTTCGTCGCGGTCAGCCGGGTCATGTTGCATGAACTGCTGAACTGGAACATCAGCGCCGCCGACCTTATCGACAAGGTCGGCCTGGTGGCAGGCGAGATCCCCCGGCCCGTCGCCGGACCGGACGGCATCAACAGCCTGGACCGTCTCTGGGAATTGCTGCTGCGTGCGGCAGTGCTCTGGTATGCCGGGTTTGCGTTGTGGACGGTGTTGGCCTGATCAACGTAAGCAGGGTTGTGGCCAGGCGCTTTTGTGGCGAGGGAGCTTGCTCCCGCTCGGTTGCGCAGCAACCGAAAACCTGGGCAAGCGATTTTCCTGAAGGCTCTCGGAGGCCTGCTTCGCAGGCCAGCGGGAGCAAGCTCCCTCGCCACAAGGGACTGAGTCACGACCAGGCTCGTTAACCTTAAGTTACAAATCTCCCCGCCGATTTAGGCTATACAAGAGCAGCGCCCGAATAGTGGCTTTCTGCTGTCTCTGTGCGCCTGCCTATAAAAATAAAAACCTACCGGGAGACTTCCTTGTGAAGAGTTTGCTCTGGCCCGCCGTCGCGCTGATGAACCGCCTGAGCTTCGGTATGAAGTTCAGCCTGATCAGCGTGCTGTTCCTGCTGCCGATGCTGGTGACCAACTTCTTTCTGGTGCGCGATTCCTATCGGGAATTCCAGGGCACGCAAGTGGAGCTGCAAAGCCTCGACCTGCTGGGCAGCAGCCTGGTCCTGCGGCGGGACCTGGAAACCCTCAATAACCTGGTGCAGATCAACGCCAGCCTGGGCCAGTCCGGCAAGGCCGGTGATGTCGAAGCGAAGATCGGCAGCCTGGAACAACAGGTCCTCGCGCGGCTGCAAGGCATGACCCCCGTGGTCATCGAGCCTGAACAGATCAGTGCCTTCGAGGCCAAGCGCGACGAAATGATCGGTGCTTTCAAGACCCAGCAGGCTGAAAGCTCCCTGCAGAGCAAAAGTGCGCTGATCGGCAAGTTGCTCAACAGCGCCCAGGTGTTCAGCCAGATCATCGCCAGCCAGGCGGGGCTGAGTCGCGATAACCAGAGCGATATCCGCCAGCTCAGCGAGTTGATTATCGGCACGACCCCCAAGGTCACCCAGATCCTCGGCGAAGGCCGGGCGCTGGGCGCATCCTCGTTGGGGCTGGGGTTTCTCAATTCAGCGTCGAGCACCCGCTTCGACGAGTTGCTGGCGCAGATCGAAAGGCTCCAGGGTGAATATGACTTGAAACTGCAGGATGCCTTGGGCTCCAGCAAGGCCGCCGGGCAGGCCCTTGCCGATCAGGCCAATGGCAGCAAGAGCACCCTCAAGAAGGCCAGTGAACTGATTGAAGAGCAGGTGGTGATGGCTGACACTCTCGATGCGCCATGGCCGGCATTTTATGAGCACGTCAGTGGCCTGATGGAGCAGACCTACCGGCTGAACGAGGCGACCCAGGGCTTCCTGGGGGTGCAGTTGCAGCAGCGTCTGGAGCAGAACCGCAGCCACATGGTGCTGCAAGCCGTGGCGCTGGTGCTGGTGTTTCTGTTGATTTTTTACCTGTACGCCGGGTTCTACGCCTCGACCCGTACCACGCTCCAGCATCTGGGCCAGATGATGGACAAGGTGGCGGCGGGGGACATGACGGTCAATTTTGTTGCCCGCAGCAAGGACGAGCTGGGCGAATTGGGTGAAGTGTTCAACGGTACGGTGGCGAAGATCCATGACCTGATCGAACAGGTCGGCCGTACTGTTGCCGAGGTCGAACGCCAGGCCGGGCAGGTGGAAACGGTATCGGCCCGGAGCAATCAGGCCGTCGCCGGCCAGCGCACCCAGATCGAACTGGTGGCGACGGCGATGAACCAGATGTCGGCCACGGCCCAGGAAGTGGCCCGCAGTGCCGCTGCAGCGGTGAGCAGTGCCCACAGCGTGAACGACGAGACCCTCAGCGGGCGTGGGCTGGTGGAGTCCCAGCAGGGTAGCATCGTCCGCTTGGCCAGTGAGATCGATCAGTCGGTGCAGGTGATCAACCAATTGGCGACCGACAGCCAGGCCATCAGTCGTGTGCTGGATGTGATCAAGAGCATCGCCGAGCAGACCAACCTGCTGGCCCTCAACGCCGCCATTGAAGCAGCCCGGGCCGGTGAGCAGGGGCGCGGTTTTGCGGTGGTGGCCGATGAAGTGCGGACCCTGGCCAAGCGAACCCAGCAATCGACCGAAGAAATCGAAGCGATGATCACCCGCCTGCACAGTGGTGTCGGCGCTGCGGTCAAGGCGATGGGCACCAGCCATGAGATGGCCAACGGCACGGTCAGCCAATCGGAAAAGGTCCAGCAGGCCCTGGAAAATATCCTTGGTGCCGTCGGCATGATCGTCGATCAGAACCAGCAGATCGCCGCCGCGGTAGAGCAGCAGACGGCGGTGGCCCATGACATCGACCAGAACATCGTCCAGATCAACCGCGCCGGCGAACGCACCGCCGAAGGTGCCCATCAGACCGAAGACGCCAGCCGCGAATTGTCCGCCCAGGTGGTGCAGCTCAAGCAGTTGATCAATGCGTTTCGGGTGTGATTGCTAAGTCCGCCGCAGATGATCCTACCAACCAAACAAATCGCGGGCGTTGGTGGTGCTGGCCTCAGCCAGTTGTTCTGGTCTGACGGTCATGATCTGCGCCAGTGCCTCGCAGATGGCCGGTAAATGCGCCGGGCTGTTGCGCTGGCCCGGGAACATCGCCGGGGCCATGTCCGGGGAATCGGTTTCCAGCACCACCGCGTCCAGCGGCAATTTCGCCAGCACCCGGTGCATGCGCAGGGCCTGGGGCCAGGTCGCGGCGCCGCCCAGGCCGAGCTTGAAGCCGAGCTTGATGTACTCGCGGGCCTCCTCAAGGCTGCCGGCGAACGCGTGGATGATCCCCGTGCGTTTCAGGCCGAAGCGCTTGAGGGTGGCGATCACGGCGGCATGGCTGCGGCGCACGTGGATCAGTGCCGGCAGTTCGAATTCCGCGGCCAGCTGTAGTTGCGCCTCGAACAGCGTTTGTTGGCGCTCACGGTCGAGGGTTTCGATGTAGTAGTCGAGGCCGATTTCCCCCACGGCACACAATTGCCGATGCCCGGCCAGGCGGCTCAGCCACTCGCGCAGTAGCGCCACGTCGTCGGGGCGGTGCTGATCAAGATACACCGGGTGCAGGCCCAGGGCGGCATGCAGGTCCGGGTCGCTTTGCACCAGGTCCCAGACCCGCTGCCAGTTGTCCCGGTAAACGCCCAGTACCACCATTTGCCGCACGCCCAAGGCGCGGCTTTCGGCCAGCAGGGCCGGGCGGTCCGCGTCAAAATCTGGAAAATCCAGGTGGGTGTGGGTATCGATCAACTCCATGCATCAATCCTGAAGAAGCTTCAGCTCTGGTGAATACGCTGCTTGAACGTCCGCGCGATGGCCTGCACGCCTGGCTGGTAATCATCGTTTTCGATGGCTGCCAGCGCCAGTTCCAAGGCCTTGTCGGCGATCAGTTGATGTTGTTGGGACATGGCGTTGACCGGCAGCGGCAGGAAGTCCAGCAACTGCGTGTCACCGAACGTGCCCAGGCGCAGCGGCCGCGACTTGAGCGGGAAGTCGTGCAGGGCGTCGAACACCCCTTGCAGCAGTACATAGGAGGTAGTGATCAACGCATCGGGCAAGTGCCCCAGGCGCGCGAGCATTTCATCCATCAATTGACGGCCGCATTCACGGCTGAACGATTCGCCGTGCTCGATCAGCACCTGGCCTTCGAAACCGGCCAACGCCTCGTTGAAACCAGCGGTCCGTTCCTGGCTGATGCTCAGCTCGGGGCGGGCACTGATCAGCGCGATTTGTCGCGGATGGGTTTCCAGCAGGCTGCGCGTCAGTTGCAGGCTGGCCTGGCGATCATCGCTGATCACCGAGCAGAACCGCGCAGGGTCCATGACCCGGTCGATGGCGATGATCGGAATGCCCTTGGCCTGCAACTGCAGGTAGCTGTCGTCGCCGGCCGGCAGGCAACTGGCGACGATCAGTGCATCGCAGCGCCGGGCGCGGAACAACTGCAGGAGTTGCCGTTCGCTGTCAGGTGCGTCGTCGGAACTGGCGATCAGCAACTGATAGCCCCGTTCCCGCGCCCCCTGCTCCAGCAGCTTGGCGATGCGTGCGTAACTGGGGTTTTCCAGGTCAGGCAGGATGAAGCCCAGGGTACGGGTGTGGCGGCTGCGCAGCCCGGCGGCCTGGGGATTGGGCGTGAAGCCGTGTTCCTGGACCACCGCCCGCACCCGTTCGACGGTGGCGCTGCTGATGCGTTGCTGTTCGGCCTTGCCGTTGATGACATAGCTGGCGGTGGTCACGGACACACCGGCCAGTTGGGCAATATCACTGAGTTTCAACCCGGTTTTCCTTGTTTTTTCGAGTTAGCCCCGACGATAAGGGCCATCCTACCCGATTCAAGCTGACGGTCACCGTCCACGCGCTTACGACAAGTTGCACTTCAAGGATGAGAGATTATCGAGTAACGTGCCAATCTTTCTAGATTAAACGTTTCAGCAAGCGTATTTTCAAGGCTAGCAGGATTTTTGGCCCTTCTGCCGCGATCACGCCAAAAATCATCCTGCAACGCTAAGCTGATTCATTCAAAACAATACCTGGCGCCAACCGGACGCCAAAAAGGAGAAAGCATGCTCGAGCTCACTCTAGAGCAGATATCCATGGCTCAGACGGCTGTGGATAAAGACGCTGCACTGCAACTGCTCGCCGACAAACTGGTGGCCGATGGCTTGGTGGCTGAGGGTTACCTCGCCGGCTTGCAGGCTCGCGAAGCCCAGGGCTCGACCTTTCTTGGCCAAGGTATTGCCATCCCCCACGGCACCCCGCAGACCCGCGACCTGGTGCATTCGACCGGCGTGCGCCTGCTGCAATTCCCTGAGGGCGTGGATTGGGGCGATGGTCAGATCGTCTACCTGGCGATCGGCATTGCGGCCAAGTCCGACGAACACCTGCGCTTGCTGCAACTGCTGACCCGCGCCCTCGGCGAGACTGACCTGGGCCAGGCTCTGCGCCGGGCCGGTTCCGCCGAAGCGTTGCTGAAGCTGCTGCAAGGCGCACCGCAGGAACTGGCCCTGGATGCCCAGATGATCGGCCTCGGTGTGTCGGCTGACGACTTTGAAGAACTGGTATGGCGCGGCGCGCGGCTGTTGCGTCAAGCCGATTGCGTGAGCAATGGCTTTGCCGGGGTGTTGCAGCAAGTCGATGCGCTGCCCCTGGGCGATGGCTTGTGGTGGCTGCACAGCGAACAGACCGTCAAGCGTCCGGGCCTGGCGTTCGTCACCCCGGACAAGCCCATCCGTTACCTGGGCCAACCGTTGAGCGGGCTGTTCTGCCTCGCCAGCCTCGGCGAAGCTCACCAGGCTCTGCTGGAAAGGCTCTGCGCCTTGCTGATCGAAGGCCGCGGTCACGAGCTCGGTCGCGCCACCAGCAGCCGCAAGGTGCTGGAAGTGCTCGGCGGTGAACTGCCCGCCGACTGGCCCAGCGCGCGCATCGGCCTGGCCAATGCCCATGGCCTGCATGCACGCCCGGCGAAGATCCTCGCCCAGTTGGCGAAAAGCTTCGAAGGCGAAATCCGTGTGCGCATCGTCGACGGCCAGGACAGCGCCGTGTCGGCCAAGAGCCTGAGCAAGCTGTTGAGCCTGGGTGCCCGTCGCGGCCAGGTCCTGGAGTTCATTGCCGAACCGAGCATTGCCAACGACGCGTTGCCGGCATTGCTGGCTGCCATCGAAGAAGGCCTGGGCGAAGAGGTCGAACCGCTACCGCCACCGAGTGCGCCACGGGAAACCGTGATGGCCGAGGTCGCGACCGTCATGCTGGCGCCCGAATCCGGCAGCCTGATCCAGGCTGTCGCCGCCGCCCCGGGCATCGCCATCGGCCCGGCCCATATCCAGGTACTGCAGGCCATCGACTACCCGTTGCGCGGTGAATCGGCGGCCATCGAGCGCGAGCGCCTGCAAAACGCCTTGAGCCAGGTGCGCCGCGATATCCAAGGCTTGATTGAACGCGCCAAGGCCAAGGCCATCCGCGAGATCTTCATCACCCACCAGGAAATGCTCGACGACCCGGAGCTGAGCGACGAAGTCGACACTCGCTTGAAGCTGGGCGAGAGTGCGCAAGCGGCCTGGATGGGGGTGGTTGAAGCCGCCGCGAAAGAACAGGAAGCCTTGCAGGACGCCCTGCTGGCCGAACGTGCCGCCGATCTGCGAGACGTCGGCCGTCGCGTGCTGGCGCAACTGTGCGGTGTCGAAACCCCGAACGAACCCGATCAACCCTACATCCTGGTGATGGACGAAGTCGGCCCGTCCGACGTGGCCCGCCTGGACCCGACCCGGGTGGCGGGGATTCTCACCGCCCGTGGCGGCGCCACTGCCCACAGCGCCATCGTCGCCCGGGCCTTGGGCATTCCGGCGCTGGTGGGCGCCGGTGCGGCGGTGTTGCTGCTGGCGCCGGGCACGTCCTTGCTGCTGGATGGCCAGCGCGGTCGCCTGCACGTGGACCCTGACGCCGCCACGTTGCAGCGTGCCAAGGAAGAACGCGATACCCGCGAACAGCGTCTCAAGGTCGCCGCCGAGCAGCGTCACGAACCGGCGCTGACCCGTGACGGTCATGCCGTGGAAGTGTTTGCCAACATTGGCGAAAGCGCCGGTGTCGCCGGTGCGGTGGAGCAGGGCGCCGAAGGCATCGGCCTGTTGCGCACCGAACTGATTTTCATGGCCCACAGCCAGGCGCCGGACGAAGCGACCCAGGAAGCCGAATACCGCAAGGTGCTCGACGGCCTGGCCGGTCGACCGCTGGTGGTGCGCACCCTCGATGTCGGCGGCGACAAGCCGCTGCCGTACTGGCCGATCGCGAAAGAAGAAAACCCGTTCCTCGGCGTGCGTGGCATTCGCCTGACCTTGCAGCGCCCGCAGGTCATGGAAGCGCAACTGCGTGCCCTGTTGCGTTCGGCGGACAACCGTCCGTTGCGGATCATGTTCCCGATGGTGGGCAGTGTCGATGAGTGGCGCCAGGCCCGGGCCATGACCGAGCGCCTGCGCCAGGAAATCCCCGTGGCGGACCTGCAACTGGGGATCATGATCGAAGTGCCGTCCGCTGCGTTGCTCGCGCCCGTGCTGGCCAAGGAAGTCGACTTCTTCA
Source organism: Pseudomonas sp. NFACC51 (assembly GCF_900103575.1). Lineage (NCBI taxonomy): Bacteria > Pseudomonadati > Pseudomonadota > Gammaproteobacteria > Pseudomonadales > Pseudomonadaceae > Pseudomonas > Pseudomonas sp. NFACC51. The sequence continues at coordinate 30,473 of NZ_FMXH01000010.1, read as the reverse complement.
GCGTCGGCACCAACGACCTGACGCAATACACCCTGGCCATCGACCGGGGTCACCCGACCCTTTCGGCCCAGGCCGATGGCTTGCACCCGGCGGTGCTGCAACTGATCGACATCACCGTGCGCGCTGCCCATGCCCATGGCAAATGGGTTGGTGTGTGTGGTGAATTGGCGGCCGACCCACTGGCGGTGCCGGTGCTGGTGGGTCTGGGCGTGGACGAACTGAGTGTCTCGGCCCGCAGCATCGCCGAGGTCAAGGCGCGGGTTCGCGAACTGAGCCTGGCGCAAGTACAAAACCTGGCCCAAGAGGCCTTGGCCGTGGGCAGCGCCGATGACGTGCGCGCATTAGTGGAGGCGCTGTAATGGCGAAGATTCTTACCCTGACCCTCAACCCGGCGCTCGACCTCACGGTGGAGTTGACGCGCCTGGAGCCGGGCCAGGTCAACCGCAGCGACGGCATGCACGCCCACGCCGCCGGCAAGGGCGTGAACGTGGCTCAGGTGTTGGCCGATCTCGGCCATACGCTGACGGTCAGTGGTTTTCTGGGCGAAGACAATGCCCAGGTGTTCGAGACGCTGTTTGCCCAGCGTGGATTTGTCGATGCTTTTATCCGTGTTCCCGGCGAAACTCGCAGCAATATCAAACTGGCTGAGCAGGACGGACGCATCACTGACCTCAACGGCCCGGGCCCGGTGGTTGATGAAGCCGCACAGCAGGCTTTGCTGGCGCGTCTTGAGCAAATCGCCCCCGGTCACGACGTGGTTGTGGTGGCGGGCAGCTTGCCCCGGGGCGTCAGCCCGCAGTGGTTGCAGGCGTTGATCACGCGCTTGAAAACACTCGGTCTGAACGTGGCCCTCGACACCAGTGGCGAAGCCTTGCGCGTCGCCCTGGCGGCGGGGCCGTGGCTGATCAAGCCGAACACCGAGGAGCTGGCCGACGCGCTGGGTTGCGAGGTGGTGAGCGAAGCGGCCCAGGCGCAAGCGGCGCAGCACCTGCATGCCCAGGGTGTCGAACATGTGGTGATTTCCCACGGCGCCGATGGCGTGAATTGGTTCAGCGTCGGTGCGGCGCTGCATGCTTCGCCACCCAAGGTCAGCGTCGCCAGCACCGTGGGTGCCGGGGATTCGCTGCTGGCGGGCATGCTGCACGGCCTGCTCAGCGCCGACACCCCGGAACAGACGCTGCGCACTGCTACGGCCATCGCTGCCATGGCGGTCACGCAGATCGGTTTTGGCATCCACGACACCGCGTTGCTGGCGTCGCTTGAACAGGGCGTGCGCGTGCGCCCCCTGACAGAACAATAAGAGGGTTAGCAAGAATGAAACTAGCCATTGTGACGGCCTGCCCCAACGGCATGGTCACCAGTGTGTTGTGCGCCCGCCTGTTGGACGCCGCGGCGCAGCGCCAGGGTTGGAGCACCAGTGTTGAAGTCCACGACGCTGCCCATCCGGAACGCCAGTTGTCGGCGGCGACCCTCGAAGCAGCCGAGTGGGTCTTGCTGGTTGCCAGCGGCCCGGTGGACATGTCGCGGTTCGTCGGCAAACGCCTGTTCCGCAGCACCCCGGCCCTGGCCCTGCAAGACGTCGATTCGGTGCTGCGGCGTGGCGCCGAAGAGGCCGAGGTTTTTCTCGCCTCGGATGTCGTGGAGCAGGCCCCCGCGGTGTCGACCGACCGTGCGCCGCGCCTGGTTGCCATCACCGCATGCCCAACGGGCGTTGCCCACACCTTCATGGCCGCCGAAGCCTTGCAGCAGGCGGCGACGAAGCTCGGCTACGACCTGCAAGTGGAAACCCAGGGCTCGGTCGGTGCACGCAATCCGTTGAGCGCCGAGGCCATCGCCGAGGCAGACGTGGTGTTGCTGGCGACTGACATCGAAGTCGCCACCGAGCGTTTTGCCGGCAAGAAGATCTACCGCTGCAGCACGGGCATCGCCTTGAAACAGGCCGAAGCGACACTGAACAAAGCACTGGTCGAAGGTCGCCAGGAAAGCGCGTCGAGCGGTGCCAGCGCTCCGGCCAAGTCGGAGAAGACCGGCGTCTACAAGCACCTGCTGACGGGCGTGTCGTTCATGCTGCCGATGGTGGTGGCCGGTGGTCTGTTGATCGCCTTGTCGTTTGTATTCGGCATCACCGCCTTCAAGGAACCCGGCACGCTGGCGGCCGCGCTGATGCAGATCGGCGGCGACACCGCGTTCAAATTGATGGTGCCGCTGCTGGCCGGCTACATCGCCTATTCCATCGCCGACCGTCCGGGCCTGGCGCCGGGGATGATCGGCGGGATGCTGGCGAGCACCCTGGGCGCCGGCTTCATTGGCGGGATTATCGCTGGTTTCCTGGCCGGTTACGTGGCCAAGGCGATAAACCGCTACGCGCGTCTGCCCCAGAGCCTGGAAGCGCTTAAGCCGATCCTGATCATCCCGCTGCTGGCGAGCCTGATTACCGGCCTGGTGATGATCTACATCGTCGGCAAGCCGGTAGCGGGCATGCTCGAAGCCTTGACCCACTTCCTCGACAGCATGGGTACCACCAACGCGATCCTGCTGGGCGTGCTGCTGGGGGCGATGATGTGCGTCGACCTCGGTGGGCCGATCAACAAGGCCGCCTACGCGTTTTCGGTGGGGCTGCTGGCTTCCCAGAGTTATGCACCGATGGCCGCGACCATGGCCGCCGGTATGGTGCCGCCGATTGGCCTGGGCATCGCCACCTTCATCGCCCGGCGCAAATTCGCCCAGACCGAGCGCGAGGCCGGTAAAGCGGCGCTGGTGTTGGGGCTGTGCTTCATTTCCGAAGGCGCGATTCCGTTCGCCGCCAAGGATCCGTTGCGGGTGATCCCGGCGAGCATCGCCGGCGGCGCGCTGACCGGTGCGCTGTCGATGTACTTCGGTTGCAAGCTCATGGCCCCCCACGGCGGCCTGTTCGTGATGCTGATTCCCAACGCCATCAACCACGCGCTGTTGTACTTGCTGGCGATCGTGGCGGGGAGCCTGCTGACGGGGGTGGCGTATGCGCTGCTCAAGCGGCCTGAGGTGGTGGAGATGGCGTTGGAGCCGGCGAAGGCCTGAGACTCCTTTGAAGCCATGAAATCCCCCAGTGGGAGCCTAATGCTGTTCACTTGAGAAAATGGTGGACCTGTGGCGAGGGAGCTTGCTACCGCTGGGCTGCGAAGCAGTCGTAAACCGGCGGGTGCGGTGTGTCTGATGCTGCGCGTTTGGCGGGTTTAGGGGCCGCTTCGCAGCCCAGCGGGAGCAAGCTCCCTCGCCACGGGTTTGTCGATGGCCTTAAGTGAACAGCATTACCTGTGGGAGCGGGGGGGCGCACAAGATCCCTGTCACACCCACTTCACACAGCCATGCTTAAGTTTTCCCATTTCAAGGGAGAACACCATGAGCGAATTCGACCTGGGCCGTCGTCGTGTGATGCAAGCCGTGGGCGCGGGGTTGTTGTTGCCGGGGCTGGCGCCGGCGGTGATGGCTTCGGTCAAGGATCGTCCGGTGCTCACCGACGGTGTGCAGTCCGGCGACTTGCAGGGCGACCGGGCGATGATCTGGAGCCGCAGCGACCGTCCGGCGCGGATGGTGGTGGAGTGGGACACTCGCAGCCAGTTCAGCAATCCCCGCCGCTTCGTCTCGCCCCTGGCCGACGCTCGCAGCGATTTCACCGCCCGGGTCGAACTCACCGGGCTGCCCCGCGACCAGGCGATTTTCTACCGGGTGCATTTCGAAGACGCCCAAAGCGGGGTTGCCAGCGAACCTTGGCTGGGTCACCTGCGCAGCGTGCCACAGTTCAAGCGCAACATTCGTTTTGTCTGGAGCGGCGACACCGTCGGCCAGGGCTTCGGCATCAACCCGGACATCGGCGGCATGCGCATCTACGAAGCGATGCGCCTGCGCCTGCCGGATTTCTTTATCCACAGTGGCGACACCATCTACGCCGACGGCCCGGTGCCGGCGCAAATCACCGTCGAGGGTGGGCGCATCTGGCGCAACCTCACCACAGACGCCAAGAGCAAGGTCGCCGAAACCCTGGATGAGTATCGTGGCAACTATCGCTACAACCTGATGGATGAAAACGTTCGCCGCTTCAACGCCGAAGTGCCGCAGATCTGGCAGTGGGACGACCATGAGGTGGTCAACAACTGGTCGCCGGGCAAGCAACTGGACGAGCGCTACCAGACCAAGGATATCCACAGCCTCGTGGGACGTGCGCGACAGGCCTGGCTGGAATACGCACCGATGCGCCGGCAGAAAGCCGACGGCGGCGGGCGGATCTACCGCAAGCTCGGTTATGGGCCGCTGCTGGATGTGTTCGTGCTGGACATGCGCAGTTACCGCGAAGCCAACGACGCCAATCTCGGCGCGGCCAAGCCGTTCCTGGGGCGTGAGCAGTTGAATTGGCTCAAGCGCGAATTGAAGCAATCCCGTGCCCAGTGGAAAGTCATCGCCGCCGACATGCCCATCGGCCTGGGGGTGCCGGATGGCGAGGTCAGCCCCGGGGTGCCGCGTTGGGAAGCGGTCGCCAACGGTGATCCGGGCGCTGCCCAGGGGCGGGAAGTGGAGATCGCCGAATTGCTGGGTTATCTGCGCAAGCATCAGGTGCGCAACTATGTCTGGCTCACCGCCGACGTCCACTATTGCGCCGCTCATCACTACCACCCCGAACATGCCGCGTTCCAGGATTTCGAACCATTCTGGGAGTTCGTCGCCGGGCCATTGAACGCCGGCAGCTTCGGGCCCAACACCCTGGACAAGACCTTCGGTCCTGAGGTGGTGTTCCAGAAAGCGCCCCCGACCCAGAACACCTCGCCGTTCGCCGGGTATCAATTCTTTGGCGAGGTGAACATCGATGGACCGAGCGGGGAGATGAGTGTGGTGTTGCGGGATCTGGAAGGGGTGGCGGTGTTCGAGAAGAAGTTGCAGCCGGTTTGAATCTAAAGCCCGCCACAAAACCCATGTGGGAGCGAGCTTGCTCCCACAGGGTTGATGTTGCGGTCAGGATCAGTAGACATCCCGCCGATACCGCCCCTGCTCGATCAGGCGCTCCACTTCCTCGCGCCCCAGCACGTTGTTGAGCACGTGATCCACCCCGGATGCCATGCCCTGCAAGCTGCCGCAAACATAGATCGCCGCGCCGTCGGCCACCCATTGCTTGAGCAGCGCGGCCGATTCCAGCAGACGGTCCTGGACGTAGATTTTCTGCTTCTGATCCCGGGAGAAGGCCAGGTCCAGGCGTTCCAGGTCGCCGGAGGTCACCCATTCCTGCAAGTCATCGCGGCAGTGGAAGTCGTGTTCGCGGTTGCGCTCGCCAAACAGCAGCCAGTTGCGCTGCATGCCCTCGGTGACGCGCGCCTTGAGCAGGCTGCGCAGGCCGGCCAGGCCGGTGCCGTTGCCCAGCAGGATCAGCGGCACACCCTGGGCCGGCAGGTGGAAGCTGCTGTTGCGGCGCAGCCGCAGGCTGACGGCGCTGCCCAGTGGTGCGTGTTCGGTCAGCCAGCCGGAACCGACGCCCAGGTTGCCGTCGGCGTGACGTTCCTGACGCACGATCAGTTCCAGTACACCGTCGGCCGGTATCGAGGCGATGGAATACTCGCGTATCGCCAGCGGTGCCAGGGCATCCACCAGTGCCTGGGCATGCAGGCCGACCAGGTGGGCGCGGTTTTCCGGGAGTTGGCGGGTCGCCAGGGCCTGGTCGAGGCTCTGGGACAGGCCATCGATTTGCACGCGCGCGTGGCCGGAGAGGCCGAGCCCGTCGAGGAAGTGCTCGATGGCCGACAGGTCATTGCGCGGCAGGATTTCCACCAGGTCACCGGCCAGCCAACTGCTTGGGCCGGGTGCGGTGAAGCCCAGCAGGTATACCCCCGAGCCGCTGCTGTCGGGGTTGAGCAGGGTGCGCTGGCTGAGCGTCCAGTTTTCGAAGCTTGGCGCCTGCCAAGTGTCCAACGGGGCTTGGCCGGTCAGCTCCGCCAATTGTTGTTGCCAGTGACGCAGGGCGTAAGGGTCGCCGCTGTCGACTTCCACCGGCGCGAACAGTGTCTTGCCGCCGTGTTCCGCCAGCCAGGCATGCAGGCGCCGGGCGAAACCGCAGAAGTGTTCATATTGCCGGTCACCCAGGCCCAGCACCGAATACTGCAGGCGCTCCAGGCTCAAGGCCTGGCCCAGCACCTTGCGTTCGAAGCCGCGGGCACTGTCCGGCCCTTCGCCGTCGCCAAAGGTGCTGACGACAAACAGCGCGTGGGTGGCGTCGTTCAGGTCCTGCTCACGCACACCGGCCAATGGCTGGACCTTCACCGGCAAGCCGGCGGCCTGGAGTTGGCCGGCGGTCTGCCAGGCCAGTCGCTCGGCGAAACCGCTTTGGCTGGCGAAGCCGATCAGCCAGGCCGGCGCATCGGTCGGGTTGGCGCTCAGGGCCTGGCGGGCGTTTCTGGCCTGGTGTTTCTTGCGGCGGCGGTCCAGGTACAGCAACCAGCCGGTGATGAAGAACAGCGGCATGGCCAGCGCGGCGACGGTCACCAGGATCCGCCCGACCAGGCCGAAGTAGCTGCCGATATGCAGGGCATAGACACTGGTCAGCAACTGCGCCTTGAGGCTCTTGTCGCTGTAGCGGCTATGCCGGCTGATGACGCCGGTGGCTGGGTCGAGGATGAGCTGGTTCAGCGCCCGGTCGTGAGGTGAGTTTTTCAGCAGGTAGAACACGGTCGCCGGCTGCCCGGCCACGGGCGGCATGCGCACGTTGTAGGTGGACAGGCCCGGGCCGGCGGCGCTGTAGATGCTGCTCCACATGGCCCGGTAATCGGCCACGGGCAATGGGCCGCTGGGTGCCGGGCCGCGATTGCGCACCCGTTCCTCTTTCGGTGAATCGGAAAGCAGGCGGGTCACGCCTTTGTTGTACCAGTCGTAGGACCAGGTCAGCCCGGTCAGTGCCGCCAGTAGATAGAACGCCAGGCACCAGGTGCCCGCCACCGAATGCAGGTCCCAATTGAAGCTCCGGCCCTTTTTCCCCCAGTCGAGGGTCAGCCAGGCGCGCCAGCTTTTCCATTGGCGCGGCCAACGCAGGTACAGCCCGGACAGGCAGAAAAACACCAGGATCAGCGTGCAGGCACCAGTGATTTGCCGACCGACATCATCCAGGGTCAGGACGCGGTGCAACCTGAGCATCAAGCCGAAGAAGTCCTGGCCCGTCACATCGCCCATGAACTGCCCGTTGTAAGGGTTGAAATAGCGCATGGCGCCACGTTTTTCCCCAGGCGGCGCCGCGAAGATCACCCGCGCGGCGTTGCCGCTGTCGGTCTCGACCCAGAGCATGGCGACGGTCTTGCCGGAGGCAGCCTCGATCTGTTCCACCAGTTCGGCGGGCGGCAGGACGCCGGCCGGTTGTTTCTCGACCATCAGCACTTGCGGGTTCAAGGCCCGCAGGATTTCATCCTGGAACGACACCACCGCCCCGGTAACGCCCATCAACGCCAGGACCAGCCCGGCACTGATGCCGAAAAACCAGTGCAACTGGAACAGGGTTTTCTTCAACACGTCGCTCGCCTTGTTCATTTACTGTTCATCAAGGCGTGCATTATGCCGTGTGTTATCGAGAAGCATTCATAAACACACCCAAAAGTTGCCGAACAGTGATGAGGTGAGCGGCAAAGTCCCACAGGGGGAACTCGGTCTTATCAAGAATAAAAACAAAAAAACGGCGCTTTCCATTTCTGGAAAACGCCGTTTTTTATTACGCGACAGGGCCGGAACGATGGACGTTCAAGCGCCCGAACACATCACACGTAGAACGATTTCAGCGGCGGAAAACCATTGAATTCCACCGCGCTGTAGCTAGTGGTATAGGCCCCGGTCGACAGCCAATACAGGCGATCCCCAATAGCCAGGTTCAACGGCAAACCATACTTGTAGTTTTCATACATGATGTCGGCGCTGTCGCAGGTCGGGCCGGCGATGACCACTTCTTCCATCTCGCCTTTCTTCTCGGTCCAGATCGGGAACTTGATGGCTTCGTCCATGGTTTCGATCAGGCCGGAGAACTTGCCCACGTCCGTGTACACCCAACGCTCGACGGCGGTACGCGATTTACGCGCCACCAGCACCACTTCGCTGACCAGGATGCCGGCGTTGGCGATCAACGAACGGCCCGGCTCCAGGATGATTTCCGGCAGGTCGTCGCCGAAGTCTTCCTTGAGGAAACGGATGATTTCCTCGGCGTAGGTTTCCAGGCTGTTGGTGCGGGTGATGTAGTTGGCCGGGAAGCCGCCACCCATGTTGATCAGCTTCAGGACGATGCCGTCTTCTTCTTTCAGGCGCTCGAAGATCACTTTGACCTTGGCGATCGCCGCGTCCCAAACGCTGATGTCGCGCTGTTGCGAGCCGACGTGGAACGAAATGCCGTACGGCACCAGGCCCAGGTCGCGGGCCAGGATCAGCAGGTCCATGGCCATGTCGGTCTGGCAGCCGAACTTGCGCGACAACGGCCAGTCAGCGGTGGTCGAGCCTTCGGTGAGGATCCGTACATAGACTTTCGAGCCCGGCGCGGCCTTGGCGATGTTGCGCAGGTCGGCTTCGGAGTCGGTGGCATACAGGCGCACGCCCTTCTCGTAGAAGTAGCGAATGTCGCGGGATTTCTTGATGGTGTTGCCGTAGCTGATCTGGTCCGGGCCGACGCCACGGCTCATGACCTTATCCAGCTCATAGATCGAGGCGATGTCGAAGTTCGAGCCTTTATCCTTGAGCAGGTCGATGATTTCCACCGCCGGGTTGGCCTTGACGGCGTAATACACCTTGGCGAATTCGAAACCGGCGCGCAGGTCATCATAGGCCTGGGCGATCATCGCGGTGTCGATCACCACGAACGGGGTTTCCTGCTTGTCGGCGAACGCTTTCATTTTCTGGAAAGTTTCGCGCGCGAAATAATCTTCGACCTGGATCGACATACTTGGGACTCCTACTGGCAAACATCAGGATCAATGGGTGTGAGGGCAAGCAGCCCTCGTGAACGTCCTCCGTATCCCCACTTTGGTTCGCCTACTTCCCAAGGCATGTCGCCGAAAGCAAAAAAGGCCACGGGATGCGTGATTCCCTTGGCCTTGCTGTCTCGTCGTCAGTACTTGAGCCGGATGGATCGTTTCCAGCATGGACGTTCGGCGCGAACTTTAGGGCGTGAGGGGCCTGAGATCAACTAAAAATGTCGCGTTTTTGCACACATCCGTCGTGCGGCCCGCGACAGCTCATGATGTAACCGACCGGCGTGACAGATTGATGTTCCCTTGGATGGGTTTTTCAGGCAGTCGGATGTGCTTTTGTGGCGAGGGAGCTTGCTCCCGCTTGAGTGCGCAGCGCTCATCGCTTTTTT
>NZ_FMXH01000010.1:0-20433 GCF_900103575.1 Pseudomonas sp. NFACC51 | reverse complement strand
CCCAGCGGGAGCAAGCTCCCTCGCCACAGGTCCCAGGCTATCTTCCAGGGTGTGGGAGCTATCAGAAGTCAGGCCAACGCAGTCTCGGCCGGCGAAACAATACTGGTCTTGCCGCCACGCGAGCGTCCGGAGCTTAGGTATTCGGCGATCGATTCCTGGGTGACCTCGCCGAGGAACACCCGCTCGGCGTCCATCACCGGTAGCCACGAACGGTTGAACTCGTACATGCGCGACAGCAGGATGCGCAGGTGTTCGTCGTAGGCCGCGGTGGCGTTGAATTCACGCAAGTACTGCGCGCAGGTGCCGCTCTGACGGTACAGGTCGCGCCGTCGCACATAACCCAGGGCCCTGTTCTCGGCACAGGTGACCACCACGTAGCGACGGTCATGTTCGTCCATCAACTCCAGTGCCTCACTCACTGGTGTCTCGGGGCTGACCGACGGGGCGTTGTCCGCCGCGTCTTCGGCCTTGACCAGCAACAGGCGCTTGAGCGTGCTGTCCTGGCCGACGAAACTGCTGACGAACTCGTCGGCCGGATGCGCGAGCAAGGTATCCGGGTGATCGAACTGGATCAGCTTGCCGGCGCGGAAGATCGCAATCTTGTCCCCCAGCTTGATCGCCTCGTCGATGTCGTGGCTGACCATGATCACGGTCTTGTTCAGCGCCCGTTGCATCTCGAAGAACTCGTTCTGGATCATCTCGCGGTTGATCGGGTCCACCGCGCCGAAGGGTTCGTCCATCAGCAACAGCGGCGCATCGGCCGCCAAGGCACGGATCACGCCGATCCGTTGCTGCTGACCGCCCGACAGTTCGCGAGGGTAGCGATGCAGGTACTGCTTGGGTTCGAGCTTGATCATGCTCATCAATTCGCGGGCACGGTCGTGGCATTTCTGCTTGTCCCAGCCCAGCAGGCGCGGGACCACCGTGATGTTCTCCTCGATGGTCATGTTCGGGAACAGGCCGATCTGCTGGATCACGTAGCCGATGTTGCGGCGCAGGGTCACTTCGTCCAGGCCGGTGGTGTCCTCGCCGTTGATCAACACTTTGCCCGAAGTGGGCGGGATCAGGCGGTTGATCATCTTCAGCGTGGTGCTTTTGCCGCAGCCCGACGGCCCGAGGAACACGCAGATCTCGCCTTCGTTGACGATCAGGTTCACCGAGTCCACGGCCTTGACGTCTTTGCCGTTGCTCTTGAAGGTTTTGCTGAGGTTTTGAAGTTCGATCATTTCAATAGTCCTTTTGGGGTCAGCGAGCGTTGCAGCCACTGCAGGAGCAGGTCGGCGAAGATGGCCAGGAGACTGACCAGCACGGCGCCGACGATCAGCATCGACATGTCGCTGCGGCTGATGGAAGCGAGGATGAGCACGCCCAGGCCACCGGCACCGATGGTGGCGGCGATGGTCATGACGCCGATGTTCATGACCACGGCGGTGCGCACACCGGCCAGGATCACCGGCACGGCGATGGGCAGTTCGACCATGCGCAGGCGCTGGCCGAAGGTCATGCCGATGCCGCGGGCGGCTTCACGGATGCCCGGTTCGACGCCGGTCAGGGCCAGGTAGGTGTTGCGCATGATCGGCAACAGCGAATAGAGAAACACCGCGGTGATCGCCGGCATCGGGCCCAGGCCTTGGCCGAATTTGGAATAGAACGGCAGTAGCAGGCCGAACAGCGCAATCGACGGAATGGTCAGCAATACGGTGGCGCTGGCCTGCAACGGACCCGCGAGCGTCGGGAAGCGGGTCATGAAGATACCCAGCGGCACGCCGACCACGATGGCCAGGGTTACGGCGATGCCCACCAGGGTGATGTGCTGCCAGGTCAGGTGCAGCACCAGCGGCCAGTCCAGATGGGAAAAGGCGTCAAGAAAATCCATGGCTTTTCCTCCAGGTCATTGGGTTGAGAGCAGGGAATGCTGGCGCAGGAAGTCGGCGGCAACGGTGGAAGGGCTTTCATGGTTGACGTCCACGCGGGCGTTGAGCTGGCGCATGGTTGCGTCGTCGAACAGCTCGGCCAAAGGCTTTAGCTGCGCGGCCAGTTGCGGATGCGCATCGAGGAACGCCTGGCGCACCACTGGCGCGGCGGTGTAGTCGGGGAAGTAATGTTTGTCGTCTTCCAGCAACTTCAGCTTGAACGCGTTCAGCCGGCCGTCGGTGGTGTACACCAGGCCCGCGAACACCTGGCCGTTGCGCAGGGCGGTATAGACCAGGCCTGCATCCATCTGCCGGATGTTCTGGCGGGTCAGGTTCATGCCGTACTGCCCGACCATGCCCGCCAAGCCGTCGGAGCGGTTGGCGAACTCGGTGTCCAGGGCCACCAGATGATTGTCAGCGGCTTCGGCCTGCAGCACCGTGTTCAATTGGCTGATGCTGTTGATCTGCGGGTACTGACGGGCGATTTTTTCCGGCAGGGCCAGGGCGTAGGTGTTGCTGAATTTCGACGGTGTCAGCCAGACCAGGCCTTTTTTCGCGTCGAGTTCTTTCACCCGGGCGTAGGACTGGGCGCTATCGAGTTTTTCCGTAACGTGGTTGTAGGCCACCAGCGACACGCCGGTGTATTCCCAGAGCATGTCCAGTTGCCCGGTTTCATGGGCGCTGCGGGCCAGGTTGCTACCCAGGCCACCGGTGATCTGCGCGTCGTAGCCCTTGCTGCGCAGGTATTGCGCGGTGATTTCCGCCAGCAGCGTCTGTTCGGTGAACACCCGGGCGCCAAGGCGGATCAGCGGTTTTTCTGCGGCTTGGGCGAATCCTGCGAACAGCAGCACGCAGCCCAGTATCAAGCTCAACTTCTTCATAAACGATTTCCTTTATCCAGCCGGCTTATGACGGTTGCAGACCGCGTTCCAGCCAGAGGCGGCTGGCCAGTGTCACCAGCCCGTCGAGCAACAACGCCAACAGGGCGGTGCAGGCCGCGCCGAGCAGCAGCTGCGGCTGGTTGTTCAAGGCGATGCCGGGGAAGATCAGGCTGCCGAGGCTGTTGGCGCCGATCAGGAACGCCAGCGGCGCGGTGCCGACGTTGATCGCCAGGGCCACGCGCACGCCACCGACGATGATGGGCACGGCGTTGGGCAACTCGACTTTCCACAGCACCTGGCGCGGGGTCATGCCGATGCCGACGGCGGCTTCCTTGAGGGAGCCCTGGACGTTTTTCAGGCCTTCATAAGTGTTGCGCACGATGGGCAACAGCGAGGCGAGGAACAGGGCGAAGATGGCGGGACCGCTGCCGATGCCCAGGATGCCCAGGGCGATGGCCAGCACGGCCAGGGGCGGCACGGTGTTGCCGATGTTGAACACTTGCATGAAGCGTTCGGCGCGCCCGACCATGCCGGGGCGGCTGAGGGCGATGCCAGCGGGAATGCCCACGAGCAGGGCCGCCAGCATGGAGGCCAGGACAAGCAGCAGGTGCGCTTGCAGGTAGAACAGCAGATCGTCGTGGTAGCGTTGGATCGTATCGATGCCGATCCAGTGGACCAACAGGGCCAGGAGCGCGACGACGACCGCACCCCCGATAAGCCCTTTGCCATAGCGGATAGCCACAGGCGGACTCCTTTGTCTTTCAGTCGGCGCACGCTTTCCCGGGCGGCAAACCATCACGGGTTGCCGGGAAAACGTTCGCGAGAAGCAGCTCTTTTCCATACCGGTAAAACGGCAGGTAAATCGAGCCATGAGCGCAGCCTCGTCAGGCTAACTTGCTGATTTTTCAGACCCTGACGAACAGCCGTAGCAGGGTGGTGGACGCCTCCACGCGGCTAAAGGTTCCCATGCCAGGGAAGATCTGGCCACCCTGGATGTGCTCAACGGTTCGGTTCCTGGCGCAAGTTGAGCTATAATCGCCGCCCTTTTTTGAATCACCTGCCAGGCGATTTCCCATGACCAAACAGGCCGCCGAAGTCGCGAAACGCCGCACTTTCGCCATTATTTCCCACCCCGATGCCGGTAAGACCACCATCACCGAGAAGCTCTTGCTGATGGGCAAGGCGATCGCGATTGCCGGCACGGTGAAATCTCGCAAGTCCGACCGCCATGCCACCTCCGACTGGATGGAAATGGAAAAACAACGGGGTATTTCCATTACCACGTCGGTCATGCAGTTCCCGTATCGCGACCACATGATCAACCTGCTCGACACCCCGGGCCACGAAGACTTCTCCGAAGACACCTACCGCACCCTGACGGCAGTGGACTCGGCATTGATGGTCCTCGACGGCGGTAAAGGTGTCGAGCCACGGACCATCGCGCTGATGGACGTCTGCCGTCTGCGGGACACGCCGATTGTCAGCTTCATCAACAAACTCGACCGTGACATCCGCGACCCGATCGAATTGCTCGACGAGATCGAAGCGGTGCTGAAGATCAAGGCCGCGCCGATCACCTGGCCGATCGGCTGCTACCGCGACTTCAAGGGTGTGTACCATCTGGCCGACGACTACATCATTGTCTACACCGCCGGTCACGGGCATGAGCGCACCGAGGTGAAGATCATCGAGAAGCTCGACTCCGATGAAGCCCGCGCGCACCTGGGCGACGAGTACGATCGTTTCGTCGAGCAATTGGAGCTGGTGCAGGGCGCCTGCCACGAGTTCAACCAGCAGGAATTCCTCGACGGTCAACTGACCCCGGTGTTCTTCGGGACCGCGTTGGGCAACTTCGGTGTGGACCATGTGCTCGACGCCGTGGTCAATTGGGCACCACGCCCGCTGGCCCGCGTTGCCAACGAGCGCACCGTGGAACCGGTGGAAGAGAAGTTCTCGGGCTTCGTGTTCAAGATCCAGGCGAACATGGACCCCAAGCACCGCGACCGCATCGCCTTCATGCGCATCTGCTCCGGCAAATACGAAAAAGGCATGAAGATGCGCCATGTGCGCACTGGCAAGGACGTGCGCATCGGCGACGCCTTGACCTTCTTCTCCTCGGAACGCGAACAACTGGAAGAAGCCTTCGCCGGTGACATCATCGGCCTGCATAACCACGGCACCATCCAGATCGGCGACACCTTCACCGAAGGCGAAACCCTGGGCTTTACCGGCATCCCGCACTTCGCCCCGGAACTGTTCCGCCGCGTGCGCCTGAAGGATCCGCTCAAGTCCAAGCAATTGCGCCAGGGCCTCCAGCAACTGGCCGAAGAGGGCGCCACCCAGGTGTTCTTCCCGACTCGCAGCAACGACATCATCCTCGGTGCGGTCGGTGTGCTGCAGTTCGACGTGGTCGCCAGCCGCTTGAAAGAAGAATACAAGGTCGAGTGCTCCTATGAGCCGATCACCGTGTACTCCGCCCGTTGGGTCGAATGCGGCGACAAGAAGAAACTCGAGGAGTTTTCCAACAAGGCCGTGGAAAACCTCGCCTTGGACGGCGGCGGTCACCTGACCTACCTGGCCCCGACCCGGGTCAACCTGGCGCTGATGGAAGAGCGCTGGCCGGATGTGAAATTCCGGGCGACGCGTGAGCATCATTAAGCCTTGAGCTTCATCCCCCAAACCCCGTAGCGAAATCTGCGGGGTTTTTTATTCCCTCCGGGTCTCGTCCATAAGCCACTCACTTGTGGGAACCAGCTTGCTCGCGATAGCGGTGGGTCATCATGCCAGGATGTTAAATGTGCCGGCCTCTTCGCGAGCAAGCCCGCTCCCGCATGGAATGTTGGGTGTTAGTTGGTTTGGAGATAACACTTATTCGAAACCAATCTGTCGCGTTGTGGCATTTCTAACGGTTATCGAGCGTCCTATCTGGTGAACCGGCCTGTTCAGAACTAGATTTTCTTGAGCGCCGTCAGGCCCCGGCTTCATCCGGAAAAGAAGGAATTGGCTATGAACATGTTTCTACGCATGATGTTTTTGCTGAAGGTTTTGGTGATGCTGTCCCTGGGGTCTACCGCGGCATGGGCTGAATGTGATGAGCATGAGCAGCACGCGTCGAGTGGCTCGGTAGTTCAGGGTGAGTTGATGCTTGCCGCGACCGATGCGGACGCCGGTGATCCGGACGATGGTGAGGATGATGATGGTTCGCCCGTCGATCCGCCGGACGGTGATGAGGATGAAGAGGGTGAAGAGAGCGATAGCCAGACGTAGATCTCTGACCTGAAGAAAACCCCTCCAGCCCCAACTGAGACTCAGTTTGGGCTGGAGGGGTTTTTCATGCAGGGCGCATAATCCAAAGCGAAGACTTACCCCTGTGGCGAGGGAGCTTGCTCCCGCTGGACTGCGCAGCAGGCCCAAAAAAGAGGGTCCGCTTCGCGGCCCAGCGGGAGCAAGCTCCCTCGCCACAAGTGCTCTATTTGCCTTTTGCCTTTTGCCTTACGCCGCGCCGTCGAGGAACCGCTCGGCGTAGTGACACGCCACCAGGCGGTTATCGAGTGGCCGCAACGCCGGTTCTTCGGTCTTGCAGCGCTCGGTGGCGTACGGGCAGCGCTTGTGGAAGGCGCAGCCGGACGGTGGGTTGAGCGGGTTGGGCAGTTCGCCGACGATCTTGATCTTCGGCTTGTTCGGGTCCGGGTGGATGGTCGGGGTGGCCGACAGCAGCGCCTGGGTGTATGGGTGCAGCGGGCGGCTGTAGATGGACTCGTTGGGGCCCATTTCCACCGGACGACCGAGGTACATCACCATCACGTCGTCGGCCACGTGCTGTACCACCGCCAGGTTGTGGGAAATGAACACGTAGGCGGTGTTGAACTCCTGCTGCAAATCCATGAACAGGTTGAGCACCTGGGCCTGGATCGACACGTCCAACGCCGACGTCGGTTCGTCCGCCACCAGCACCTTGGGTTGCAGCATCATGGCGCGGGCCAGGGCGATGCGCTGGCGCTGGCCGCCGGAGAACATGTGCGGGTAGCGCTGGTAATGCTCAGGACGCAAGCCCACCTGCTTCATCATCGCCTGGACTTTTTCGCGCCGCTCAGTCGCTGACAGCTTGGTATTGATCAACAACGGCTCGGCCAGTTGATCACCGATCTTCTGCCGTGGGTTGAGCGAGGCGTAAGGGCTCTGGAATACCATCTGTACATCTTTGCGCAGTTGCTTGCGTTCGGCCTTGTTGGCGCCGGCGACTTCCTGGCCGGCGATTTTCAGGGAGCCGGAGGACGGTTCCTCGATCAGCGTCAGGGCCCGGGCCAGGGTGGATTTGCCGCAACCGGATTCACCCACCACGGCCAGGGTCTTGCCGGCCTCCAATTCGAACGACACGCCATTGAGGGCGCGAACGGTCGCATGGCCCTTGAACATGCCGCGGGACACTTCGTAATGACGGGTCAGGTCACGGGCGGTAAGTACGACGGCCATCACGCCACCTCCTGGTTCAACGGGTAGAAGCAGCGGGCGAGGCTGGCGGTTTTCGGATCAAGGGCGGGGCGTTGTACGCGGCAGTTATCCTGCACGTACGGGCAGCGCGGCGACAGCAGGCAACCTTGCGGACGGTCGTAGCGACCGGGCACGATGCCCGGCAGCGTCGCCAGGCGCTCGGCGCCCATGCTGTGCTCCGGAATCGCCGCCAGCAGTGCTTCGCTGTACGGGTGGGCCGGGATGTCGAACAGCTCGGGCACCTTGCCCACTTCCACGGCCTGGCCGGCGTACATCACGCACACGCGCTGGGCAGTTTCGGCGACCACGGCCAGGTCGTGGGTGATCAGCACCAGGCCCATGTCCTGTTCTTTTTGCAAGGCCAGCAGCAGGTCCATGATCTGCGCCTGGATGGTCACGTCCAGGGCAGTGGTCGGTTCGTCGGCGATCAACAGTTTCGGTTCGCCGGCAATCGCCATGGCAATCGCCACCCGTTGGCTCATACCGCCGGACAACTGATGAGGGTAGGCGTCCATGCGGCTGGCAGCGCCGGGGATCTCGACTTTTTCCAGCAGTTCGATGGCGCGCTTGCGGGCGGCCTTGCCGGACATCTTCAGGTGCAGGCGCAGCACTTCTTCGATCTGGAAGCCCACGGTGTAGCTGGGGTTGAGCGCGGTCATCGGGTCCTGGAAGACCATCGCCAAGTCCTTGCCGACGATCTGCCGGCGCTGGCGGTTGCTCAGCTTGAGCATGTTCTTGCCGTCGAAGTTCAGCGCGTCGGCGGTGACGATGCCGGGGTGCTCGATCAGGCCCATCAGCGCCATCATGGTCACGGATTTACCCGAGCCCGATTCGCCGACGATGGCCAGCACTTCGCCTTTTTCCACGGTCAGGTCGAGGCCGTCGACCACCGGGACGGCGGTGGCGTCGCCGAAGCGAACGTTGAGATTCTTGATTTCTAGCAGTGACATGGGAATCTCCTCAGGCGGCATTCTTGAGTTTCGGGTCCAGCGCATCGCGCAAACCGTCGCCCATCAGGTTGATTGCCAGCACGCTGAGCAAAATGGTCAAGCCAGGCAGGCTCACCACCCACCAGGCGCGTTCGATGTAGTCGCGGGCCGAGGCCAGCATGGTGCCCCACTCAGGGGTCGGCGGCTGGACGCCCAGGCCGAGGAAGCCCAGGGCGGCGGCGTCGAGGATCGCCGAGGAAAAGCTCAGCGTCGCCTGGACGATCAGCGGTGCCATGCAGTTCGGCAGCACGGTGATGAACATCAGGCGCGGCAGGCCGGCACCGGCCAGGCGGGCGGCGGTCACGTAGTCACGGTTCAGCTCACCCATCACCGCGGCGCGGGTCAGGCGCACGTAGGACGGCAGCGAGACGATGGCGATGGCGATCACGGTGTTGATCAGGCCAGGGCCGAGGATGGCGACAATCGCCACGGCCAGCAGCAGCGAAGGCAGGGCCAGCATGATGTCCATCAGGCGCATGATGGTCGGGCCGAGGATGCGCGGGAAGAACCCGGCGAACAGCCCCAGCAGGATGCCCGGGATCAGCGACATCACCACCGACGACAAGCCGATCAGCAGCGACAGGCGCGAACCCTGGATCAGCCGTGACAGCAAATCGCGGCCCAGTTCGTCGGTGCCCAGCAGGAACTGGATCTGCCCGCCTTCAAGCCAGGCCGGCGGCGTCAGCAGAAAGTCGCGGTACTGCTCGCTCGGGTCGTGAGGCGCGACCCACGGCGCGAAGAGCGCGCAGAACACGATCAGGATCATGAACAGCAACCCGGCCACGGCGCCCTTGTTGCGGGAAAACGCGTGCCAGAATTCTTTGTACGGGGATGGGTACAGCAGGCTTTGATCGACTGCTACCGCGGTAGTTGGAGTACTCATGGTTTTGATCTCAGCGCTGGTGACGGATGCGTGGGTTGGCAAAGCCGTAGAGGATGTCCACGACGAAGTTGACCAGAATCACCAGGCAGGCGATTAACAGGATGCCGTTCTGCACCACGGGATAGTCCCGGGCGCCGATGGCTTCGATCAGCCACTTGCCGATGCCCGGCCAGGAGAAGATCGTTTCGGTCAGGACCGCACCGGCCAGCAGCGTGCCGACCTGCAGGCCGACCACGGTCAGCACCGGGATCAGCGCATTGCGCAGGCCATGCACGAACACCACGCGCGACGGCGACAGGCCTTTGGCCTTGGCGGTGCGGATGTAGTCTTCGCGCAGCACTTCGAGCATCGAGGAGCGGGTCATGCGGGCGATCACCGCCAGCGGAATGGTGCCCAGCACGATGGCCGGCAGGATCAGGTGGTGCAGGGCATCGAGGAACGCTCCTGGCTCGTCGGCCAACAGCGTGTCGATCAGCATGAAGCCGGTTTTCGGCTCGATGTCGTAGAGCAGGTCGATCCGCCCGGACACCGGGGTCCAGCCCAGGGACACCGAGAAGAACATGATCAGGATCAGGCCCCACCAGAAGATTGGCATCGAGTAACCCGCCAGGGAGACGCCCATTACCCCATGGTCGAACAGGGATCCTCGCTTGAGTGCCGCGATCACCCCGGCCAGCAGGCCCAGGATACCGGCGAACAACAGGGCGGCCATGGACAGTTCCAGGGTCGCGGGAAACAGGGAGCTGAACTCGGTCCATACGCTTTCACGGGTACGCAGCGATTCGCCGAGATCGCCCTGGGCCAGTTTGCCGATGTAGTCCAGGTACTGGGCATACAGCGGTTTATTGAGGCCAAGGCGTTCCATTGCCTGAGCATGCATTTCGGGATCGACCCGACGTTCGCCCATCATCACTTCCACGGGGTCGCCGGGGATCATGCGAATCAACGCGAAGGTCAGCAAGGTGATGCCGAAGAACGTGGGGATCAACAATCCCAGTCGGCGGGCAATAAAACTAAACATCTTCAGGTGTACCTCATCAGCCGGTTAGGCGTGCCCGGCAGCCCTCGATAAAGGATGCCGGGCGTTTTCTTATCTACTTCACCTGGGTGGTGGCGAAGTTGTTGGTGGTGAGCGGGCTAATCACATAACCCTCTACGTTGTTGCGCATTGCCGTGAACATGCGGGTGTGGGCCATGCTGATCCACGGTTGGTCCTGGTTGAAAATCACCTGGGCCTGTTCATAGAGCTTCGCGCGCTCCTCGGGGTTCACGGTGGCGCGGGCCTGGTCGATCAGCGCCTGGAATTTCTCGTTGCACCAGCGCGCGTAGTTTTCGCCGTTCTTGGCGGCCTCGCAACTGAGCATAGGCGTCAGGAAGTTATCCGGGTCGCCGTTGTCGCCCGCCCATCCGGCGGAGACCATGTCGTGCTCGCCGTTTTTCGCGCGCTTGAGCATTTCGCCCCATTCCATCACGCGGATGTCGACCTTGATCCCGACCTTGGCCAGGTCCGCCTGCATCATCTGCGCGCCGAGCATCGGGTTGGGGTTGGTCGGGCCGCCGCCGTTGCGGGTGAACAGGGTGAACACGGTGCCTTCCGGCACGCCGGCTTCCTTGAGCAACTGGCGGGCTTTGTCCAGATCGCGGGTCGGATTCTTCAGATCGTGGTTGAAGCCCAGCAGTGTCGGTGGGTACGGGTTGACCGCCACGGTGGCGTTGCCCTTGCCGAACAGCGCGTTGACGTAGGCTTCCTTGTCGAAGGCCAGGTCGATGGCTTTGCGCACCCGCACGTCGCTCATGTATTTGTGGCTGGTGTTCAGGGCCGTGTAGGAAACGGTCATCGCGTCCAGCTCGGTGACCTTCAGGTTCGGGTCTTTCTTGATGCTGGGGATGTCGTCGGGCTTGGGGTACAGCGCGATCTGGCACTCGTTGGTCTTGAGTTTCTGCATGCGCACGTTGTTGTCGGTGGCGATGGCCAATACCAGCGCATCGGCTGGCGGCTTGCCACGGAAGTAGTCCGGGTTGGCCTTGAAGCGAACCTGGGCGTCCTTGTTGTAGCGCTGGAAGACGAACGGGCCGGTGCCGACTGGCTTGCTGTTGAGATCGCCGGCCTTGCCGGCCTTGAGCAACTGGTCGGCGTATTCGGCCGGGTAGATCGAGGAGAAGGCCATGGCGATGTCGGCCAGGAACGGCGCTTCGCGGCGGGTCAGGCTGAACTTGACCGTGTGTTCGTCGACTTTCTCCACGCTTTTGAGCAGTTCCTTGAAGCCCATGCTCTCAAAGTAAGGGAAGCCCACGCTCGACAGTTTGTGCCACGGGTGATTCGGGTCCAGCTGGCGCTGGAAGCTCCAGACCACATCGTCGGCGTTCATGTCGCGGGTCGGCTTGAAGTATTCGGTGGTGTGGAACTTGACGCCCTTGCGCAGGTGGAAGGTGTACGTCAGGCCATCGTCACTGATGTCCCAGGATTCGGCCAGGGCCGGAATCACTTCGGTGGTGCCGGGCTTGAAATCGGCCAGGCGATTGAAAATGGTTTCCGCCACGGCGTCGGCGGTGACTGCAGTCGTGTATTGGACCATGTCGAAGCCTTCCGGGCTGGCTTCTGTGCAAACCACCAGGGGTTTGGCCGTGGCGCCAACGGCGACGCTCAGCAATGCGGCGGCGATGGCGGCGCGTAGGGGGTTCATGTTCATCGTCAATCCTCTGCAATCGGGTCAATGGCAAAAGACCGGGCGGTCAACCTTGTGAGTCGACCGCCCGGTGGCAGTTTAGAGAATGTTGAACGGGATGGTGGTGACCAGACGGAACTCGTTGATGCTGCCGTCGAGCTGGTTGCGGCTGGAGCGGTGCTCAGTGTAGGTCGCACGAATCGCCGTGGCCTTCAAAGGACCGCTCTGTACCGCGTAGGAAGCGCCCACGCCGGTTTCGTAGTGATTCTCATCGTCCAGGCCGCGAACGTCATAGGCGGTACCCGTGTAATGGGTGCCGTCGATGCCCCAACCGCGAGCACGGTAAATGTTGAACTTCAGCCCCGGTACGCCGTATTCCGCCATGTTGATGCCGTAGGCGATCTGGAAGGATTTTTCGTTCGGGCCGTTGAAGTCAGACAGCAGGGAGTTGGCCAGGTAGATGCCGTTGGTCTCGTGCAGGTAGTCGAAGTATTCGTTACCGTTCACGGCCTGGTAGGAGAAGGTCAGGCTATGGGCCTGATGGGTCAGGCCCAGCGACAGGGAGAAGGTGTCGTTGTCGATCTCACCCATCTCTTTTTTGCCTTCGTCCACGGTCTTGTAATAGTTCAAGCCGGTGGTCAACGCTAACACTGAAGCGTCTCCCAGTTCGTGGGTGGCGCCGAAATAGTACTGGTTCCAGAAGTCTTCGACCTTAGAGGCGTACAGGCTGGTCTTCAGGCTCTCGAGCGGCTGATAGTTCAGGCCGACGACGCTGACCTTGTCGGTTTCGGCCTTGTTGTCGGTGTACTCGGAGCGGAATTTCGACAGGCTCTGTTCGGTACGCGGCGATACGCGATCAAACACGCCGGCATCGAACGACAGATTGCTGAACTCTTCGCTATGCAGGCTCACACCTTCGAAGCTTGAGGGCAGTGCGCGGTTGCCGATGACATCGACAATTGGCGTGCTGAAGTTTTGGCGTCCGGCGGTCAGGGTGGTGTTGGATACACGAGCCTTGATGTTGGCCAGGCCCAGTTTGCTCCACTGATCCACGGCATCACCGTTGTTCTCCGCCAGCGTACGGTTGCCGCCGTTGGCAATGTCTTTGCGGCTACGGTCCAGTACCACCGCGTTGTAAGCCGCGACTTCGGTGCTGAAACCTACGGTGCCCTGAGTGAACCCCGAGGTGTAGTTGACAATAGTGCCTTGCACCCAGTTGATGCGGCGATCGGTGGGGCGTGTCTCACCGTGCTTCTGATAGCTGAAGTTACCTCGCTTGAGGAGTTCATTGGCGTACCAGTTGCGCGTGGTGCCCCCCAGGCTTTGGCCATCGAGAAAACCCTTGGCTTCGGATTGGGCGCTGGTGCTTGCCAGTTCGGTCGGTACGAAAGCCTGGCTTTGTTGCTCTGCATACGCCGTCGCGGTAACGCTGCTGATGGCCAAGGCCAGTATCGCGGTGCTGCTCAATTTCATCCGTAACGCTCCTTTTCTTGCTTTTTTATGCCGGTCTTTTTGGGTGATCCGGCTATCGGTTTACAACTCATTCACAGCTTGCAAACGTTTGCTTGGCGCCTGATCGGCGAATTGCGGCAAGACGTCGGCACGGGGCTTCCAAAGGAAGCCCGCGCTGTGTGGCTAACGGTTATGGGTTCAGGCTGACGCCCGAAAAGACATTGCGACCGAAGGGGCTGACTTTGAACCCTTCGACTTTGGCACTCAGCGGCTGGTTGACCGTCGAATGGGCAACAGGGGTGATCGGCACTTGCTGCTTGAGCAACTGCTGGGCCTGTTTGTAGAGCACGGTGCGCTGGTCGCGGTCGGTGACGACCTTGGCCTGCTTGATCAGCTTGTCGTAATCCTGGTCGCACCACATGGAGTAGTTGTTGCCGCCAATGGCATCGCAGCTGTACAGCGTGCCCAGCCAGTTGTCCGGATCACCGTTGTCGCCGGTCCAACCGATCAGGCTGACGTCATGCTCGCCGTTCTTGGTGCGCTTGATGTACTCGCCCCATTCGTAGCTGACGATCTTCACCTTCAGGCCGATCTTGGCCCAGTCGGCCTGGAGCATCTCGGCCATCAACTTGGCGTTGGGGTTGTACGGGCGCTGCACGGGCATGGCCCAGAGGGTGATTTCGGTGCCTTCCTTGACCCCGGCGGCCTTGAGCAATTCCTTGGCTTTTTCCGGGTTGTAGGGAGCGTCCTTGATGGTGTCATCGTAGGACCATTGGGTCGGCGGCATAGCGTTCTGCGCCAGTTGCCCCGCGCCCTGGTACACGGCGTTGAGAATGCCTTGCTTGTTTACCGCCATGTCCAGTGCCTGGCGCACTTCGACCTGGTCGAACGGCTTGTGGCGGGTGTTATAGGCGATGTAGCCGAGGTTGAAACCGGGCTTCTCGATCAGTTGCAACTTGGGGTCGTTCTTCAAGGCTGGTACGTCGGCCGGACGCGGATGCAGGGTGACCTGGCATTCGTTGGCCTTGAGCTTCTGCACCCGCACCGAGGCGTCGGTGTTGATGGAGAAGATCAGGTTGTTCAGCTTGACCCGCTCCGGCGCCCAGTACTGCTGGTTGGCGACGTAGCGGATGTTGGAGTCTTTCTGGTAGCTCTTGAACTCGAACGGCCCGGTGCCGATCGGCTTCTGGTTGATGTCGCTCGGCTTGCCGTTCTTGAGCAGTTGGTCGGCGTATTCGGCCGAGAGGATCGCGGCAAAACTCATGGCGATGTTCTGGATGAACGCGGCGTCCACGCTGTTGAGGGTCATGACCACGGTCAACGGCCCGGTCGCTTCCACCTTGGCGATGTTCTTGTTCAGGCTCATGCCGTTGAAGTACGGGAACTCGGTGGGGTAGGCCTTGCGGAACGGATGCTGCGGATCGAGCATGCGGTTGAAGGTGAACAGGACGTCGTCGGCGTTGAAATCCCGGGTCGGCGTGAAGTAGTCGGTGGTGTGAAATTTCACCCCTTCGCGCAGGTGGAAGGTGTACTTCAAGCCGTCTTCGGAAATGTCCCAGCTGGTTGCCAGGCCGGGGACGACATTGGTCGCGCCTTTTTCAAACTCGGCCAGGCGGTTGTACAGCGGTTCGGCGGCATCGTTGTCGGTGGCCGTGGTGTATTGCGCGGTGTCGAAACCGGCAGGGCTGCCTTCGGAACAGAACACCAGGCTGCCGCCAGCGGCCTGGGCTGCGGATGTGGCGGCCAACAGGCCGGTGCCCAGCAATGCGGATAAAACCAAGGTATGGCGCATGACGCTCCCTCTCTCGTTCGGGGTGTTTTAACAGTGAACCGCTGTCCTTCCGGGGACCCGGAACACTGAGCTCATTCCATTGCGTCGCGATGCCGCAGGATCAGCAAGCCGTCCAGGCCCCGACGGTAGGAGTCGTGGGCCAGGCGGTAAATGCGTAATGCCTGAAAGACTTGTGGGAAAAGGCGATACGTCCTAAACCAACTGCTGTGGTATGCAGTGCTTTTGGATGTAGGCGATTTCCTGAGTCTTGGCTTAAAGCAACGGCATGCCGTGGGAGCGAGTCCTGCTCGCGATGGCGTTGTGGGTACATTGCCATCGCGCTTGCAAAGGGGCTTGCTACGCAGCCCAGCGGGAGCAAGCTCCCTCGCCACGGGTCACCTTATTTGCTGACGCTGACGCCGTAGAAGGAGTTCAAGCCAAATGGGCTGATCTTGAAGTCCTGCACGTTGGCGCGCATGGGTTGATACACCGTCGAGTGAGCGATAGGTGTCATGGGCACGGCATCCTTGAGGACGTGTTGTGCCTGTTTGTACAGTTCGGTGCGTTTGGACTGATCGGTGGTGCGCTTGGCTTCCTTGACCAGACCGTCGAATTTCTTGTCGCACCATTTGGAGAAGTTGTTGCCGGCCAGCGAGTCGCAGCCGAACAGCACGTTGAGCCAGTTGTCCGGGTCACCGTTGTCACCGCTCCAGCCGATGATCATCGCCTGGTTCTCGCCGCCCTTGGAGCGCTTGATGTACTCGCCCCATTCGTAGCTGACGATGTTGACGTTCAGGCCGATTTTCTTCCAGTCGGACTGCAGCATCTCGGCCATCAGCTTGGCGTTCGGGTTGTACGGACGCTGGACCGGCATCGCCCACAGGGTGATGTTGGTGCCTTCCTTGACGCCGGCCTCCTTGAGCAGCTCCTTGGCTTTCTCAGGGTCGTACTTGGCGTCCTTGATGGTGGTGTCGTAGGACCATTGGGTCGGCGGCATGGCGTTGACCGCCAGCTGGCCGGCGCCCTGGTAGACGGAGTCGATGATCTGTGGCTTGTTGACCGCCATGTCCAGCGCCTGGCGGACTTTCAGGTTGGCCAGCACGTTCGGCTCGTTGCTGCCCTTGATCTTGTCCATCACGTTATAGGCGATGTAGCCCAGGTTGAAGCCAGCCTGGTCAGGCATCTTCAGTGCCTTGTCTTCCTTCAGCGCCTTGAGGTCGGCCGGACGTGGGAAGAGGGTGATCTGACACTCGTTCTTCTTCAGCTTCTGCATGCGCACCGACGGGTCGGTGGTGATGGCGAAGATCAGGTTGTCGATCTTCACGTCGTCAGGCTTCCAGTAGTCCTTGTTCCCGGTGTAGCGGATGTTGGAGTCTTTCTGGTAGCTCTTGAACACGAACGGGCCAGTGCCGACCGGCTTCTGGTTGATGTCGGGGGCCTTGCCTTCCTTGAGCAACTGGGCGGCGTATTCGGCGGACTGGATCGAGGCGAAGCTCATGGCCATGTTCTGGATGAACGCGGCGTCGACATCCTTGAGGGTGAACTTGACGGTGTGGTCGTCGACTTTATCGATCTGGGTGATGTTGGTGTCCATCCCCATGTCGGTGAAGTACGGGAATTCGGTCGGGTACGCCTTACGGAACGGATCGTCCTTGTTGATCATGCGATTGAAGGTGAACAGCACGTCGTCGGCGTTGAATTCGCGGGTCGGCTTGAAGTACGGGGTGGTGTGGAACTTGACGCCTTCACGCAGGTGGAAGGTGTAGGTCAGGCCGTCGTCGGAAATATCCCACTTGGTCGCCAGGCCAGGAATCACAGCGGTGCCGCCGCGTTCGAACTGGGTCAGGCGGTTGAACATGGTCTCTGCGGAGGCGTCGAAGTCGGTTCCGGTGGTGTACTGACCCGGGTCAAAACCGGCCGGGCTCCCTTCGGAGCAGAACACCAGGTTAGTCGCGGCTTGGGCGAAAGGTGCGCTGGCTAATAAGCTCGCGCCGACTAAAAACGGAATGACCGCTTGTTTAAGCATGTTGGCCTCATGATTTGTTGTCATTTTTGGATTTGAGGGCGACCTCGTGAGTCGTCCTGCGGATACTTATGCAGGCCCCATACCCAATGCAAGATCCAGAGCGGTTGCAAGTCTGAAACAGTGGCACGAACGTACCTTAATGTCGCATTCGTGTAACTTCTGACGCAGTTGACCGTTTGCGGGTGTTTTTTTGGCGCCAAAATCGCCCTTTGTCGGTGCGTCGCGCAGCTGCGGCGCACCGGTTTGGCTCGGGTGTTACTTCGTCAAACCCACGCCGTAGAAGGGTGTCAGACCGAATGGGCTGAGTTTGAAATCCACCACTTTCCTGTTTACTGGCTGGAAGACCGTGGAGTTAGCGATGGGCGTGATCGGCACCTGTTGCTTGAGGATTTTCTGCGCTTGCCGGTATAAATCGATCCGTTGCTGGCGGTCGGTCGAGACTTTGGCCTGCTGGATCAGTTGGTCATACGCCGGGTCGCACCACTTGGCATAGTTACTGCCCTTGACCGCCGCGCAGCTGTACAGCACACCCAGCCAGTTGTCCGGGTCGCCGTTGTCGCCGGTCCAGCCGTAAATCATTGCGTCATGTTCGCCATTTTTTGCGCGCTTGATGTATTCGCCCCATTCATAGCTGACGATGTTGGCTTTGATGCCGATATTGGCCCAGTCCTGCTGGATCATCTGCGCAGACATTCGCGCATTGGGGTTGGAGGCGCGCTGCACCGTCATCGCCCATAAATCGATGGTTGTACCGGGCGCAACTCCGGCCTCCTTGAGTAGCGCCTTGGCCTTGGTCACGTCATGGGGCGCGTCCTGGATGCTCGGGTCGAACGACCACTGGGCCGGTGGCAAGGCATTCTGCGCCAGTTGACCGGCGCTCTGGTAAACGGCCTTGATGATCGCCGGCTTGTCGATGGCCATGTCCAGCGCCTGGCGGACCTTGAGCTGATCCAGGGGCGGGTGCGTGACGTTGTAGGCCAGGAAACCCAGGTTGAACCCCGGTTGCTTGAGCACTTGCAGGTTCGGGTCTTGCTCCATCACTTCGATGTCGGCCGGGCGCGGGTAACCACTGACCTGGCATTCGCCGCGCTTGAGCTTTTGCAGGCGCACGGCGGCGTCCGGGGTGATGGAAAAAATCAGGTTGTCGAGTTTCACGTCCTCGGGTTTCCAGTACGTCGTGTTGCCGGCGTAGCGGATCTGCGAGTCCTTCTGGTAGCGCTTGAACACGAACGGCCCGGTGCCGATGGGTTTCTGGTTGAGGTCGCCGGCCTTGCCTTCCTTCAACAACTGCGCCGCGTATTCGGCGGACTGCACAGAGGCAAAACTCATCGCCAGGTTCTGCACGAAGGCCGCGTCGACATTGTTCAGGTTGAAGCGCACGGTGTGCTCGTCGATTTTCTCGACGCTTTTGATCGTGGTGTTCAGGCCCATGTCGGTGAAGTACGGCGACTCGGTGGGGTAGGCCTGGCGGAACGGGTGCTGTGGGTCGAGCAGGCGCTGGAAGGTGAACAGCACGTCGTCGGCGTCGAAGTCGCGGCTGGGGGTGAAGTAGTCGGTGGTGTGGAATTTTACGCCTTCGCGCAGGTGGAAGGTGTAGACCAGGCCGTCGGGCGACACGTCCCAACTGGTGGCCAACCCGGGTTCGACTTCGGTGCCGCCGCGCTTGAATTGGGTGAGACGGTTGAAGACGGTTTCGGCCGAGGCGTCGAAGTCGGTGCCGCTGGTGTATTGGCTGGGGTCGAACCCGGCGGGGCTGGCTTCGGAGCAGTAGACCAGGGTGGTGGCTGCTTGGGCGATTGAGGGGCTGCTGATCAGGGCTAGGGTGAGCAGGAGGGGCTTGAAGGTGGTTCTGTCCATGAAATCCCTTGGGGGTGGTGAGGTTTTCAGGAGAGTAGCGTTGCGGGTGGGGGTGTTGGAAATATCGAAAAGTGAGGGGGGCTGTTGGGTTCGGGTATAGCGCTTTTGGACGAGGCGGCCTGACAGCCGGCCTGGATTTTGTTGACTGGGTACATATCCATTCCTGCGGTAACGGCTACTTAGGGTTCCGCCCTGACGGCGGGTCACTTTCGAAAAGCGTGTACGGACCGGACACATGGTTGACACCTGTGCGGAGACATAGTGGACACATTATGCGCCGTAGTCAGGGTTATTCACGTCGAAGGTCCGTAAGAAGTGATGGCAGAAATAGACGTCAAACAAGCCATCGCTTTCAGCGTTAGGGCGTATTGCGATGTGCTGTCCTACCAGTCCTTTGGCGATGCTGAAGTAGCGTTTCTGGAAGCGAAATCGACTGTGATACACCTTGGCCAACACATCATCCGGGCCATATTCAAACTCTGACAGTTGCTGCGGATACGCCCAGGGGCTGCTCCGATAGCGGTCCATAGGCACCTTGTAGCCCAGCGCCTGATGGGGGCGCTGCAGGTTATAAACCTCACGCCATCGATCAAAAGCCGATTGAGCGTCCATTAGCGTGGAAAAATGACGCCCATCCAGCACTTCTGCTTTGAGCGAGCGGTGGAAACGTTCGATCTTTCCATTGGTTTGAGGATGGCGAGGACGGCTGAAACTGATCCGGATCCCCAGGCGAATCAGCCAGATACTCAGCTCTGTCACTTCACCCGGATTGCGTGGCGAGCCCCAGGGTGGGCCGTTATCGACGTTGATACGCGCCGGCAAGCCATAGCGTTGGAAAACCTCGATCATCCTCTCCTTCACCGTGGCTCCCCGTTCGTTGTCACAAGCCTCAATGGCTAGGCTGAACCGAGAATGATCGTCCAGCAGGGTCAGGGGATGGCACCGACCTTGTTGCAGCGCAAAATGCCCTTTGAAATCCATCTGCCAAAGATCATTAGGCGCGTCGTGTTCAAATCTCAGCGTTGCCGATTGCTCTCTCTGAGAGGGCTGGATCAGGCCGTGCCGGTGCAAGACATTGGTGACGGTGCTGGGGGCGATACGTTTTTCCAACAGGCTGCTAATCGTGCGTCCGCCCCATGCCGGATGGGCCAGCCTAAGGGCCACGACTTGCGCCTCCATGGCGACCTGCGTCAGTTTGGGGCTGGTCGCGGGTCTGCGAGATTTCTCTTGCAGACCAGGCTGACCATGCGCCTTGTAGCGATCTAGCCACTTGTAGGCTGTTTGCGGGCTGATACCGAATCTTCGACACAGCTCACGTTTATTGCTGCCGGGTTGCCGTGCTAAGGCAACGAACTCTTCTTTCAGGCTCATGGCATCTCTCGTAGTCCAGGGCATGATGGCTTTCCGGCGAAATTGGCTCGCTGGAAAGTGTCAACCATGTCCCCGCACACCCGTCAACCATGTGTCCGGTCCGTACAAAAAGCGCGAAAGTAACCAAAGCGCT
>NZ_FMXH01000021.1:0-108943 GCF_900103575.1 Pseudomonas sp. NFACC51 | reverse complement strand
TCAACAACTTCAACCACTTGCGCTTCCGATCTCTCGTTAGCGGGAGGCGAATTCTACAGCGTTACTCGCTGCTGTCAACACCTCTTTTTCACCGCTTTCGACCGAGAAGATCGAACCGCCGATAGAGCCAAACAACAGCGCTCCACCTGCTCCTTCCGGGCTTCGATGAACTGAAGCCCTGCATCTTCGAAACCTACTTAACTCATTGAATCTCAAGGAGTTTTCCGTTTCGACTGCGCCGGAAGTGGGGCGAATTATAGACTTCCAGAATCTGCCGTCAACCCTTAATTACGCTTTTGTTGCAGAAGAGACTTTCCTACCCCGCAAACGCGGGATCCGGCGCATAACCGGCGGGACTCTTAGCATCAACAGTACAGCCCCTATAAAGGCGTATATCGCCCACTCCTTCAGATCTGCACGTACGATCCACAGCATATGCAGCAACCCAAGCCCCAGGATCAGATAAACCAGGCGATGCAATTTCTTCCAACGCATGCCAAGCCGCCGCTGACTGTAGCGATTGGATGTGACCGCCAACGCCAGCAGGCCGAGAAACCCAAGCGCCCCGACGATAATGTAAGGCCGCTTGCTCAACTCGACGCCCAACTGCGACCAGTCGAAGCCCAATATGAACGCCGCATACCCACTCAAATGCAGCACCACATAAGCAAAGCACCACAACCCCAACTGCCGCCTGACCGCAATCCACCCCGCCCATCCCGTCAGCTTTTGCAGCGGCGTCATGCTCAAGGTGATCAACAACAGGATCAACGTGCCTAACCCGAGCCGATCCACCAGCACCTTGCCCGGGTCAGGACCCAGCGAGTTCATCAAGGCCTCGTAAAGCCAGAACAAGGGCCAGATCGCCGCCGCGATGAAGACGCCGACTCGCCAGACTGGAAAACGCATCAGTAGTCCTTCCTCAGGTCCATCCCTGCATATAAAGAAGCGACTTCATCCTGATAGCCGTTGAACATCAACGTATCGCGGACATTGGGACTGAACAGCCCGCTCGGTAAACGACGCTCATGCGCCTGGGTCCACCGCGGGTGATCGACCGTCGGATTGACGTTGGCATAAAAACCGTATTCGTCAGACGCAATGCTCTGCCAAGTCGTCTTCGGCTGCTCACTCACCAGACTGATACGCACGATGGACTTCACACTTTTGAAACCGTATTTCCATGGGACCACCAACCGCAGCGGCGCGCCGTTCTGGTTCGGCAACTCCCGCCCGTACATTCCCACCGCCAGAATGGCCAACGGGTTCATGGCCTCATCCAATCGCAAGCCTTCGACATACGGCCAGTCGATCAAGGCGAAACCTGAACGCTGCCCCGGCATGACCTTGGGATCCTGCAGGGTTTCGAAACGGATGTACTTGGCCTTGGAGGTCGGTTCGACCTGCTTGAGCAAGGCAGAGATGGGGAAGCCAATCCACGGAATGACCATCGACCAAGCCTCGACACAGCGCAATCGATAGATGCGCTCTTCCAGTTGATAAGGCTTCATGAAGTCTTCCAACCCGTAGCGTCCCGGCTTGCCCACCTCCCCGTCCACGACCACGCTCCAGGGCTCGGTCTTCAACGATCCTGCATTGGCTGCCGGGTCTCCCTTGTCAGTTCCGAATTCATAGAAGTTGTTGTAGTGGGTTGCGTCCTTGAACGGCGTGATGGGCTCATTCTTGACGGTGACCACGCCCCATTGGACTGAGGGCAGTTTCTCGGCAAACCAGGACGGCGCCTTGCCGGGCTCGACATCGGCATAACGCGCCGCATCGGCAGCACTGGCCCATTGAGGCAAGCCGCTGACGGCGAGACCAGCCAGGGACGCACCGAGCATTTGCCGACGGGATAGATAGAGGGATTCGGGCGTGACGTCCGATTCACGGCAGTCGGACGACTTGGGGATCTTGATCAGCATGACAACTCCGCAGTATTGGAGGGCAGGTGCACCAATAGACTGCGGAGTATGGGGGAAATTACATTAAGGCAACGTTTAGCGTCGGCGAAGACGCAACAAGTATTGCACCGGTCCGGAAGCGGCATAGCCCAGGAAAACCAACAACAGGATACGCGGTGGATCACTGAACACCACTGCGAACACCAGCACCACCGCCAGAATCGCCACGAATGGCACACGCCCCTTCAGGTCGAGCTCCTTGAAGCTGTTGTATTTGATGTTGCTGACCATCAACATCCCGGCCGCCGCAACCAGCAACGCCACCAGGAACGACATTTTCGACCCCTGGATGCCGTAGTCGCTGAATGCCCAGACGACACCTGCCACGACACCCGCCGCGGCCGGACTGGCCAGGCCGATGAAGTAACGTTTGTCAGCCTTGCCAACCTGGGTGTTGAAACGCGCCAGGCGCAACGCCGCCCCCGCCACATAGATAAAGGCAACCATCCAGCCGACCTTGCCCATGTCTCCCAGCGCCCAGCCGAACGCCAGCAAGGCGGGAGCCACGCCAAAGGCGACCATGTCGGACAGTGAATCATACTCAGCGCCAAACGCACTCTGGGTATTGGTCATGCGGGCCACGCGCCCGTCCAGACCATCGAGCACCATGGCGACGAAGATCGCAATGGCGGCGAACGCGAAGTAACGACTCGCCCCTGCGCCATCCCCAGCGCTCAAGGCAGCCTGGGCACTCATGGAGTTGATGATGGAATAGAAACCGGCGAACAGGTTCGCGGTGGTGAACAGGTTCGGCAATAGATAGATGCCACGATGCCGGACCTTACGGCCTTCAGCGTCATGGCCTTCTTCGACGTGTTCATCGATGGGTAGCAGGCTTTCGGCGTCAGGAGCCTGGTTTGGCTCGTCGGGACGTTCGCTCATGGACAATACCTTGCAACGGTGTGAAAAAATTCGACAGATGTCTGGGACGACGGTTCGACCGCAAACGATGCAGCTTTATACCAGAAGCCACCGCCCAAACGAAAAAACGCGGCCAAGGCCGCGTTTTTCGACTCAAGTTCGCGACTTAGTTCTTGGCTTTGTCGACGATCTTGTTGGCGCTGATCCACGGCATCATCGAACGCAGTTGCTCGCCGATGATTTCGATACCGTGCGCAGCGTTGTTGCGACGCTTGGCGGTCATCGAAGGATAGCCGGTGGCGCCTTCGCTGATGAACATCTTGGCGTATTCGCCGTCCTGGATACGTTTCAGGGCGTTGCGCATGGCCTGACGGGATTCGGCGTTGATCACTTCCGGACCGGTCACGTACTCGCCGTACTCGGCGTTGTTGGAGATCGAGTAGTTCATGTTGGCGATACCGCCTTCGTACATGAGGTCAACGATCAGCTTCAGTTCGTGCAGGCACTCGAAGTAAGCCATTTCCGGCGCGTAGCCCGCTTCGACCAGGGTTTCAAAACCGGCCTTGACCAGTTCGACGGTACCGCCACACAGAACGGCTTGCTCGCCGAACAGGTCGGTTTCGGTCTCGTCCTTGAACGTGGTTTCGATGATGCCGGTACGACCGCCACCCACGCCAGCGGCGTAGGACAGGGCCACGTTCTTGGCATTGCCCGAAGCGTCCTGGTAGATCGCGATCAGGTCAGGGATACCGCCGCCTTTCACGAACTCGGAACGCACGGTGTGGCCCGGGGCCTTCGGCGCGATCATGATCACGTCGAGGTCGGCACGCGGCACGACCTGGTTGTAATGGATCGAGAAACCGTGGGAGAAGGCCAGGGTCGCGCCTTTCTTGATGTTCGGTTCGATTTCGTCGCGATACAGAGCGCCCTGGAACTCGTCCGGCGTCAGGATCATGACTAGGTCGGCAGCGGCAACGGCGGAAGCCACGTCAGCCACTTTCAGGCCATGGGCTTCTGCCTTGGCAACGGTGGCCGAGCCTTTGCGCAGGCCGACAGTCACGTCAACGCCGGAATCTTTCAGGTTGCACGCCTGGGCGTGACCTTGGGAACCGTAGCCGATGATGGCGACTTTCTTGCCCTGGATGATCGACAGGTCGCAGTCTTTATCGTAGAAAACTTTCATGAATTTCCCCTATATCCGGCCGTTCAGGCCATTCGCTAATTTGGTTTAGATGCTCAGTACTTTGTCGCCACGGGCAATCCCGGTGACGCCACTGCGTACGGTTTCCAGAATCGAGGCAGTGCCGATCGATTGAATGAAGCTGTCGAGCTTGTCGCTGGTACCGGTCAACTGAACGGTATAGACGCTGGCGCTGACATCGACGATCTGCCCACGATAAATATCGGTAGTACGCTTGATCTCGGCGCGCTGGGCGCCGGTGGCCTTGACCTTGACCAGCATCAGTTCACGCTCGATGTGAGCGCTTTCCGACAGGTCCACCAGCTTGACCACCTCGATCAGCTTGTTCAGGTTCTTGGTGATCTGCTCGATGATTTCATCGTGCCCCACGGTGGTCAGCGTCAGACGCGACAGGGTCGGGTCTTCGGTTGGCGCCACGGTCAGGCTTTCAATGTTGTAGTTGCGCTGCGAGAACAGGCCTACAACACGAGACAGCGCACCCGGTTCGTTTTCCAGAAGCAAGGAAATAATGTGTCGCATGATTAGGTACGCTCCGTCTTGCTCAGCCACATATCGCGCATGGAGCCGTCTTTGATCTGCATCGGGTAGACGTGCTCGCTGGTGTCGACCGCAATATCGATCACCACCAGGCGATCCTTCATGGCGAACGCTTCCTCCATCTTCGACTTCAAATCCTTCGATTCGGTGATGCGCACGCCAACGTGACCGTAGGCCTCCGCCAGCTTGACGAAATCAGGCAACGATTCCATGTACGAGTGCGAGTGACGGCTGCCGTAGCTCATGTCCTGCCACTGGCGAACCATCCCCAACACACCGTTGTTCAGGATCACGATCTTCACCGGCAAACCGTATTGCAGGCAGGTGGACAGTTCCTGGATGTTCATCTGGATGCTGCCCTCGCCGGTGACGCAGGCGACATCAGCCTCTGGAAAGCTCAACTTGATGCCCATGGCCGCCGGGAAACCGAAGCCCATGGTGCCCAGGCCGCCGGAGTTGATCCAGCGATTGGGCTTGTCGAACTTGTAGTACTGCGCAGCGAACATCTGGTGCTGGCCCACGTCGGAGGTCACAAAGGCATCGCCCTTGGTCACTTCGCACAGGGTTTCGATCACGGTCTGCGGCTTGATCACACTGCCGTCACCCTTGTCATAAGGGAACAGGCCACGATCGCCGCGCCATTCATCGACCTGCTTCCACCAACTGGCCACGGACTCCTTGTTTGGAACCTCGCCGATTTCCTTGAGGATGGCGACCATTTCGGTCAGCACGCTCTCTACAGGACCGACAATCGGCACGTCTGCCTTGATGGTCTTGGAGATGGACGCCGGGTCGATGTCGATGTGGATGATCTTGGCGTTCGGGCAGAATTTCGCCGGCCCATTGATAACGCGGTCGTCGAAACGTGCGCCAACCGCCAGGATGACATCGGCGTGGTGCATCGCCAGGTTGGCGGTGTAGCTGCCGTGCATGCCGAGCATACCGATGAACTGACGGTCGGTGCCAGGGAACGCGCCCAGGCCCATCAGCGTATTGGTGACCGGCAGGTTGAGCATTTTTGCCAGTTCAGTCAGCGGCGCGGAGCCACCGCCGAGGATCACGCCACCACCGGAGTACAGCACCGGGCGCTTGGCCGCCAGGAGCATTTCGGCTGCCTTGCGGATTTGTCCGGAGTGGCCGCGTACGGCCGGGCTGTAGGAACGCAGCTTGGCTTTTTTCGGGAAGATGTATTCGAACTTCTCGGCCGGGTTGGTCATGTCTTTCGGGACATCGACCACAACCGGGCCAGGACGACCGGATTCAGCCAGGTAGAAGGCCTTCTTCATGACTTCCGGGATTTCCGATGCGTGCTTGATCATGAAGCTGTGCTTCACGATCGGCCGGGAGATACCGATCATGTCGGTTTCCTGGAATGCATCGGTCCCCACCATGGTGCTGGGCACCTGGCCGGAAATGATCACCATCGGGATGGAGTCCATGTACGCGGTAGCGATACCGGTGATGGCGTTCGTGGCGCCTGGACCGGAAGTCACCAGTACCACGCCGGCCTTGCCGGTGGCACGGGCATAGCCGTCAGCCATATGGGTGGCCGCCTGCTCGTGACGAACCAGGATGTGGGTCACTTCCGGTTCTTTGAACAGGGCATCATAGACATGAAGAAGAGCACCACCGGGGTACCCGTAGATATATTTGACGCCTTCGTCACGCAAAAAGCGGACGAGCATCTCACCGCCAGATAAAAGCTCCACGTTGTTCACCTCTAAAACGCCAGAATACCGACCCACAAGAAAGGGACGGGTCTTAATAGGTTTACTTCTCGGCAGAGCATGAGCGACGGTGGTCGCCGACTACGTCAGCACTGACTGAGCAAGTATTGGGATCGTCCCAAGTGTTGCGGGCCTTTCCCACCCAGCGCGAGGTAACGCGTTGCGGGTGTAACAGGTCGGCGCGGATGTGCGCCTCATGATCTGCTGAGTGGGTCTGCTTCTGGCAGTCCCTCTACAGCGGACTTTGGATTCTTCTGTTTCGCCTCCTTCAAGTCAAGTCGTCTATGTGTTTTATTCGAAGTAAGCGCATGAGAACGCAAGAAAAAACCTTTAAACGGCAACTGTGTTAGCTTCAATTGCGCAACCCATGACAAGGAAACAGCATGCGAATGATCTTCTTGACGGCCAGCCTGCTGGTTGGCCTGAGCCCGATGTGCATGGCCGGCCAGGTCTACAAATGGGTGGACGCCCAGGGCGTTACCCACTTCGGCGCCCAGCCGCCGGAAGGCACGGAGGCCACGACGGTGATCAAGTCCGCCCCGCCGCCCGCCAAACCGGCGGCACCGCCGTCTGGCGGAGTCATTGGCGACCAAAAGGCCATCGACCAACAGGTCAAGAAACAGATTGCCGAGCAGGAAGCCCAACTAAAGGCGTTCTGCGAACAGGCGCGGACCAACCTGGCGCAATTGCAGAACAATCCCAGGGTACGTGAAGACGTGGAGGGGGAAATGCGCCGCCTCACCGATGAGGAACGGCGCCTGCGGATCGACGAGACCCGCAAGCAAATCGAGGAGAACTGTCAGTAACGCCGGTCAGCCGGCGTTGCTGATCAACTGATCGAACTGCGCCAGCAGCCGCTGCAACTCGATGCCCTGCCCTGGCCGCTGGGCATAGACCATCTCGGCCATGGCAAGGATGCCCGAGGCGTTGGGCAGCGGCAGGTCGTTTTCCAGGATAGTTTTCATCCTGGGCAGGAAGATCCATTGCAGCCATTGCTCGAAGTCCAGGGTGTCGACCGCGAACGGCTCGACGCTGGCCAGCGCCTGCGCCGAAGGCGACACATCGCTCCACCAGCCCTGGACCCGCAGTTCCCGCTCGATCAACAGCAACTGATCGGCGATCCGAGGAAAACGCGTATCCATCAGAGCGAAACCTTGGCCTTCTGACGGGCCAATGCCGCGCCAGCGGAATCGCCCTGTTTCTCACGGGCCTGGGCGATCAATTCCCACAGGCTGGCCTGAAGTGCCGGACGACCACTGGAGAATGTCAGGCCACGACGGGCCAGCTGTTCGGCTTGCGGTGCGTCGCCCTGGGCCATGCGCACCTGGGCCAGGCGATAAAGCACCTGGGGTTCGCGCGGCGCGACACGCTGGGCGCGCTCCAGGCTGGAAGACGCACCGTTGAGGTCACCGCCGGCCTGTTGCTGTTGCGCGGTGGTCAGCAGGGCCAGGACCGGACCGTCGAGCTGCTCATCGGCGGACAGACCACCGGCTCCTGCCGACGGAATGCTGCTCGGCGTCGAAGGCATGCTGTAGCTGCCCTGATCGATCGGCGAGGTTTCGATTGGCCCGGGGGTGATCGGGCCCGGCGTGATCGGCGTGCTGCTGATCGGCGCCGAGGTCGTCGCGCCGCCACCTGGCACCATCACGACGACACCGGTGTCGCCCTGCGGGATTGCCTGGACCTGGCCCTGCACCGGCCGCTTCACTGTCGTCTGACGGAAACCGCCGTTGGCCGAGACCCGCTCACTGTTGGAAACAGCGGTGCCGGAGTCAACGACCGGAATCGAACCACGTTGTACGGTAGAACAACCACTGAGCAAAGCCACGGCTGTTACCGCTGGAATCAACCACTTGTTCACTTGAAACCCTCTTTGCTTAATTCATCCAGTCCTTGACCCAATCCATCACCGATTCGGCGGGATTCGTGCCGCCACAGGCAGCACCAGGTGGCGGTTCGCTGCCGCGAATATACGGCATCTGCACAGCGCCCGGGCAATTGGCATCGGAGCCTTGCCCCGTGCGCGAATCGACCCACGCCTGGACGATGTTGTCCGGTTGCGGCATGTCCAGCGGCAGCGGGTCGGCCTTGCGCATGAAACTGGTCCAGACCTGCAGCGCGCCAGTGGCACCGGTGAATGGGGTCTTGCCGTTGTCATCACGTCCGAGCCAGACCACCGCCAGCAGGTCCTGGCTGAAGCCGGCGAACCAACTGTCGCGCGAGTCGTTACTGGTACCGGTCTTGCCCGCCAGGGTCAGGGTCCGGGGCAGCACGTTATAGACCGAACTGCCGGTGCCTTCACGCATGACCCGCTGCATCGCGCTCTGGATCAGGTAAATGGAGGCCGGATCGAAACGCTGCTGAATCTGGAACGGATAACGCTTGAGCGGCTCGCCATCGGCGGTCAGCACACTGCGGATCCCGCGCATCGGCGTATTGAAACCACCGTTGGCCAGCGTCTGGTACATGGCCGCCACTTCGATCGGCGTAAGGCCACCGGCCCCCAACAACATCGACGGGAACGCCGGGAATTCGCGACTCACCCCCAG
Organism: Pseudomonas sp. NFACC51; assembly: GCF_900103575.1. Taxonomy (NCBI): domain Bacteria; kingdom Pseudomonadati; phylum Pseudomonadota; class Gammaproteobacteria; order Pseudomonadales; family Pseudomonadaceae; genus Pseudomonas; species Pseudomonas sp. NFACC51. The sequence continues at coordinate 100,107 of NZ_FMXH01000021.1, read as the reverse complement.
GCGCGCCAAGGTCTTGAGTACGTTCGGGACGCCGACCTCAAGTCCGAGGCGAGCCGTCGACAGGTTGTAGGAATGCGCCAGCCCCTGGTACAGGAACACCGTGCCGTGGGAGCGTCGATCATAGTTCTGCGGTTTCCAGACCTGGCCATCGGCCCCCTTGACCGAGAACGTCTCGTCCGACAGCCAGCTGGTCAACGTGTATTGGCTCGGCTTTTCCAGGGCGGTGAGGTACACCGCCGGCTTGATCAGCGAGCCAATCGGGCGCACCGCATCCAGCGCCCGGTTGAAACCGGCGAAACTGGCCTGCCGGCTGCCGATCATGGCCTGGACTTCGCCGGTTTCCGGGTTGGTCACCACCATGGCCGCTTCGACTTCGTCGGCGCCCTTGCGCCCACCCAGTCGCTTGAAGGTGTCCTCGACCGAGGCTTCGGCCTTCATCTGCAGGATCGGGTCGAAACTGGTGAAGATACGCAGGCCTTCTTCGGTCAAGTCTTCGTCGCGGTAGTCTTCCCGCAGTTGACGCTTGACCAGGTCCATGAAACCGGGGAACGAACTGTCTGCCAGGCTGCCACGCTTGGTCACGCCTAACGGCATCTTTTTCGCCGCTTCGACTTGCTCGGCCGTCGCCACACCCTGTTGTTGCAGCAGGTCGAGCACCAGGTTGCGCCGCTCGAGGGCGCGTTCCGGATTACGACGCGGGTTATAGGAAGACGGTCCCTTGACCATGCCCACCAACAACGCCACCTGATGCAACTTGAGCTCGGACAGCGGCTGGCTGAAGAAGAACTGGCTGGCGAGGCCGAAACCGTGCACCGCCCGTTGACCGTCCTGGCCGATAAATACCTCGTTGAGGTACGCCTCCAGGATCTCCTGCTTGTCGTAGTGCAGCTCCAGCAACAACGCCATCATGGCTTCGGTGAGCTTGCGGGTCAGGCTGCGTTCGTTGGTCAGGTAGAAGTTCTTGACCAACTGTTGGGTCAGCGTGCTACCGCCCTGGCGCATGTGGCCCGAGGAGGTATTGACCCAGACGGCCCGGGCAATCGACTTGGGCGAGACGCCGAAGTGATGGTAGAAGTCGCGGTCTTCGACGGCGATCAGCGTATCGAGCAGGAACGGCGGCACCTGGTCGATCTTGATCAGGATCCGGTCTTCGAGGTTCTTGGGGTACAGGCCACCAATGAGCAGCGGCTCAAGACGCACCACCGACAGGCTTGCGTTATTGGCGCCGGTCAGCGCAGCGACATAATCGCCGGAAAAACGCACCCGCACCGGTTGTGCCTGCTCCATGCCCTCATAGAACTGGAAGCCACGGGTATTGAGGTCGATGGTATTGCCATTGACCGAGGCCGCGCCCGGACCATTGGCCACGCTTTCACGGCGATAACCCAAGGCATCGAGCTCGGTCAGAAAATCATCCTTGCTCAGCTTTTGTCCGACGAACAGCTCCAACGGCCGGGCATAGACCTTCGCCGGAATGGTCCAGCGCTTGCCGGAGAACTTCTCCTGGACCACGGCATCGAGATAGACCGCAAAACCGGCGAGCACGACGAGGCCCACCAGGCTGAGTTTAAGGGCCCAGCCCAGCCAGGGCCGCAGGCGGCTGGCGGGTGGTTTCTTGGGGGTACGGGGGGATCGGGTACGAGTCATGGCGGCGGATTATACGCACTTTGTCGGGGTTCAACATGAGCCCTCCACGCGGTTTGCGTTAGCGCGGCTTGCGGCCATAATGACGGCCTGAATTTTTCCAGTCTATGAAGGACCGCCCGTGAGCCAATCCCTGATCGCTGCCCTGCAAAACCCGGCCCTCTACCCGCATCCCGTCGAAGGGTTCCAGGTCATCGAGACCCACATTTCCTGGGTATTGCTCACTGGGCCATACGCCTACAAATTCAAAAAACCGGTCAACTTCGGCTTCCTCGACTTCACCAGCCTCGAGGCGCGCAAGCACTTCTGTGGTGAGGAGTTGCGCCTCAACCAGCGCCTGACCCAGGACCTGTACCTGGACGTCCTGCCAATTACCGGCAACGCCGAAGCGCCGCAGCTGGGTGGCGACGGCCCGGCCATCGAGTACGCCCTGAAGATGCGTCAGTTCCCGCAGAGCGAGCTGCTCAGCACGCTGCAAGCCAACGGCGAACTGACCACCGCGCACATCGACGAGATGGCCGCGCAGATCGCCCAATTCCACCTCGCCACGCCCAGGGTGCCCGCCGAAAACGACGCCGGCACCCCGCAAAGCGTGATGGCACCGGTGCTGCAGAACTTTGAACAGATCCGCCCGTTCCTCAACGACAAGGCCGACCTGTTGCAACTCGAAGCCCTGCAAGCCTGGGCCGAAAGCAGTTTCGAACGCCTCAAGCCGCTGTTCACCCAACGCAAGGCCGAAGGCTTCATCCGCGAATGCCACGGTGATATCCACCTGGGCAACGCCACCGTGATCGACGGCAAGGTGGTGATTTTCGACTGCATCGAGTTCAACGAGCCGTTCCGCTTCACCGACGTCTATGCCGACACCGCGTTCCTGGCGATGGACCTGGAGGACCGCGGTCTGAAATCGCTGGCACGGCGCTTCGTCAGCCAGTACCTGGAACTGACCGGTGACTACCAGGGCCTGGAGCTGCTGAACTTCTATAAAGCCTATCGTGCCCTGGTCCGGGCCAAAGTCGCGCTGTTCAGCATGCCGGCCGAAGCCGATCCGGTACAGCGCGCCACCACCCTGCGCCAGTACCGCAACTACGCCAACCTGGCCGAAAGCTACAGCACCATTCCTTCGCCTTTCCTGGCCATCACCCACGGTGTTTCGGCCGTCGGCAAAAGCCATGTCGCGATGCGCCTGGTAGAGGCGCTGGGCGCCATTCGCCTGCGCTCGGACGTGGAGCGCAAGCGGCTGTTCGGCCAGCAACAAGTACCCAACGATCCACAGGCCGGCATTTACAGCAGCGACGCCAGCAGCGCTACCTACGCCCGCCTGCATGAAATCGCCGCGGTGATCCTGCGCGCCGGATTCCCGGTGGTGATCGATGCCACTTACCTCAAGCGCGATCAACGCGACGCAGCAGCGAAAATCGCCGAAGCCACCGGTGCTCCGTTCCTGATCCTCGACTGCAATGCGCCGCAAGCGGTCATCGAAAGTCGCCTGGCACAACGTCAGGCCGACCAGAAAGACCCCTCCGATGCGAATCTGGCGGTCATTGCCGCCCAACAGGCCAGCCGTGAAGCCCTGACCCCGGCGGAAATTCTCTGCAGCAAACGGGTCCAAACCAACGAAAGCGGTACGCTCGACGTCGTGGTCGCGCAGATCCGCCAGCGCCTGCCAGGCCTCTAGATCACTATTTCGGCCGTGAAGCGATGTCCGGCTTCACGGCCGCCAAATAGTGGCACTATACTGGCGTCATAAAACCAACAGGTGATATGAAATGAGCCTTCCCAAACTTCTCACTACCCCGCTTTATGCCTTGCTGCGCAAAGATGATATCGCCGGGTTCAACAGCGAACGCCCACAAGGTCCGGTCGACATGCGCGGCGGCGATTTTCGAGGGCTTGATCTGCGGGAGCTGAACGCGGACGACATTGACTTCAGCGATGCCTATTTCCGCTCCGCCGATTTGCGCGGCATCGATTTTCGCAAGTCGTCACTGGAAGGCGCGAGCCTGGCCCATGCGCAGATATCCGGCGCCTACTTCCCGCCAGAGCTGTCTGCGGACGAGATCCTGATGTCGATGAACTTCGGCACCCGGTTGCGCTACCGCACTCGCTGAACCTGTTTGAAGCGGGTCGGCCAGCAAGCGGAACTGCCACAGACTGAAACGGACCTCCAGCGCCCCCGCTTGCGCTGGAGCATGTAGTTTGCAGCCTTTTCCCACCCCATCGTGCGTAATGCATTAGAAGCTTTTGCGTCGAATCCGACCAAACAATCACGCTTTTCCTACTGACCGCTACACTGCTCAGAAGCTTGCCCACTGCACCAATCGGCCATTCGCAAGGAGGCTCGATGAATGATGAACTGCAACATCTGAAAAATCTGGGCAAGACATCAGCCCAGTGGCTGCACGCCGTGGGCATTCACAGTGCCTCGGATCTACGCCGGCTTGGCGCGGTGGACGCCTATCGCGCCGTACGCACTCGGGGCTTCCGGGCCTCCAAGGTGTTGCTGTACGCCATCGAGGGCGCGTTGATGGATGTGCATTGGAATGACATCCCCGCCGAGCGCAAAGAAGCCCTGAATAAACAGCTGGACGCCATTTCAATGCGCCATAAGACCTGACGCCCCTTTCGTTTCCAGCGCGAACCCTGGTCGCGCGGTTATTTCGGTGAATCGTAAAACAATGTTTGACATGGTAATGAGAATCGCTATGATTAGCACATCCGGTCGCGAGACTGGTCGATATTTGAACAGCCCTTGGTTCGGACTCTCAGATATCTCCTCATCAGGCTAATCACGGTTATTTGACCCGGCTTTTGCCGGGTCTTTTTTTGCCTGTAGAAAATCACTTCCCGGCGTGCTCGCGCATCTGCGCGCAGTAATCCTGTGGCGGCACGGCCGGCGTGTACCACACGTAATCCGCCATGGCCGACGTCACCTCGCTGCCCTCCTCGGCCAGCATCAAGACGATGGGTGCCTCACTGGCGCCAAGATCCAACGCATGCATCGGCACACCAACATCCTTGCGCGCATGCCAGGCACCGGCGAACAACAGTGCCGGTGTCGGCGCTTGCAACAAGCGTTCGGCCATGCGCCGGTCACGCTGCTGCTGCACGGCCAGCATCGCCGGCATTTGCGACTCGGGCAGCAAACCGCAGTGGGATTCACGGATTTGCCCCAACAACTCATCCTTCACAGTGGCTGCATTGGAGCGAGTGCCCATCAAGCTGGGGGCTTGTCGATAGAAACGCTGGATCTCGGCGGCGTCCAGATTGGCGGCCAGCAACGGATAACGTTGCGCCAGGGCAAACTCGACGACGGGGCCATACAAGCTCCAATCCCAGCCCGGCGACCAGTCCAGTGCGCCGGGCAGGTCTTTCGGCAAGGTGGGTAACTGGCGGACCGAATCAACACGTGGTTGCTGGGCGGGGGTGAGCATTTCCAGCAACAGGCTGCCCTGGGCCCGCTGCCCGGCCAGGGCCTGGAGCAGCCAGACCTGCAGTGCGTGGTGATCGCGATTGTCGTGCCGCTCCCCCACCACCATCCGAGGCGCCATTGCCAAGCGTTCGACCAATACCTGGGGTGTCACGGCCTGGCCATTGTGCAAATCACGGATTCGTCCGCCGAGTGGAGGCGGTGCGATGCTCTGACACGCCGTCAGTACACTCAATGCCAGAATCAGAAGCAGGCGCACGTCCATATCCTCCAGGGCGCCCTCAGCGGGCAATGATCAATGGATGCCCGCGCTCCGGATGGTCTTGCACCAGCACGTCCAGGCCAAACACCGCCTTGAGCGGTTCCGGGCGCAGCACGTGCCGGGGCGTGTCCAGGGCCACTGGCCGACCGGACGCGAGCAGCAACAGGCGATCACAGTAACGCGCCGCCAGGTTCAGGTCATGCAGGATCACCAACACGGCAACGCCGCGACTGGCGAACTCACGTACCGCCTGGAGGATGGTGTGCTGATGCAGCGGATCGAGCATCGAGGTCGGCTCATCCAGCAACAGGGTTTGCCCCGTTTCACCTGGCCACAACTGCACCAACACCCGCGCCAGATGCACCCGCTGACGTTCGCCGCCGGACAACGCCAGGTAACTGCGACCGTGCAGATGCGCAGCGTCTGCCACTTGCAGCGCCGAGGCGACGATTTGCTCGTCGCGCACTCGACCACTCTGGTGCGGCAGGCGCCCCATGCCGACGACTTCCTCGACACGGAAGGCGAAATCCAGGGTCGAGGACTGCGGCAAGACTGCCAGGCGCCGGGCGCGCTCCGCCCCCTGCCACTGGGCCAGTGGCCGATCATCGAGCCAGACCTGCCCCTGGGCCGGGCGCAGTTCGCCGCACAGGCCCGCCAGCAAAGTACTTTTACCTGCGCCGTTGGGCCCAAGCACTCCGAGTACTTCACCAGGGTTGAGCGCGAGATCGACGTCCGCCAGCACCGTCTTGCGGCCACGTTGAATGTGCAGGTTCTGCGCTCGCAGCATCAGGCGCGCCCTCGCACCAATAGATAAAGGAAGAACGGCGCGCCGATGAAGGCCGTGACAATGCCGATCGGCAATTCCGCAGGGGCCAGTGCCAGGCGCGCCACCAGATCGGCGAACAATAGCAGGCTTGCGCCCGCCAACACCGAAGCAGGCAGCAACACACGGTGATCGGGGCCGGCCACCAGCCGCACCAGATGCGGCACTACCAGCCCGACGAAGCCGATCATGCCCGCAGCCGCCACCGCCGCGCCAACCCCCAAGGCCGTACAAAACACCAGTTCACGCTTGAGGCTTTCGACGTTAACGCCCAGGTGGGCAGCCTCGGACTCCCCTAGCAACAGCGCATTGAGTGCCCTGGCCCTGCGTGGCAGCCAGAGCGCCACTGCGGCACTGACCAGCAACAGCGGCCACAACCGCGCATAGCTGGCGCCGTTGAGACTGCCCAGGTTCCAGAACGTCAGGGTGCGCAGGGTCGCGTCATCCGCCAGGTAGGTGAACAGACCGACGGCCGAACCGGATAGCGCGGTCAGGGCAATACCGGCCAGGAGCATCGTCGCGACATGGGTCTGGCCGTTGCGTCGCCCGAAACGATAGACCAGCGCCGTAACGCCGAGCCCGCCAAGGAATGCACACAACGACAACACGTAGGGACCAAAGGCTTCGGGCAACCCACCCAGCGCCGAGCCACCGACAATGGCGAACGCGGCACCCAGTGCCGCACCGCTGGACACGCCCACCAACCCCGGGTCCGCCAGTGGGTTGCGAAACAGTCCTTGCATCGCCACACCGGACAACGCCAACACCCCGCCCACCGCCACCCCCAGCAAGGTACGTGGCAAACGGATCTGGCCGAGGATCAGTTCGGCCTGCTCCAGGCCATCGGCCGCCACCGGCAAGCCCAGCAGGCGCAGGGCGGCGCGCAAGGTGTCGAGCAACGGCAAGCTCACCGGCCCCAGGGCCAGGGACAGCCAGGTTGCCAGCAGACACAGCAGGCCCAGGCCAATGAACAAGGTGCGTGGCTTGACCAACGAGGTCATGGCGCCGTGGCCGACGCAGCCGGATAGAAGCCCGCCGTCAGTATCACCAGGCTTTGTGGCAACCGCGGGCCCAATCCGCCTACCAACAGCGTCGGATCAAGCTCAATGACGCGCCCATCCCTGGCGGCCTGGGTCGAGGAAAGAATCGGGTTTTCCCTGAACAGCGCCACACGCGCTTCTTCACCGCTCAAGGCACGGTCAGCAAAGACCAGCACTTGCGGATTCAGGCTGGCCAGGGTTTCCACGGAAAAAGACTTGTAGCCGCTGTGGGTCGCCAAGTTATGACCGCCGGCCTGCTGTAACAGCCAATCAGCCGAAGTCCCCTTACCGGCGACCAGTGGCTTGCCGCCGGAACTGCCCACCAACAGCAATACACCAGGGGCCTTTTGCTTGCGCTGGGCCTCGGCCACCCGGGCCTGTTGCTGAATGAGTTGCTTTTGATAAAGGTCGAACAACCGCGCCGCCTCGGCCTCAGCCCCCAGCAACTGTCCCAGGTGCCGCAGATTGCCCTGCAGGGCCGGCAAGTCTGGTGTGGCCGAGAACAGTTCGACCTGCACACCGGCGCTGCGAATTTGCGCCAACACGGGCGGTGGCCCCATTTCCTCGGTGCCCACCAGGATCTGCGGACGCAGGCTCAGCACGCCCTCCGCCGACAGCTGTCGCTGATAGCCAACACTGGGCAAGGCTCGCAAGGATTCAGGATGCTGGCTGGTGGTGTCCACACCCACCAGTTTCGACTCGCCCCCCAGCACACTGACCCACTCCGACACGGCGCCGCCGGCGCTGACCCAACGTTGCGGCGATTCAGCCGCGCTGGTCCCCTGGTTGACCAACAGTGCAACACAGAGCGCAACAACGCGGATGTTCAGGCGCATCGGGCAGCTTCCTCAAAGAAGTTTTTCGCAGGACCGGGCCGGGCCAAGTATCCTCAATCACCTGCGAAGGAGGCGCCATTTGATAATTGTTTTCATTTGACCGTCAAGGGCGGATCTTTTGCTACATGAAGCCCATGTGGGAGCGAGCAAGCTCGCTCCCACAGAGTCTCACTCCGTCAGACATATAGAGACACACATGAAGTTTCTTTGTACCGCCGTCGAACTGCCCGACAACGGCAGTCGCGGTTTCGACCTCGATGGGCGCAAAGTACTGGCCGTGCGACGCGCCGGCCAGGTCTATGCCTATCTCAACCGCTGCCCGCACCGGGGCGTGCCACTGGAATGGCAACCGGACCAGTTCCTCGACCCCAGCGCCAGCCTGATCCAGTGCGCCACCCACGGCGCGCTGTTCCTGATAGAAAGCGGCGAATGCGTGGCGGGCCCCTGCGCCGGTCAGTTCCTCGCTGCCCTAGACAGCCGGGAGGACGAGCAAGGCATCTGGGTCGAGCTCTAGCAGCACCGGCAACCCGCGATCCACCCACATCTGCTCGGGCGTCAGCGTGACCCCGTAGGCCAGCACCTCCACACCCGCCGCCACCGCATCACGCAGCGCAGCGGCGTATACCGGGTCGATTTCCTGTGCCGGGCGCACCGCTTCGATGCCGCTCAGGTTCACACAATACAACTGCACCGCCCGCACACCGTCCCGGGCCAGGCAGGCGAGCTCCCTCAGGTGCTTGGCCCCGCGCAGGGTCACCGCATCGGGAAACGCCGCCACATTCGTGCCATCGAACCCCAGCGTGACACTTTTGACTTCGACCCAGGCCGAGCCGTGGTCGTAGTCCAGGCGAAAATCGATACGGCTGTTTTCCACCCCATAAGCCACTTCACGCTTGAGCCCGGTAAACCCGTTCAGTTCGCTGATGACCCCGGCGCGCAAGGCTTCTTCGATCAACGCGTTGGCCCGCGCGGTATTGATGCAGGCAAGCCGCCCTTGAGGGGTTTCGCCAATTTCCCAGGTGCCGGGCAACTTGCGCTTGGGATCGCTGGAGCGACTGAACCAGACACGCGCGCCTTCAGCCATGCAATTGAGCATCGAGCCGGTGTTAGGGCAGTGAATAGTGAGCAGTTCGCCATGAACGGTCTCGATATCGGCGAGAAAACGCTTGTAACGTCGAATCAGGCGACCTTCTTCCAACGCAGGGGAAAATTGCATCAGCCTTGCCAGCTCCGTAGTCCACGTTCGATTCGTGCCACCGCTTCCTCCAGCCGCGGCAGGCTCTGGGTGTAGGCGAAGCGCACGTGGTGACCGGCCTGATGGCGACCGAAATCCAGGCCCGGCGTGAAGGCCACGTGTTCGGTTTCCAGGAAGTGCTGGCAGAACGCAAAGGCATCGCCGCCGAACGCACTGATGTCGGCATAGAGGTAAAACGCCCCTTCCGGCTCCACCGCAATACCGAAGCCCAATTCACGCAAGGCCGGCAGTAGAAAGTCACGGCGCCGCGCAAACTCGGCCCGCCGCTGCTCGAAGATCTCGATGGTCGCCGGCTCGAAACAGGCCAGGGCGGCGTACTGGGCCATGCTCGGCGCACTGATGTAGAGGTTCTGCGCGAGCTTTTCCAGCTCGCCGACAGCCGCCGAAGGGGCCACCAGCCAGCCAAGTCGCCAGCCGGTCATGCCGAAATACTTGGAAAAACTGTTAAGGACAAAGGCATCGTCATCGACTTCCAGCACGCTGGCGGCGTCGGTGCCGTAGGTCAGGCCATGATAGATCTCGTCCACCACCAGATGGCCGTTATGGCCCTTGATGACCTTGGATAGCCCAGCCAATTCGTCCCGGGTGAGAATCGTCCCGGTCGGGTTGGCCGGTGAGGCCACCAACGCACCGACGCTGTCCTGGTCCCAATGGCGGTTCACCAGGTCTGGCGTCAATTGGTAACGCACCTCGGGCCCCACCGGCACCAATTGCGCCGCCCCTTCGACCAGGCGCAGGAAATGACGGTTGCACGGATAACCGGGGTCGGCCAGCAGCCAATGCTTGCCTGGGTCCACCAGCAAAGCGCTGGCCAGCAGCAACGCGCCGGACCCGCCCGGGGTCACGAGGATGCGCCGGGGGTCAATCTCCACCCCATAACGCTGGCCGTAGAAACCGGCGATGGCCTCGCGCAGTTCTGGAATGCCACGGGCCGCGGTGTAACGGGTCTTGCCAGCCGCCAGCGCGGCCTGGCCAGCCTGGATGATTGGCTCGGCGGTGGTGAAGTCCGGCTCGCCGATCTCCAGGTGGATGACGTCATGCCCGGCGGCCTGCAGTTCGTTGGCACGGGCCAGCAACGCCATCACATGGAAAGGTTCGATGGCGCGGCTGCGCGCACTGTAGGGCTGAGCCATTGGCCTTCCTTCAGGGGAAAAAAGAACCGATTCTACCCAACTCTCCAGCCAAGTCAGAAACAACTGCGGGAACAGGTGCGAACCACAAATGGTCTGAGCCCGTGGATTGCAGGAAATGACTCCCGCGATTGGCCCAGGCTTGACTAGAATCAAGCATTGAGCAGGTTTAAATCCCCACCGAAGCGAACCCGGCCATGTTTTACAAGCCCCGGCCGCCGCAGGCTCGACAACCGGGAGTAGCGCGGCCCGATTTGATCTGGTAAGTTCGCCCGCTTGCAGCCGCAGGGCCGGCAGGTGTCGGTGATGGAGCAATCCTGCGTAGTGGATTACAAGAGTAGAGGCGGTCCATTCATGCCCACCCAAGCAAAGCAAAATCAAAATCAGTCGCTCAGCGGGTTTGAGCCTTACGTCCCGCAAGCTGGCGAAGAGTACATGGGCGCCCCCATGCGCGCGCACTTCACCAAGATCCTGAACAAGTGGAAACAGGATTTGATGCAGGAAGTCGACCGCACCGTGGATCACATGAAAGACGAAGCGGCCAACTTCCCCGACCCGGCCGACCGTGCCAGCCAGGAAGAAGAGTTCAGCCTCGAGCTGCGTGCCCGTGATCGCGAGCGCAAGCTCATCAAGAAAATCGACAAGACCCTGCAGCTAATCGAAGACGAAGAATACGGTTGGTGCGAGTCCTGCGGCATCGAGATCGGCATTCGCCGCCTGGAAGCCCGCCCGACGGCCGATCTGTGCATCGACTGCAAGACCCTGGCGGAAATCAAGGAAAAACAGGTCGGCAAGTAATCGCCGGCGCTGTCACCGAAACGGAGCGTTCATACGCTCCGTTTTTTGTTTCCGATATTTTCTCCAAGTCTGAAAAACCTGCTCGCTCCCACAGGGGATATGCTTTGTTGTCGAGATTGCATGCCCACCGCCCGGACCCAGTAACATTCGCCCTATGACTGCCTACATCGGACGCTTCGCCCCCACCCCCAGCGGCCACTTGCACTTCGGCTCACTGGTCGCCGCACTGGCGTCGTACCTGGATGCCCGCGCCATGGGCGGGCGTTGGTTGCTGCGCATGGAAGACCTCGATCCGCCCCGGGAAGAACCGGGCGCGCAAGCGGCGATTCTCAAGGCACTGGAAAGCTACGGGTTCGAATGGGACGGCGAGATGGTTCGCCAGAGCGAACGCCATGACGCCTATGATCAGGTCATCAACCGATTGTTCAGCCAAGGCCTGGCCTACGCCTGTACCTGTTCGCGCAAACAACTGGAAGCGTACCAGGGCATTTATCCAGGGTTGTGCCGCAATGCCGGGCACGGCACCGAGGACGCCGCCATCCGTCTGCGCGTCCCCGAGCTTGAGTACCATTTCACCGACCGGGTCCAGGGCGAGTTCCGCCAGCACCTGGGCCGTGAGGTCGGCGACTTCGTGATCCGCCGCCGCGACGGGCTCTACGCCTATCAATTGGCCGTGGTCCTGGACGATGCCTGGCAAGGGGTGACCGATATCGTGCGCGGCGCCGACCTCCTGGACTCCACACCGCGCCAGCTCTATCTGCAAGAACTGCTCGGGTTGCCGCAACCGCGTTACCTGCACGTGCCGCTGATCACCCAACCCGACGGGCACAAGCTCGGTAAATCCTACCGCTCACCGCCCCTGGCGGCCGATCAGGCCACGCCATTGCTGTTACGGGCGTTGCGCGCACTGGGCCAGCAACCGGGCCTCGAACTGGTCGACGCCAGCCCACGGGAACTGCTGGCTTGGGGCATTCGCCACTGGGATGCAGGCAAGATCCCGCGCACACTGAGCCTGCCCGAAGCGCAAATACGTTGACGGCCCTTGCAGCTTGGCGCCCATCCGTTACCATCGCCGCACGTTTTTTGGGCACGCGCATAAATTAGAGAGGCCGGGATGTATATCTATCGCTTGGTCCTGCTCCTGGTAGTGGGGATTTATCTGTTCTCCCCGGCCATCATGGATTGGTGGATCGATGCCACGGGTGCCTGGTATCGGCCGTATCTGCTCTGGCTGATCCTGATTGTCGTGACCTTCATCCTGCAGAGCCAAAAAGATGCCGATGAGCTTTAGCCTGACCCAGATGGTCCTGATCAGCGCCGCCTACCTGGCAGTGCTGTTCGGCGTAGCCTGGATCAGCGAACGAGGCATGATCCCCCGGGCGATCATCCGCCACCCGCTGACCTACACCCTGTCGCTGGGTGTCTATGCCAGCGCATGGGCGTTCTATGGCACGGTCGGGCTGGCCTACCAGTACGGCTATGGTTTCCTCTCCAGTTACCTGGGGGTGTCAGGGGCGTTCCTGCTGGCGCCGGTGTTGCTCTACCCGATCCTGAAAATCACCCGCACCTACCAACTGTCGTCGCTGGCCGACCTGTTCGCCTTTCGTTTTCGCAGCACCTGGGCCGGCGCGCTGACCACGATCTTCATGCTGGTCGGGGTATTGCCGCTGCTGGCCCTGCAGATCCAGGCCGTGGCCGACTCCATCAGCATCCTGACCCGCGAGCCGGTGCAGCACCGGGTGGCGCTGAGCTTCTGCGTACTGATCATCCTGTTCACGATTTTCTTCGGTTCCCGACACATCGCCACGCGGGAGAAACACGAAGGCCTGGTGTTCGCCATCGCTTTCGAATCGGTGATCAAGCTGATCGCCATCGGTGGTGTCGGTCTCTATGCCCTGTATGGCGTGTTCGATGGCCCGCAACAGCTGGAAATTTGGCTGTTGCAGAACCAGACGGCCCTCGCCGCCCTGCACACACCGTTGCAGGAAGGCCCATGGCGCACGCTGTTGCTGGTGTTCTTCGCATCGGCCATCGTGATGCCGCACATGTACCACATGACGTTTACCGAAAACCTCAACCCGCGCTCGCTGGTCAGCGCCAGTTGGGGCCTGCCGCTGTTCCTGCTGCTGATGAGCCTGGCGGTACCGCTGATCCTCTGGGCCGGCTTGAAGCTGGGCGCCAGTACCAATCCGGAATATTTCACCCTGGGCATCGGCATCGCCGCCAACAGCAAGGCCCTGGCGTTGCTGGCGTATGTCGGCGGCCTGTCGGCGGCCAGCGGCTTGATCATCGTCACCACGCTGGCATTGTCGGGCATGGCCCTCAACCACCTGGTGCTGCCGCTCTACCAGCCACCGGCCGAAGGCAATATCTACCGCTGGCTGAAGTGGACACGGCGGGCGCTGATCGTCGCCATCATCATGGCCGGCTACGGCTTCTACCTGATGCTGGGCGAGGGGCAGGACCTGGCCAACCTGGGCATCGTCGCCTTCGTGGCCACCTTGCAGTTCCTGCCCGGGGTACTGTCGGTGCTGTATTGGCCGACTGCCAACCGCCGCGGCTTCATCGCCGGCCTGCTGGCAGGGATCCTGGTGTGGCTGGTCGCGATGCTGTTGCCGCTGATGGGCAACCTGCAGGGCTTCTATATTCCGCTGCTGAACATGATCTACGTGCTCGACGACACCAGTTGGCATATGGCGGCCATCGCCTCCCTGGCGGCGAACGTGCTGATGTTCACCCTGATCTCGCTGTTCACCAACGCCAGCAGCGAAGAGGCCAGCGCCGCCGAAGCTTGCGCGGTGGACAATGTCCGCCGCCCGCAGCGTCGCGAACTGCACGCCGCCTCGCCCCAGGAATTCGCCACGCAACTGGCCAAGCCCTTGGGCGCCAAGGCCGCGCAAAAGGAAGTCGAACAGGCCCTGCGAGACCTCTACCTGCCTTTCGATGAACGTCGCCCGTATGCCCTGCGTCGGCTGCGGGACCGGATCGAAGCCAACCTGTCCGGCCTGATGGGCCCCAGCGTGGCCCAGGACATGGTCGAGACGTTCCTGCCCTACAAGGCCGGCGGCGAAAACTACGTCACCGAAGACATCCACTTCATCGAGAGCCGCCTCGAGGATTACCACTCGCGCCTCACGGGCCTGGCCGCCGAACTGGACGCCTTGCGCCGTTACCATCGCCAGACCCTGCAGGAACTACCAATGGGCGTGTGTTCCCTGGCCAAGGACCAGGAAATCCTGATGTGGAACAAAGCCATGGAAGAACTCACCGGGATCGCCGCCCAGCGCGTGGTCGGTTCACGCCTGAGCACCCTGGGCGAGCCGTGGAAAGGCTTATTGCAAGGTTTCATCGACCTGCCGGACGAGCACTTGCACAAACAGCACCTGGCCCTCGACGGCCAGACCCGTTGGCTGAACCTGCACAAGGCCGCGATCGACGAGCCGTTGGCACCCGGTAACAGCGGCCTGGTGCTGCTGGTGGAAGACCTGACCGATACCCAGATGCTCGAAGACAAACTGGTCCACTCCGAACGACTGGCAAGCATCGGCCGGTTGGCCGCCGGGGTGGCCCACGAAATCGGCAACCCGATCACTGGCATCGCTTGCCTGGCGCAGAACCTGCGCGAAGAACGCGAGGACGACGGCGAACTGACGGAAATCAGCGGCCAGATCCTCGAACAGACCAAGCGTGTGTCGCGGATCGTCCAGTCGCTGATGAGCTTCGCCCATGCCGGCGGTCACCAGCACAATGACGAGCCCGTCTGTCTGGCCGAAGTCGCCCAGGATGCCATTGGTCTGCTGGCGCTCAACCGACGCAACTTCGAAGTGCAGTTTTTCAACCTGTGCGATCCGGATCACTGGGTCGACGGCGACCCCCAGCGGCTCGCCCAGGTGTTGATCAACCTGCTATCCAACGCGCGGGACGCCTCACCGGCCGGCAGCGCGGTGCGGGTCAAGAGTGAAGCCTTCGAACACACGGTCGACCTGATCGTCGAAGACGAAGGCAGCGGTATCCCACAGAACATCATGGACCGATTGTTCGAACCTTTCTTCACCACCAAGGATCCTGGCGAAGGCACCGGTCTGGGCCTCGCACTGGTCTATTCCATCGTTGAAGAGCATTATGGACAAATCACCATCGACAGCCCGGCCGATGTACAAAGCCAACGCGGCACCCGTATCCGGGTGACCTTGCCGCGTCATGTCGAAGCGACGTCCGCTGTGAACTGAGACCGTCGAGAGAATCGAATCAATGCCGCACATTTTGATCGTCGAAGACGAAACAATTATCCGCTCCGCCTTGCGCCGCCTGCTGGAACGCAATCAGTACCAGGTCAGCGAAGCCGGTTCAGTGCAGGAAGCACAAGAACGTTTCAGCATTCCAACATTTGACCTGATCGTCAGCGACCTGCGCCTGCCTGGCGCCCCGGGTACCGAGCTGATCAAGCTCGGCCAGGGCACACCCGTGCTGATCATGACCAGTTACGCCAGCCTGCGCTCGGCGGTCGACTCCATGAAAATGGGTGCGGTGGACTACATCGCCAAACCGTTCGACCACGATGAGATGCTCCAGGCCGTGGCCCGCATCCTGCGCGACCGACAGGCGGCGACCAGCAACCCGGCGGAACCCGCCGGCAAGGCCAGTGCCTCGACGAAAGCCGGCGCCAGTAACAATAATGGCGAAATTGGCATCATCGGTTCCTGCCCGCCCATGCAGGACCTGTACAGCAAGATCCGCAAAGTGGCCCCGACCGACTCCAATGTCCTGATCCAGGGCGAGTCCGGTACCGGCAAGGAGCTGGTAGCCCGGGCCCTGCACAACCTGTCACGCCGGGCCAAGGCACCGATGATTTCGGTGAACTGCGCGGCGATCCCGGAAAGCCTGATCGAGTCCGAACTGTTCGGCCACGAAAAAGGTGCGTTCACCGGCGCCAGCGCCGGGCGCGCAGGCTTGGTGGAAGCGGCGGACGGCGGCACGCTGTTCCTCGATGAAATCGGCGAACTGCCACTGGAAGCCCAGGCGCGGTTGCTGCGGGTGCTTCAGGAAGGCGAAATCCGCCGCGTCGGCTCGGTGCAGTCGCAAAAGGTCGATGTCCGCCTGATCGCGGCCACCCACCGTGACCTCAAGAGCCTGGCGAAGATCGGCCAGTTCCGCGAAGACTTGTATTACCGCTTGCACGTGATCGCCTTGAAGCTGCCCGCCCTGCGCGAACGTGGCGCGGACGTCAATGAAATCGCCCAGGCATTCCTGGCTCGCCAGAGCGCGCGGGTCAACCGCACCGATCTCAAGTTCGCCCCGGACGCCGAACAGGCCATCCGTCATTACGCCTGGCCGGGTAACGTTCGCGAGCTGGAAAACGCGGTCGAGCGGGCGGTGATCCTGTGCGAGAGCCCGGAAATCTCTGCCGACCTGCTGGGCATCGACATCGAACTGAGCGACCTGGACGACGAAGAATTCATCGGCCTGGCCCCGCAACAGGGCGGCGCTGCCAACAACACCAGCCACGAGCCCACCGAAGACCTGTCCCTGGAGGACTACTTCCAACACTTCGTCCTGGAGCACCAGGACCACATGACCGAGACCGAACTGGCACGCAAACTGGGCGTAAGCCGCAAGTGCCTGTGGGAACGGCGCCAGCGCCTGGGGATTCCACGGCGCAAGACCGGAGCGACCAGCGAAAGCTGAGGTGTGGGGGTAACACCGCCGAATGTGAAAAAACTGTTACCTCAGCTTTTTCACGTAACAGAAGCCGGGGTTTACGGTAACGAAACCCCGGCTTTTTTTCGCCTCGGAAAAATGGTTATAACCCTGGAACCCCCGGTTTCGCTGGCCCTCGCAAAAGTTGGCACGCACCCTGCTATAGCTTTGGTACAAGAACAATAACAAGCAATGCAAAAGACAATAAAAATAAGACGAATCGACTCACGCACAATAAAAACAAGACGGCGAGAGGCGCAGCTAACTGATTCTTTTGGAGAGGCGTTGTATTTGGGGCTTGCCCCACAACCAGGCCGAGAACAATAAAAACTGTCTCAAGACAGGTGCCTGAACTGGTTGGATCGATTGATCACTGCAACACAGCGACCAAAGCAATCCGTTTGCTCTTGGCTCCCGATTGGGAGGGTCACGAAGGGAAAACCTCGTGACGCGGGCACTCAACAAAAACAAGAAGCCCAAAACCAATAATAAAAACAGAGCACGTAACTAATTCTGGGGGAGCTTCGGCTCCCCTTGTGGTTTCTGTCGTTCCGCCTCCCCGCAGCCTACAAAGCTTGTCGCTTGAAGCTCAAAACCGCTCCGTCCTACACCATCCCTCGACTAAATGCTAGAATCTCGGCCCATCATGCGGCCATTCTTCGTTTTTGGCCGAATATTCCTTCAAACAGTGCATCCCATGCTGAAGAAGCTGTTCCAGTCATTCCGTTCTCCCTTGCGTCGTACGCAACACATTCGCAGCACGCCTGAAGTGCTCAACAGCGGCCAGCATTCACTGCAAAAGGCCCAGTTCAGCCGTTATGCGGTGAACATCGTCGAACGTTTGCAGAACGCCGGTTACCAGGCTTACCTGGTCGGTGGCTGCGTGCGCGACATGCTGCTCAACATCACCCCAAAGGATTTCGACGTCGCCACCAGCGCCACGCCGGAACAGATACGGGCCGAATTTCGCAACGCGCGGATCATTGGCCGGCGCTTCAAACTGGTCCATATCCACTTCGGTCGCGAAATCATCGAAGTGGCGACCTTCCGCGCCAATCACCCGCAAAACGATGAAGAAGAAGACAGCAACCAGTCTTCCCGTAACGAAAGCGGGCGCATCCTGCGCGATAACGTCTACGGCACTCTGGAAGAAGACGCGCAACGCCGCGACTTCACCATCAACGCCCTGTATTACGATCCCGTCAGCGAACGCATCCTCGATTACGCCAACGGCGTACACGACATTCGCAATCGCCTGATCCGCCTGATCGGCGACCCCAAGCAGCGCTATCAGGAAGACCCTGTGCGCATGCTGCGGGCCGTGCGTTTCGCCGCCAAGCTGGATTTCGGCATCGAAAAACACAGCGCCTTGCCGATTCGTGAACTGGCGCCGATGCTGCGGGAAATCCCTTCGGCGCGCCTGTTCGAGGAAGTGCTCAAGCTGTTCCTGTCGGGCAACGCCGCAGACACCTTCGAGATGCTGGTGGACCTGCAGTTGTTCGATCCGCTGTTCCCCGCCAGCGCCGAGGCCCTGGAGCACAACCCGACCTACACCCACACCTTGATCAGCGAAGCACTGATCAACACCGACCTGCGCATCAAGCAGAACAAGCCGGTGACGCCTGCGTTCCTGTTCGCCGCCTTGCTCTGGCCTGCCCTGCCGGCTCGGGTGCTGCGCCTGCAAGAGCGTGGCATGCCGCCGATCCCGGCGATGCAGGAAGCCGCCCACGAGCTGATTGCCGAACAGTGCCAGCGCATCGCCATTCCAAAACGCTTCACGATGCCGATCCGCGAGATCTGGGACATGCAGGAACGCCTGCCACGGCGCAGCGGCAAGCGTGCCGACCTGCTGCTGGACAACCCTCGTTTCCGCGCCGGCTACGACTTCCTGCTGCTGCGTGAAAGCGCGGGCGAGCAGACCGATGGCCTGGGTGAATGGTGGACCGATTACCAGGACGCCAACGACAGCGAGCGCCGCGACATGATTCGCGAGCTCAGCGGCAAGGATGACGGCGCCAGCGGCCCGCGCAAGCGCCGCCGCAGCAGCGGTGCCAAGCGCAAGCGTGCCGGTGTACCGAGCGCATCGGGCGAGTAATCGATGGAACGCATCTACATCGGCATGGGCAGCAACCTGGCCGAACCCGCCGAACAATTGCGCAGTGCCATCCAGGCGCTGGCGCAATTGCCCGATACCCAACTGGTGGGGGTCTCGGCGTTTTATCAAAGCGATTCCCTGCTGCCCGGCCAGCCGCGCTACACCAATGCGGTGGCGGTGCTGGACAGCCGCCTGGCACCGCTGGACCTGCTCGATGCGCTGCAAGCCATCGAAACCGGACAAGGTCGCGAACGCCTGGAACGCTGGGGCCCACGCACCCTGGACCTGGATATCCTGCTGTTTGGCGATCGCCTGATCGACGAGTCTCGCCTCAAGGTCCCTCACTACCACATGCAGGCCCGAGCCTTCGTGCTGTACCCACTGGCCGAGTTGGCACCCGCCGACCTGCGCCTGGCCGATGGGCGCTTGCTCAAGGATCTGCTCGCGGCGTGCCCATTCGTTGGTCTGGAACGCCTGCCGCCTATCTGACAAAGCCCCCCTGTGGGAGCGAGCTTGCTCGCGATAGCGTCGGCACATCCAGCATCCAGGGTGACTGACACACCGCCATCGCGAGCAAGCTCGTTCCCACGGGATCAGGGACCCGGCAGTCAGATCCGAGACACGCCTCTACGCTGAAACGCATCAGTAACCCCGGTAACACCCGGCGGTAACACATCCAATTGACTTCCCGAGTGCTCCTCACGACTATAGGCGTCCCGATGCCGCCAACGCGGCGTTTAAAGGGCGCAATCCAGGCCTTACAAGCACCACACATAGAGGGTGCGCCTGTATAGATGACGATTCATGCGCGTTACTCGCAGTAGCTCAAGAGCGCCTAATGAGGACTTTTTCATGCCAGCTATTACCCTGACCACGCTGCAAGGTCTCAAGCAAAAAGGTGAGAAAATCGCCATGCTGACCTGCTATGACGCAACCTTCGCCCACGCCTGCAATGAGGCTGGTGTCGAAGTGTTGCTGGTGGGCGATTCCCTCGGCATGGTGCTGCAAGGTCACGACAGCACGCTGCCGGTGACCACCGCCGAGATGGCCTACCATGTGGCCGCCGTCAAACGCGGTAACACCGATGCGCTGATTCTCGCCGACCTGCCATTCATGGCCTATGCCACCCTTGAACAAACCATGACCAACAGCGCCATGCTGATGCAGGCCGGTGCCCACATGGTCAAGGTCGAAGGCGCGTTGTGGCTGGCCGATTCGATTCGGCTGCTGGCCGAGCGAGGCATCCCGGTGTGCGCGCACCTGGGCCTGACCCCACAAGCGGTGAACATCCTCGGTGGCTATAAGGTCCAGGGCCGCAATGAGAACCAGGCGCGGCAGATGCGCGCCGATGCGATTGCACTGGAGCAGGCTGGCGCGGCGATGTTGCTGCTCGAATGCGTGCCCAGCGAGCTGGCGGAAGAAATCACCCAGGCGGTGAAGATCCCGGTGATCGGAATCGGCGCCGGCCACGCCACCGATGGCCAGGTACTGGTGCTGCACGACATGCTCGGGCTGTCGATCACCGGTCGCGCACCCAAGTTCGTGAAAAACTTCATGGCAGGGCAAACGTCTATCCAGGGCGCCCTGAGTGCCTATGTCGCTGAGGTCAAGGCCGTGACCTTCCCGGGCGCCGAACACGGGTTTTCTGCATGAATACCGTCAAAACCGTACGCGAACTGCGGGCCGCCGTGGCCCGTGCCCGCGGCGAAGGCAAACGCATCGCCTTCGTGCCGACCATGGGCAACCTGCACAGTGGTCACGTGGCGCTGATCACCAAGGCCGCGCAACGGGCCGACTTCGTGGTGGCGAGCATCTTCGTCAACCCACTGCAATTCGGTGCTGGCGAAGACCTGGACAAATACCCCCGCACCCTGGCGGCCGACCAGGAGAAACTGCTCCAGGCCGGCTGCCATCTGTTGTTCGCTCCCAGCGTCGAAGAGATGTACCCCGACGGCATGGCCGGGCAGACCCGGGTCAGCGTCCCGCAATTGTCCGAAGGCCTGTGCGGCGCCAGCCGCCCGGGGCATTTCGAGGGCGTGGCGACGGTGGTCAGCAAACTGTTCAACATGGTCCAGCCCGACCTGGCGGTGTTCGGCCAGAAGGACTTCCAGCAACTGGCGGTGATTCGCGCACTGGTCCATGACCTGAACATGCCGATCCAGATCATCGGCGAACCGACCGTGCGCGCCGAGGACGGCCTGGCGCTGTCCTCGCGCAACGGCTTCCTCAGCCCGGACCAACGTGCCGTCGCGCCCGTGGTCTATCGCGTCCTGAGCCAGATCGCCGAGGCCATCAAACAGGGCCGACGAGATTTCCCGGCGCTGATCGACGAGCAGCTCAAGCAGCTCGAAGCGGCCGGCCTGCGTTCCGATTACCTGGAGATCCGTCACGCCAAGACCTTGCGCCCGGCATTGAGCGAGGACCGTGACCTGGTGATTCTGGTAGCGGCCTTCCTGGGCACTACGCGGTTGATCGACAACCTGCACCTGGATCTCGACACGCCCGCCTAAGCATCACAAAACCCTGTGGGAGCGAGCTTGCTCGCGATAGCAATCCGTCAGCCAGCCTATCGGTCAACTGACCCACCGCTGTCGCGAGCAGGCTCACTCCCACAAGGGGCCTGCGGTGTTATTGCCGCCTCGGCAGCCTTCAGGCAGACTGCCCGCCGTTCGGACCCGACCAAAGGAAAAATTCATGCACGCCATCATGCTCAAGGCCAAGCTGCATCGCGCCGAAGTCACTCACGCGGTGCTCGACTACGAAGGCTCCTGCGCCATCGATGGTGAATGGCTGGACCTGTCAGGGATCCGTGAATACGAACAGATCCAGATCTACAACGTCGACAACGGCGAACGCTTCACTACCTACGCCATCCGTGGCGAGGAAGGTTCGCGGATGATCTCGGTGAACGGCGCCGCAGCGCACAAGGCCAAGGTGGGGGATCGTGTCATCATCTGCGCCTACGCCCACTACAGCGAAGCCGAGCTGGTCAACTTCAAGCCCCGCATGCTGTACATGGCGCCAGGCAATGAACTGAGTCACACCAGCAATGCCATCCCGGTCCAGGTTGCCTGATCGAATCGACCTGCTTCACCATTCCCCCCTGTGGGATCAGCTTGCTCGCGATAGCGATAGGTCAGTTGATAGAGATGTCGACGGACACACCGCTATCGCGAGCAAGTTCGCTCCCACGGTAAGCAATCTGCGTTTCCGTTTGTCGGACCTTTCCCGCCCAGTTGTATAAAAAAGTACCGGGAATCGGTCTGACAAAGTCAAGACAGATCGCAACGCGAGGTTTACTGTATTCGCCCTGCGTCTGGCGATCGTGTCGATGCAGTGTCCGGACGCCCACCTCGAGCCGCGCCGGAATTTTTAGTGTACAAAAGGTCGTTCAAGTAAAAAGGAAACCCGCAGCGATGGCGTATTACCGAACCCCTCATGACGTGACCGCTCTGCCAGCCTGGCAAGCGCTGAATGACCACCGCAAAGCCATGCAGGATTTCAGCATGCGCGAAGCGTTCAATGCCGATCCGCAGCGTTTCACTCAATTCACCCTCTCGAGCTGCGGCCTGTTTCTCGACTACTCGAAAAACCTGATCAACGCCCAGACCCGCGATCTGCTGGTGGGCCTGGCCAACGAAGTCGACCTCAAGGGCGCGATCAAGTCGCTGTTCGAAGGCGAAATCGTCAACGCCTCGGAAAACCGCCCTGCCCTGCACACCGCCCTGCGTCGGCCGGTGGGCGACAAGTTGCTGGTCAACGGCGTCAACGTGATGCCGGACGTGCACAAAGTTCTGAACCAGATCACCGACCTGGTGGGCCGCATTCACGACGGCCTGTGGCGCGGCTACACCGAAAAGCCCATCACCGACGTGGTGAACATCGGCATCGGTGGTTCTTTCCTCGGCCCGGAACTGGTGTCCGAAGCGCTGTTGTCCTACGCGCAAAAAGGCGTTCGCTGCCACTACTTGGCAAACATCGACGGCAGCGAATTCCATGAGCTAACCATGAAGCTGCGCGCCGAGACCACGCTGTTCATCGTCTCGTCGAAATCCTTCAACACCCTCGAAACCCTGAAGAACGCCCAGGCCGCCCGCGCCTGGTACCTGGCCCAGGGTGGCTCCGAAGCGGAGCTGTATCGCCACTTCATCGCCGTGTCGAGCAACAATGCCGCCGCCGTGGCTTTCGGCATCCGTGAAGAGAACATCTTCCCGATGTGGGACTGGGTCGGCGGGCGTTACTCGCTGTGGTCGGCCATCGGCCTGCCAATCGCCCTGGCCATCGGCATGTCGAACTTCAAGGAATTGCTCTCCGGGGCCTATTCCATGGACCAGCATTTCCAGAGCGCCCCGTTCGAGCAGAACATGCCGGTGCTGCTGGCACTGCTGGGTGTGTGGTACGGCAACTTCTGGGGTGCGCAGAGCCATGCGATCCTGCCGTACGACCACTACCTGCGTAACATCACCAAGCATTTGCAGCAATTGGACATGGAATCCAACGGCAAGAGCGTGCGCCAGGACGGTACACCGGTGTCGACCGACACGGGCCCGGTCATCTGGGGCGGCGTCGGCTGCAACGGTCAGCACGCTTACCACCAGTTGCTGCACCAGGGCACCCAGTTGATTCCGGCCGACTTCATCGTGCCGATCGTCAGCTTCAACCCGGTTTCCGATCATCACCAATGGCTGTATGCCAACTGCCTGTCCCAGAGCCAGGCACTGATGCTCGGCAAGACCCGCGCCGAAGCCGAAGCCGAGCTGCGGGACAAGGGCGCCAGCGAAGAAGACGTGCAGAAACTGGCCTCTCACAAGGTGATCCCGGGCAACCGTCCGAGCAACACCCTAGTGGTCGAACGCATCAGCCCACGTCGCCTCGGCGCACTGGTCGCGCTGTATGAACACAAGGTGTTCGTGCAGAGCGTGATCTGGGGCATCAACGCCTTCGACCAATGGGGCGTGGAGCTGGGCAAGGAACTGGGCAAGGGCGTCTACAACCGTCTGGTGGGCAGTGAAGAAAACCCGGCCGAAGATGCCTCGACCCAGGGCTTGATCAACTACTTCCGCGGGCGTCATCGCGGCTGATCGCAGGTCGAACACCAAGCACTTACTTTTGTGGGAGCGAGCTTCTCGCGAAGGCGGTGGATCAGTTGACACTCATGTTGACTGACACACCGCCTTCGCGAGCAAGCTCACTCCCACAGTTGTTTGTGCATGACTTGAACCCTCCGGCTACTCGGCGCATCTTTATCACTTGTCGCAAAAACAAGAATAAGGAACCGTCATGTTCGATATCAGCCAGTACCCCCAAGCCGATGCCGTCCGCCGGGCTGCGCAACTGAGTCAGGACGAGTACAAGCGGCTCTATAAAGAATCCATCGAACACCCCAGCGCCTTCTGGGCCGAGCAGGCCACACGCTTTCTCGACTGGATGACGCCCTGGCAAACCGTCCAGCGCTATGACCTCAAGAACGGCGACGCGACCTGGTTCGCCGGTGGCAAGCTGAACGTCAGCGCCAATTGCATCGACCGTCACCTGCAAACACGCGGCGACCAGACGGCAATCATCTGGGAAGGCGACGACCCCGCCGAATCGGCAGAAATCACCTACAAAAAACTACACAACCATGTGTGCCGCCTGGCAAACGTGCTGAAAAGCCGTGGTGTGAAGAAAGGCGACCGGGTCTGCATCTACATGCCGATGATCCCCGAGGCCGCCTACGCCATGCTCGCCTGTACCCGCATCGGCGCGGTGCATTCAGTGGTGTTCGGCGGTTTCTCACCGGACTCGCTGCGCGACCGGATTCTCGACGCCGATTGCCGCACCGTGATCACCGCTGACGAAGGCGTGCGCGGCGGGCGCTTCGTACCGCTCAAGCGTAACGTCGACAAGGCCCTGGAAAGTTGCCCGAACGTCAGCACCGTGCTGGTGGTCGAGCGCACCCAGGGCGAGGTGAACTGGGTTGAAGGCCGTGACCTGTGGTACCACCAGGCCATGCACGAGATGAGCGACGACTGCCCACCCGAACCGATGGACGCCGAAGACCCGTTGTTCATCCTCTACACCTCCGGTAGCACTGGCAAACCCAAGGGCGTGCTGCACACCACGGGAGGCTATCTGCTGCAAGCGGCGATGACGTTCAAGTACGTGCTCGATTACCGCGACAACGAAGTGTTCTGGTGCACCGCCGATGTCGGCTGGGTCACCGGTCATAGCTACATCGTCTACGGCCCGCTGGCCAATGGCGCCACCACGCTGATCTTCGAGGGCGTGCCGAGCTACCCGAGCAGTTCGCGCTTCTGGGAGGTGATCGACAAGCATCAGGTCAATATCTTCTACACCGCACCGACCGCCCTGCGCGCGCTGATGCGCGAAGGTGCCGGCCCGTTGCAGGAAACGTCCCGCAAAAGCCTGCGATTACTCGGCAGCGTTGGTGAGCCGATCAACCCGGAAGCATGGGAATGGTATTTCAACACGGTAGGCGAACAGCGTTGCCCGATTGTCGATACCTGGTGGCAGACCGAGACGGGCGGCATCATGCTCAGCCCGTTGGTGAGCGCCCCACGGCTCAAGCCAGGCTGCGCCACCCGGCCGATGTTCGGCGTGCAACCGGTCTTGCTGGATGAAGTGGGCAAGGAAATCAGCGGCGCCGGCAGCGGCGTACTGGCGATCAAATCCAGTTGGCCCGGGCAGATTCGCAGCGTCTACGGCGATCATCAACGCATGGTCGACACCTACTTCAAACCCTACCCCGGCTACTACTTCACCGGCGACGGCGCGCGCCGCGACGAAGACGGCGATTACTGGATCACCGGGCGCATCGACGATGTGATCAACGTTTCCGGGCATCGCATCGGCACCGCCGAGGTGGAAAGCGCCCTGGTGCTGCACGACAACATTGCCGAAGCAGCCGTCGTCGGCTACCCCCACGACCTCAAGGGCCAGGGCATCTATGCCTTTGTCACGCCGATGAACGGTGTGGAGGCCAATGACGAGTTGAAGAAGGAACTGCTGGCCCACGTCAGCAAGGAAATCGGCAGCTTCGCCAAACCGGAGCTGATCCAGTGGGCGCCGGCGTTGCCCAAGACCCGTTCGGGCAAGATCATGCGGCGCATCCTGCGCAAGATCGCCTGCAACGAACTCGACAGCCTCGGTGATACCTCGACCCTGGCCGATCCAAGTGTGGTGGAGGGGCTGATCGACAAACGCCTGAATCGCTGAGCCAGACAACTTGGCTTCCCAGAAGCACCGCGCCTTTGTGGCGAGGGAGCTTGCTCCCGCTGGAGTGCGTAGCGCTCCCAAAAATGATAGGGCCGCTGCGCAGCCCAGCGGGAGCAAGCTCCCTCGCCACAGATCGGTGCCCGGCTCCAGATCCGTATGCAATCCCCCAACCTGGGTTTGTATAACTGCTAAACTCCCGCGCCTCATTTCTCTAAGGCGCGCCCGGCATGTCTTCCTTGAATCAGGCGCTGCGCGCCGCCCTCGACCAGCGCCACGAGTTGCTCGACCAACTGCACCAGCAAGGCACCGACTGCTATCGCCTGTTCCATGGCAGCCAGGAAGGCGCACCCGGCCTGACCATCGACCGCTACGGCCCGCAACTGCTGGTACAGAGCTTCCATAAAGCGCTGGAGCGCGACGACCTGCTGCAACTGCACGGCATCGTCAACGAACGGCTGGGCCTGGAGACGCTATTGGTCTACAACGACCGCGCCCGGGGCAATTCGCGCGTCGACCGCCAGGACACCGTCTATCAGGCGGACGAGGCCGCCCTGCAAGACCTGGTCGGGCATGAATGGGGCTTGAATTATCGCGTCCGCGGTCGCCATGCCGGGCAGGACCCACTGCTGTTTCTCGACCTGCGCAACGCCCGAGGCTGGGTCAAGGCACACAGCCGCAACAAAAGCGTGCTGAACCTGTTCGCCTACACCTGCGGCGTCGGCCTGAGCGCTGCGGCCGGCGGCGCGCGGGAGGTGTGCAACCTGGACTTCGCCGAAGGCAACCTGGCGGTGGGCCGCGAAAACGGCCTGCTCAACCCCGATTTGCCGCCGATGGCGTTCGTGCAGTCGGATTACTTTCCGGCGATCCGCCAACTGGCCGGCCTGCCCATCAGCCAGCGGCGCGGGCAGAAACTGCCCAACTACGTGCGCCTGGAACAACGCCAGTACGACCTGGTGCTGCTCGATCCGCCGGCCTGGGCCAAAAGTGCGTTCGGCACCGTCGATCTGTTGCGCGACTATCAAAGCCTGCTGAAACCGGCATTGCTCACCACCGCCGACAATGGCGTGCTGATCTGCTGCAACAACCTGGCAAAAGTGCCCATGGACGACTGGCGCGAACAGGTACTGCGTTGTGCGGAAAAAGCCGGTCGCCCGGTGCGCGAGTGGAGCGTGCTGACGCCCGGCAGCGATTTCCCCTCCCTCGACCAGCAACCGCCACTCAAGACCCTGGTCCTCCAGCTCTAAGCCAGGCTCAGAATTCTCACGCAAAAAACGGACAAATCTCATAAATCACAGTGGCTTCGGAACCGTAAACGCATGCCATACTCCAAGGCACTCCGAATTCACACCAAGATGAAGCCGCACATGCCCAAAGGATTGATTCGCGCCATCGGCGCTCTGTTGACCGCACTGGCCCTCTACAGCCTGTTGGGCTTTCTGATTTTGCCGGGCATCGCCTTGCGCATCGCCAACCAGCAACTGGCCACCTTTGCGACGGTGCCGACCCAGATCCAGCGCATCGAACTCAATCCCTTCAGCCTTGAAGTCACCCTCTGGGGCCTGAATATCGGCGAACCAGGCAAGGAACAGGTCGGCTTCGAACGGCTGTATGCCAACCTGCAGCTCGACAGCCTGTGGTCGGGCGCCCTGCACCTGGTCGACATCGAGCTGGACAAGCCCAAGACCGAAGTGATGTTCGCCAAGGACGGTCAATTGAACCTGCTGGGCCTGTTCAAGCTGCCGGCCAGCGAGCCGACGCCCGCCGCCCCCGAGGCCAAGCCGTTCCCCCTGCGGGTCGACCGAATCAAGTTGGCCGGCGGTTATGTGCATTTTCAGGACCTGCGCCCCAGCGAACCCATTGAGTTTCTCTACGACACCCTCGATTTCGAGCTGAAAAACCTCAGCACCCTGCCCGACGACAATGCCGACATGACCCTGGTGGCTGCTGGCCCCGAAGGCGGACAGATCGACTGGACCGGTAATTTCAGCCTCACGCCGATTGCCTCCCAAGGCACTCTCAAAGTCACTGGCGGCCAAATGAAAGCCTGGTGGCCCTATGTGCGCGACGCCGTGCCGCTGGTTCTGGAAAACGGCGTCCTGAACCTCAGCACCGACTACAAGCTCAACCTGGCCAAGGGTACCGAACTGCTGCTCAACAACGCCGCGGTCAGTGTCGCGCCCTTCGCCATCAAGGCACCCGATGGCCGTCCACTGGTGAAGCTCGAACGCCTGGACGTGAGCGAAACCTCGGTGGACCTGGCCAAGCAGCAAGTTATCGTGGGCAAGATCCGTAGCCAGAAGCTGGAAACCTGGGCCGCTCGCGAGGCGGACGGGCAGTTGGACTGGCAGAAACTCTTCGCCAGCCAGCCGGCCAAACCGCAGGTCAAGGCTGAGCCGGCATCCGCCCCGGCAGCGGCAGACTCGCCAAAAGCTGAACCGGCACCGCCCAGCAAACCCTGGCAGGTGATGTTGAAGGATGTGCAACTGCGCGACTATAAGGTGCACTTGGCCGACCGCCAGGCCCAGCCCGCGGTGGCACTGGAGGTCGGCCCGCTGAACCTCGACCTGCAGAACTACGACACCCTCAATGGCTCACCCTTTACCCTCAAGCTGGACACCGGGGTAGGCAAGCAGGGCAAGATCCTGGCCGACGGCGAGGTCAACCTGAACCCGATCACCGCCAAGCTCAAGGTCAAGACCCAGGACGTCGACCTGCGCGTCGCTCAGTCGTACATCAACCCGTTCATTCGCCTGGAGCTGCGCTCCGGGATGCTCGGCAGTGACCTGGCGGTCGACCTCAAAAGTACCAAACCGCTGGCATTTGCCGTCACCGGCCGCGCCCAGGTCGATCAGTTGCACACCCTCGACACGCTCAAGACCCGCGACTTCCTCAAGTGGCAAAGCCTGGTCCTCGAAGGCCTGAATTATCAGCACGGTGACAGCCTTTCCATCAACAAGGTCAACCTGTTCCAACCGTACGCGCGCTTCATGATCAACGACGACCGCACCACCAACGTCGATGACCTGCTGATCCCGCAACCGGCCGACAGCGGCACGAAGAACACCGCGGCAAAACCGGCGCCCCAGGAAAAACCGCTGGGCATCCACATCGGTGGTATCGCCATCAATGACGGTTCGGCCAACTTCGCCGACTTCAGCCTGACCCCCAATTTCGCCACGGCTATCCAACAGCTCAACGGTGCAATCGGCACGATCGACAGCCGCCAGGCCAAACCGGCCAGTGTCGACATCAAGGGCAAAGTAGATCGCTATGCACCGGTCACCATCAAAGGGGCGGTCAACCCCTTCGACCCGATGGCCAGCCTCGACATCGCCACCAGTTTCAAACGGGTCGAGCTGACTACCCTGACGCCCTACTCCGGCAAGTTCGCCGGCTATCGCATCCGCAAGGGTCGGCTCAATCTCGATCTGCATTACCGAATCACCCAGGGCAAGCTCCAGGCGGAGAACAAAGTGGTGGTCGAGCAGTTGCAACTGGGGGAGAAAGTCGACAGCCCGGACGCCGTGAGCCTGCCACTCAAATTGGCCGTCGCATTGCTCAAGGATTCCGACGGCAAGATTTCCATCGAACTACCGGTGTCCGGTGATCTCAACGACCCGCAATTCAGCGTCATGCCAATCATCTGGCAGACCCTGCGCAACCTGGTGGTACGAGCGGCCCAGGCGCCGTTCAAGCTTATCGGTGGGCTGGTGGCCGGCGGCGGCTCGGAAGACCTGGGCAGCGTGGCGTTTGCGCCAGGCTCCAGCGACCTGAGCAAAGACAATGAAGGCGTGCTGCTCAAACTGTCCGAGGCCCTTGGCAAACGTCCGGAGCTGCGCCTGGAGATCGAAGGCACCGCCGCCGAAAGCAGCGACGGCCCACTGCTCGCCGCCCAACGCCTGGAGCGCGAATATCAATACAACTACTACAAGATGCTGCAGCGTCGGGGCGACAAAGTTCCGGCCCAGGCCTCGCTGATACAGGTGCCCGAGGACGAAAAAGCGCCGCTGCTCGAAGGCATCTACCGCACCCGCCTCAAGACCCAACCGCCCGCCGAATGGACACAATTGGATAAAAAGGCGCGTATCGAGAAACTGCGTGAAGGCGTGATCAAGTTCTGGAGCGGCAGTGACGTGCTCTTGCGCCAACTGGGGCAGGAACGGGCCAGTAGCATCAAGGACTTCCTGGTGGACAAAGGCCAGTTGGCCGATGACCGCGTGTATTTCATCGACGCCAACCTCGGCCAGGCCGAGAGCGATGGCCGGGTGATTACCCCGCTGCATCTGGATGCCGAATAGATGAAACCCTGGTTCGGACTCTGCCTGGGTCTATCGCTGGCCACCGGCCAAGCCGCGGCTGCCGACACGCTGCGCTGCGGCAGCCAACTGATCAGCGTCGGCGACCGCTCGAGCGAAGTGCTGCAAAAGTGCGGGGAGCCAGCGGCGCGGGATGACCTGGGCTACAAGCGCAGTGTCAACCGCCGGGAAGAATACCCGGTGGAGGAATGGACCTACGGCCCCAACAGCGGCATGTACCAATACCTGCGCTTCGAGGGGAATCGGCTGGTGCAGATCACCAGCAAGCGGGGGCGCTGAGGTTTGTCCGTACAGAGGCGTTGAATGTACTACCGCCATCGCGAGCAAGCTCGCTCCCACAGGAGGATGGCGATGAGCACTGATTTTGAGATCACCCAGAACAATGTGGGAGCGAGCTTGCTCGCGATGGCGATCCTACAGACTCATCCACAACCGCTGCCCCCCAATTGATCCACCCCACAATAGAACAGGCCCCCGGCACGAATGCCGGGGGCCTGTAATGGCCACATCCGTGTGGCCTTTCGCATGAACTCCAAAGCGACGGCAAACGTATATCCTGGCCCGCTTGCCGCGCCTTCTCCCAGTCCAGGCGAGAAGTCTTAGCCTTATTCGGCTTTCAGGCCATCAGCCGATACGGCCTTGACGCCTTTGATTTTCTTGGCGATCGCCACAGCGGTGTCTTTTTGTGCCTCAGTGACTTTGGTCATCGAAGATAGGGACACAACACCTTTGTTGGTTTCGACTTTGATATCAGTGCCTGGAATGCCTTTTTCGGTGACCAGGTCAGCTTTGACCTTGGTGGTGATCCAGGTATCGGAAACGTCTTCCTTGGCCTCTGTCACTTCGCCCGCAGCCAGCATCATTGGCGCCTGAGTTGCTTGAGTGGTCTCGGCGAATGCGCTAGCCATGGTCAGGGTCAGAGCGGTAGCAGCGGCGGCAGTGATAGCGAACTTCTTCATACGAGTAACTCCTGTTTTTCTCAGAAACTGCCGGGGTGATGCATTCCGGCAGGGTTAACAGGAGTAGTGCGAAGGCTGTGCCACTTTTGAAACGTTCATTAATTACTTATAAATCAGCAAGTTAAGCGAAACGGTAATTTTCACAATCATGCAAAATGCATGAACTGCCGATTCTGGACATGCAAGTTGCGGGTTTTGGGTTCCAACTAACCATATGAATTTCTGAGCTTTTCTCTTTGCTTCCAAGTACGGGAGTCAGATCGATTTCGAAGATCAAGCCCCGCTCATCAGAGCGGGGCGCCTGCTGTCATCAACTCGCTGGAGCGGCGGCAGCGGCAGCGCCGCCAGTACAGCCGGCCGGTAGGAATTCCTGGGCCGCCGTAGAGCCGCACGTCCAGACACCCGCGGCTGAACGACTTAGAGTAATTGTTTGACCTGCCACGGGGGCAGGCGCATTGCGAAGAACACAAGCGATGGTACCCGTTCCTGCGGAAGCCGTGCCTGAAGCGGTCATCGTGCAGTTACTGGTGGATGCAGTTCCCCCTATAAGGTCCAACGTTGGATTGGTCCCTTGATTCATGACGTCCTCAAATGGCACTTTCAACGCGGATACCTCTGCCAGACCGGCCGTAGCCTTCGCCCTGGCCTGGTACTTGGAATACTGCGGCAACGCAAACGTCGCCAGAATGCCGATGATCGCCACGACGATCAGCAGCTCGATCAAGGTAAAGCCACTCTGCTTATTCATAGACATCTCCCATGCATGAGTCGAAATCTCATGACCTGAAATAGCCATTGCAGGGCACATGCCAACCCTCAAGCCTCATCAATAAGGGGGGTTGAACCCGCACAACGGCGACGTCCTACCTCAACAACCGCACTATCTGACGTTTTTTGTCACCCTGCTCCGCTGGTTTGGCGTCGATGCTTGACTAGGCTATAAGTCATGAACTGTCCGCCGTCGGTATTCCCATGAATGACATTCCCCTCAGCGGTCTGGCCAAGCAACTGGTGCTGGCCGAACTGATCACCGAGCAAAATGCTCAGCAGGCGTACCAACAGGCCCAGCGCAGTCGCATGCCCTTGGTCAGTTATCTGGTGCAAAACAAACTGGTCCAGAGCCGTCAGGTGGCGGAAATCGCCTCGGAACATTTCGGCGTGGCCCTGCTGGACCTCAGCAGCCTGGAGAAAGACACCCAACCCACGGGGCTGGTCAGTGAAAAACTGGTGCGCCAACATCATGCCCTGCCACTGTGGCGACGCGGCAACAAGCTGTTCGTGGGCATTTCCGACCCGACCAATCACCAGGCCATCAATGACATCCAGTTCAGTACCGGCCTGACCACCGAAGCCATCCTGGTGGAGGACAACAAGCTCAGTGACGCCATCGAAAAGTTTTTCGAATCCAGCAGTACAGGCCTGGAAGGCATGGGCGATGTCGATCTCGATGGCCTGGACATCGAGTCGATCGACGATTCCAAGCAGGACTCCATCGGCGGTCAAGACACCGACGACGCGCCGGTGGTGCGCTTCGTCAACAAGATGCTGCTGGACGCGATCAAGGGCGGCTCTTCCGACTTGCACTTTGAACCCTATGAAAAAATCTACCGGGTGCGGGTGCGCACCGACGGCATACTGCGGGAAGTGGCCAGGCCGCCGATCCAACTGGCCAACCGTATCGCCGCCCGCCTGAAAGTCATGGCCAGCCTGGATATTTCCGAGCGGCGCAAACCCCAAGACGGGCGGCTGAAAATGCGTCTGTCGAAAACCAAGTCCATCGATTTCCGGGTCAACACCCTGCCCACGCTCTGGGGCGAAAAAGTGGTGATCCGGATCCTCGACCCCTCCAGTGCGCAAATGGGCATCGATGCCCTGGGCTACGAACCGGACCAGAAAGACCTGTACATGGCCGCCCTCAAGCAACCGCAAGGGCTGATCCTGGTGACCGGTCCGACCGGCTCGGGCAAGACCGTGTCGCTCTACACCGGGCTGAATATCCTCAACACCGTGGACATCAACATTTCCACCGCCGAAGACCCGGTGGAAATCAACATGGAAGGCATCAACCAGGTCAACGTGAATCCGCGCCAGGGGCTGGATTTCGCCCAGGCCCTGCGCTCGTTCCTGCGCCAGGACCCGGACGTGATCATGGTCGGCGAGATCCGCGACCTGGAAACCGCCGAGATCGCCATCAAGGCCGCCCAGACCGGGCACCTGGTGCTCTCCACCCTGCACACCAACAGCGCTGCCGAAACCCTGATCCGCCTGCAGAACATGGGCATTCCGGGGTTCAACATCGCCACCGCCGTGCACCTGATCATTGCCCAGCGGCTGGCGCGCAAGCTGTGCAGTCACTGCAAGAAAGCCATCGAGATTCCCGAGGAAACCTTGCTCAAGGAAGGTTTCCCTCGGGAACACCTCGGCACATTCACGATCTATGAGCCGGTCGGTTGCGAACAGTGCAACAACGGTTACAAAGGGCGCGTGGGAGTTTACGAAGTGGTCAAGAACACGCCCGAGCTGCAACGGTTGATCATGGCCGAGGGCAACTCGCTGGAAATCGATCTGCAAATGCGCAAGGACGGTTTCAATGACCTGCGCACGTCGGGGCTGCTCAAAGTGATGCAGGGTGTCACCAGCCTCGAAGAAATCAACCGGGTCACCAAGGATTGAACATGGCGGTCAAGGCAGTCAAAACCGATGTTTACACTTGGGAAGGCAAGGACCGCAAAGGCACAAAAATGAGTGGCGAGCTGACGGGCCAGAGCCCGGCGCTGGTCAAGGCACAGCTGCGCAAACAAGGCATCAACCCGCAGAAGGTGCGCAAGAAATCCGCCTCGATATTCAGCAAGGGCAAGCGCATCAAGCCGCTGGATATCGCCCTCTTCACCCGCCAGATGGCCACGATGCTCAAGGCTGGCGTGCCACTGCTGCAGGCGTTCGACATCATTGGCGAAGGCTTCGACAACCCCAGCATGCGCAAGCTGGTGGACGAGGTGAAGCAGGAAGTCGCCGCCGGCAACAGCTTCGCCGCGGCGCTGCGCAAGTGCCCACAATATTTCGACGAGCTGTACTGCAACCTGGTGGATGCCGGCGAACAGGCCGGTGCCCTGGACACCCTGCTGGACCGAGTCGCGACCTACAAGGAAAAGAGCGAAGCGCTCAAGGCCAAGATCAAGAAAGCCATGACCTACCCGGCGGCCGTGGTCCTCGTTGCCGCAGTGGTCACGGGGATCCTCCTGGTCAAGGTCGTGCCGCAATTCGAGTCGGTATTCTCCGGGTTCGGCGCGCAACTGCCAGCCTTCACGGTGATGGTCATCGGCCTGTCGGAAATCATGCAGCAATGGTGGTGGGTAATGCTGGGCGGGTTGATGGGGGCGTTTTTTGGCGTGAAGTACGCGCTCAGGCGTTCGGAGCGCTTTCGCGACTGGCGCGACAAATGGCTGCTCAAGCTGCCGCTGATAGGCACCTTGCTGTACAAATCCGCCGTGGCCCGCTACGCCCGCACGCTTTCCACCACCTTCGCCGCCGGCGTGCCGCTGGTGGAGGCCCTGGACTCGGTGTCTGGCGCCACCGGCAACGTGGTGTTCAAACATGCCGTGCAGCGCATCAAGCAGGAGGTCTCGACCGGCATGCAGTTGAATTTTTCCATGCGTGCCTCAGGGATCTTTCCGAACCTGGCGGTCCAGATGACCGCCATCGGCGAGGAATCCGGTGCGCTGGACGACATGCTCGACAAGGTGGCGAGCTTTTATGAGGCCGAGGTGGACAATTTGGTGGACAACCTCACCAGCCTGATGGAACCCTTCATCATGGTGGTCCTGGGGGTGGTCGTCGGTGGCCTGGTGGTTGCCATGTACCTGCCCATCTTTCAACTCGGCTCTGCGATCTGACATGCCCCTGAGCGAATTCTTCGTGCTGTATCCCCTGGCTTTCGTGCTCGTTGCAGCACTGCTCGGCCTGATCATCGGCAGCTTCCTCAACGTGCTGGTGTGGCGCCTGCCGAAGATGCTCAACCGCGAATGGCGCCTGCAGGCTCACGACCTGCTGGGCCTGCCGGCCGAAACCCCGGGCCCGGTCTACAATCTGATGCTGCCCCACTCCCAGTGCCCGCACTGCGGCCATCGCATCCGCGCCTGGGAAAACATTCCACTGCTCAGCTACCTGATGCTGCGCGGCCGCTGTTCGAGCTGCGCCGCGCCCATTGGCAAGCGTTACCCCCTGACCGAACTGGCTTGCGGCGCGTTATCGGCGTTCGTCGCCTGGCATTTCGGCTTTGGCTGGCACGCCGTGATGGTGATGGTCTTGACCTGGGGCCTGCTGGGCATGAGTCTGATCGACGCCGAGCATCAATTGCTGCCCGATTCCCTGGTGCTGCCACTGTTGTGGCTGGGCTTGATCATCAACAGCTTCGGACTCTTCGTGCCCTTGAACCAGGCGATGTGGGGCGCGGTGGCCGGCTATCTGGCGCTGTGGTCACTGTTCTGGGTGTTCAAGCTGGTCACCGGCAAGGAAGGCATGGGCTACGGGGATTTCAAGCTGCTGGCGATGCTCGGCGCCTGGGGTGGCTGGCAGATCCTGCCGCTGACACTGCTGCTGTCGTCGCTGGTGGGCGCCGTTGTCGGGGTGATTGTGCTGCGCTTGCGTGATGCTCCCGAGTCGACGCAGATTCCCTTTGGACCTTATCTGGCCATTGCCGGCTGGATTGCCTTGCTCTGGGGTGGTCAAATAACCGACTTCTATTGGCAGTCTGTCGGTTTTTAATGAATACCTCAGTGAAAAAGCCCTGGATTCTCGGCCTGACCGGTGGCATCGGCAGCGGCAAGAGCGCGGCGGCGCAGCATTTCATCGACCTGGGCGTGCACGTCATCGACGCCGATCATGCGGCGCGCTGGGTGGTCGAACCCGGACGCCCGGCGCTGGCGAAAATCGCCGAGCACTTCGGCCCCGGCGTATTGCAGGCCGACGGCGCCCTGGACCGGGCGGCGCTGCGCAAGCTGATCTTCGAGAATGCCGATGAGCGCCGCTGGCTCGAGGCGTTGCTGCATCCGCTGATCGCCGAGGAAATCGCCCATCATCTGGCCCAGGCACAATCGCCCTATGCGATCCTGGTATCGCCGCTGCTGATCGAGTCGGGGCAGTACGCCATGACCCAGCGGATCCTGGTGATCGATGCGCCGGAACAATTGCAGATTGAACGTACGTTGCAGCGCGACCAGACCAGCGAACAGCAGGTCCAGGCGATTCTCAAGGCCCAGTCCAGCCGCCAGGATCGCCTGAGCCATGCCGACGACGTGGTGGTCAATGATCGCGACCTCGCCTGGCTGCACAGCGAGGTCGAGCGCCTGCATCACTTTTACCTTACTTTGCGTGGAGGCCAATCATGAGCCAGACCCCAACCGTTGATTGCCCAACCTGTGGCGCCCCTGTGGAATGGACCCCGGAGAGCAAATTCCGGCCGTTCTGCTCTGACCGCTGCAAACTGATCGACCTCGGCGCCTGGGCGTCGGAAGAACACAAGATTCCGGTCAGCCCCGACGCCGAGGACGAGCTGTTCAGCGAAGACTTCGAGCCCCGGCACTAAGGCAGTGTCGCTCACTCAGGAAAAATCTGAGTCATTGTGGCGAGTGGATTTATCCCCGCTGGGCTGCGCTGCAGCCCCAAAAAGCTGAATGCAGTCGATCTGAAACACCACAGTGTCAGGTTTCAGGGCTGCTACGCAGCCCAGCGGGGATAAATCCCCTCGCCACAGAGTCATCGTTTTCTTGGGTGTACGGCATTCGCCATTAAGGCCGCATGAAACCGTAGTCCTGTTCATCGTCGAGGTTTTCCGCCAGGAAACTCAACTCATCGGCCAGGTCTTCAGGGCTGCGCACTGTCTTGCTCTGTTGCACGATCGCACTGAGCAAGGCGCGCAGGCTCAAGCCTGGGTCAAAACCGATCTCCATTGCGGCATCGTGGCTACGCCTGATCTCTTGTCTGGCCCACTCATAAACACTCATGGTTGTGCTCCTGGAAATTTTCCAAAGCATGAATGGCGTGTGGTGGTACAGCCTTGACGTGAATCAAGGCTTGTCATCATCGTTCCACGGAGCCGACAGGTAGCGCGTACGGTTGAAGGTCTCCAGCCATTCGGGACTGAACACCACCAATGCGCTGATCACCATACCGTTGATAAAGGCCTCGGGAAAAATGATCAACCAGAGGTAGCCGACAAAATCTTCCAGCCAGTAAGGCATGGCGAATATTCCGTCGTACCACAGCAGGCCAAGCCCCAGCAGCAGGCACGCCAGCGCCGAAAGCGCGGCCGCGAGAAACCCCGAACAGAAGATATACACAAACAGATTGCGCGGCTGGGCGCGCTCCACCAGGATCGCGCAGCACTCGGTGACCAGCACCGGCAAAAGGATCAGCAGCGCACCGTTGACCCCTACCGCTGCCAGGTCCTGGCGGCCCAGCAGCACCAGCGCTAGCTGCGCGCACAGGCCACCGAGGATCGCCAACGGCCAGTCCAGCAATAGCGTCACGGCAGTCATGCCGATGAAGTGATACGAGACACCCGTATCGAAATCCCGGCGCACCAGCCACAGCATGAACAACGCCAGCACTGTGCCGAACAGCAGATGCTGGCGACGGCTGTCGGTGAACAACTCGACCCACGGTGCCCGAAACACCGCCCAAGCCAAGGCAGGCAGAAAAATCAGCCAGCCGCCCGCCAGCGTCTGCGGGGAGAGCAGTTCGGCACCGATCATGGGACTACTCCTTTCGCTTGCCCTTGCCTCAAACAGGCTGTTGTGGCGAGGGAGCTTGCTCCCGCTCGAGCGCGAAGCGCTCGCAAATGCTTCGAGTCTGCTTCGCAGCCCAACGGGAGCAAGCTCCCTCGCCACGTTTTTTTCAAACCAGCAGTCTACACCCCGCCCACAACGCCCATTAATCCACGCAACGCTTTCAGCTTGTCGCAATTGAACGCTAAGCTTGGGCTCATGGATGACTCCGATTACTTACGCCTGCTGACCATCGCGGCCGAGCAAGCCAACGCCTTTCTCTCCAATGCCCGCAAATGGGAGCGTGAGCGTTGGGTTTGCCAGCGTCTGCTGCAAGGGCTGAACGTACCTTATCGCGCCGACGAGTTCGCGCCGGCCGGCGAGCCGCCGGACGTGTTGTTTCGCGATGCCAATTTCGAAGTGTTTTTCGTGCTCGACGAAGGTCGACGCCTCAATGACGAATGGCGCGATGAACTGCAACGCCGCCGCAGCGCCTTCTCCCTGAGCCAGCTGGTACGTCGCGAGGCCAAGCCGCGGCGGATTCCGGCCAATGAGTTCCTGATGCGGCTGGCCCCGACCCTGCGCAAGAAAGCTCACAACTACACCGAGCGCGGCATGGACCTGGGGGACCTGGACATCATCGCCTTCGCCAGCCTCAAGCGCGAAGTGCTGGACCTCAACAGTCACTTCCCACCGCCGACCGAATACCTGCGCCAGGGCTGGCGCTCGCTGTCACTGGTGGGGCCGACGTTTGCCCGGGTGCTGTTCGCACACCCCGACGCGCCGGACTTCCTGCGCAGCAACCTGGGTCGCAGCATTGTGTTCGATGTCGGGATCAGCCTGTGAGCCCACTGCAGGAATTGATTGCCGCTGTGCCCCAACAGGGCCGCGTACGCTGGATTGGCGTACGACCTCAGGGCCACGCGCCCATGATCGAACTGGACGCCGTGGAGGCCCGCCTGGAGGCTGGGCTGACCGGCGATCACGCTCGCCCCGGCGTGCGCAATGCGCGGCAAGTGACGCTGATCCAATGGGAGCACCTGGCCGTGATCGGCTCGCTGATGGGCCGTCCCGAGGACCGGCCCGTGCTGCCACAGGAGCTGCGACGCAACATTGTGGTCAGCGGCATCAATCTGTTCAGCCTCAAGGGCCGGCGCTTTCGCGTTGGCCAAGCCATTTTTGAAACCACCGGCTGGTGCCAGCCTTGTGCCCGATTGGAGCGAAACCTCGGCGAAGGTACATTCCAGGCCGTACGCGGCCATGGCGGAATCACCGCCCGGGTGTTAAAAAGTGGAATCATTCGCCTGGACGACAGCCTGATCGTCGAACCCGTTCCGGCGAGCGGCTACGCTGCTTTCAATGCCGGCTAGCCGGACGCTGTAACGTCTTCACATTCCGCAACGTCTACCTGACGAGGCCTTTATGACCAGCCGCCTGAACCCAGAAGACCAGAAGCATGTCGAAGAGTACCTGCAACTGTCCCAGCACCGAGTCGAGCGCCGGCCTTTCCGGCCGTGGATGCTCCTGGTGGTGGTACTGGCCGTGACCATCGGCCTGGGCCTGTTGAGCCGACTGATCAGTTACCTGACGCTATGAGCCGCCCAGTCACACTGCCGCTCGCTCGGGTAACGGCACCGATTTCCTTTAGCCTTGCGAGATATCCCCATGACTCATCGTATTGTCATCGTTGGCGGCGGCGCCGGCGGTCTGGAGTTGGCTACCCGTCTGGGTAAGACTCTGGGCAAGCGCGGCACGGCCAGTGTGATGCTGGTCGACGCGAACCTGACCCACATCTGGAAACCGCTGCTGCACGAAGTGGCCGCAGGCTCCTTGAACTCCTCCGAAGACGAACTCAACTATGTCGCCCAGGCAAAATGGAACCACTTCGAGTTCCAGCTCGGGCGCATGAGTGGCCTGGATCGCGAGCGCAAGAGAATCCAACTGGCCGCCACCTACGATGAGGCGGGCGTCGAGCTATTGCCGGCCCGGGAACTGGGCTACGACACGCTGGTGATTGCCGTCGGCAGCACCACCAATGACTTCGGCACCGAAGGCGCAGCGCAGCATTGCCTGTTCCTCGACACCCGCAAACAGGCCGAGCGCTTCCATCAGCAACTGCTTCATCACTATCTGCGCGCCCACGCCGGGCAAACCGATGTCGTCGAGCGCATCAGCGTCGCCATTGTCGGAGCCGGTGCGACCGGGGTCGAACTGGCGGCCGAGCTGCATAATGCCGCCCACGAACTGCACGCCTACGGCCTGGACCGGATCAAACCGGAAAACATGCACATCACTCTGATCGAAGCGGGCCCACGCGTCTTGCCAGCCCTGCCGGAACGTATCGGCGGACCGGTGCACAAGACCCTGGAGAAACTCGGCGTCAACGTCATGACCAACGCCGCCGTCAGCCAAGTGACCGCCGACAGCCTGATTACGGCAGATGGCAAAGTGATCGACGCGAGCCTGAAAGTCTGGGCCGCCGGGATTCGCGCCCCGGATTTCCTCAAGGACATCGACGGGCTGGAGACCAACCGGATCAATCAGCTGCAAGTGCTGCCTACGTTGCAGACCAGCCGCGACGAGAACATCTTTGCCTTCGGCGACTGCGCCGCCTGCCCGCAACCCGGCAGCGAGCGCAACGTCCCGCCCCGCGCCCAGGCCGCGCACCAGCAGGCCTCGTTGCTGGCCAAGTCCTTGAAGCTGCGGATCGAGGGCAAGGCCCTGCCCGAATACAAATACACCGACTACGGCTCGCTGATCTCGCTGTCGCGATTCTCGGCAGTGGGCAACCTGATGGGCAACCTGACCGGCAGCGTGATGCTCGAAGGCTGGCTGGCGCGGATGTTCTACGTTTCGCTCTACCGCATGCACCAGATGGCACTGTACGGCATGTTCCGCACGGCCATGCTGATGCTGGGCAGCAAGATCGGGCGCGGGACTGAGCCACGGCTGAAGTTGCACTGAGACCTTACTGACGATCGTTCCCAAGCTCTGCGTGGGAATGCAGCCCGGGACGCTCCGCGTCCTTTGTGACGCAGAGCGTCACTGGATTCACTCCCACGCAGAGCGTGGGAGCGATCAACCCTTCATGTCCCTTCAATAATCAAACCTGAAATCGCTGCACCATCGTGCGCAACGAATTGGCCAGTTGCGACAACTCATGGCTGGACGCACTGGTCTGGTCCGCGCCGGAAGCCGAACGCACCGACAAATCACGAATGTTCACCAGGTTGCGATCCACCTCGCGGGCCACTTGTGCCTGCTCTTCGGCGGCGCTGGCAATCACCAGGTTGCGTTCATGGATTTCATTGACCGACGCCGTGATGGTCTGCAACGCGTCCCCCGCCCGCTCCGCCATGGCCAGGGTACTGGCGGCGCGACTGGAGCTGGCTTGCATGGAGTCGAGTGCCTGGGTGGCGCCGCTGCGCATGCCTTGGACCATTTGCTCGATTTCCTGGGTCGATTGCTGCGTGCGATAAGCCAGCGCCCGCACCTCATCGGCCACCACTGCAAACCCACGTCCACTCTCACCCGCCCGGGCCGCTTCAATGGCCGCGTTGAGGGCCAGCAGATTGGTCTGCTCGGCGATGGCGCGGATCACGTCCAGCACCTTGCCGATATCCTGCGATTGGTTGGCCAGGGATTGCACCAGGCCGCCAGTCACTTGCACGTCGCTGGCGAGGGCGCCGATGGCGTCGACCGTGTCGCTGACTCGCTGTTGCCCAAGGGACGCCGACTCACTGGACTGACGCGTGGCATCGGAAGTGGAAACCGCATTGCGCGCGACTTCTTCCACGGCGGTGGTCATTTCGGTGACGGCCGTGGCAGCCTGTTCAATTTCGTTGTTCTGTTGTTGCAGGCTTTGGGTGCTGTCGAGCGTGACGGCGTTCAGTTCATCGGCTGCGGTGGCCAGTTGCGCGGCCGAACCGCTGATGCCCTGCAACGTCTCACGCAGATTCTGCTGCATGGCCGCCAACGCCTTGAGCAAGCGACTCACTTCGTCGTTGCCATGGGTCTCGATTGGCCGGGTCAGGTCACCCCGGGCGACGCTCTCCGCAGCATTGAGCGCCTCACCCAAGGGTTTGACGATACTGCGCGTGAGCAGCATGGCCAGGGCCACCGTGGCCAGGGCGGCGAGCACAACGAACAGGCTGACGATCATGCGGGAATTGGCGTAGTGCTCCTGGGACTTCTGACTCTCGATGGACACTTGCTTGGAGAACAGCTCCGCCAGGTCGTTGAGCTGTTTGCCGGAACCGTCCACCACGGTCTTCATGTCCACCAGCAGCAGCTTGATCAGCTCGTCCCGACGCCCTTGCTCTGCCAGGGTGAAGGATTGGGCGATACCCGTACGATAAGCGGCGAAGGTTTGCTTGAACTGGTCATAAAGCGCCTTGCCTTCAGGCGTGACGACGAGCTTTTCGTAGGCCGCGATTTTTTCGCTCAGCTCCTTGTCGCGCGTATCCATCTGCCCGCGATACACCGCAATATTCTTCGGGTCCTGGTCCAGGGCCATGCGCAGGGAAATGGTGCGGATGCGCAACATCCACTCGCGGATCTCATCACCGCCACGAATGCTCGGCAGCCACTGGGTTTCCACCGCAACTTCACTGTCTCGAATACTCGACATCTGTCCCAGCGCGAACACCCCGAGCAATGCCACCAGCACGGCGATCAAGGCAAAACCCAACGCGGCACGAGGGGCGATATTCAGCTGACGAAGAACCATAGGGAATGCCTTTTTTATTATTGGCCTGAAGTGGGGCAAGGCCCCTGTCGGCGGGTTATCGGCAGGTTGTACGATGTCTTAAGTCAAATCCGCTTTATCGCACGCAAAAAAAATCCCCGTATCTTTCGATACGAGGATTTTCAATATGGTCGGGGTAAGGGGATTCGAACTCCTGACATCCTGCTCCCAAAGCAGGCGCGCTACCGGACTGCGCTATACCCCGGTAAAAAAAAGGCGACCTTCGCAAGTCGCCTTCTCGATCAGCGCTTTTGGCCTCTGATCTTAAGATTCGATTCCAGCGAACTGGTTTCAAAAATGGTGGGTCGTGTGGGATTCGAACCTACGACCAATTGGTTAAAAGCCAACTGCTCTACCAACTGAGCTAACGACCCAAAAATGGTCGGGGTAAGGGGATTCGAACTCCTGACATCCTGCTCCCAAAGCAGGCGCGCTACCGGACTGCGCTATACCCCGATTGAAATGGCTCCGTGACCAGGACTCGAACCTGGGACCCAATGATTAACAGTCATTTGCTCTACCGACTGAGCTATCACGGAACTGATATTTCAAGTTACAACGTTGAAGCTAGCTTCAACCTCTTCTACCCTTACGCATCGCTGCGTTCGTGTGTCTGAGGCGCGCTATTCTACAATCTTCAAAACCTCTGTCAACCCCTTAAATTGCTTTCAAGACAATGATTTGCAACTTATTTTGGATTCCTTCTCAGCGAGAAGTAACCCTTGGGGTGACTGACTGCGGGGCGCACTTTACAAGCCTTTTCCTTTGAGTTCAACGGCCTGATGAAAAAAATGGCGCTTGGAAGCGAGCCCCCCCATAAATCAGGAAAAGAACACCGGCCATGGCGAGGGAGCCTGCTCCCGCTGGAGCGCGAAGCACTCCTCGCTTTTTGAGGAGCCGCTACGCGACCCAGCGGGAGCTGGCTCCCTCGCCACAAAAGCCCAGACAATCGCCTCAGTTGAAGACGATTTCGTCGTTCTCCACCGTACCGGTCACAGTCTCGCCCGGCATGAAGCGGCCCGACAGGATCAACTGCGCCAGCGGGTTTTCGATCCAGCGCTGGATCGCCCGCTTCAGCGGCCGTGCGCCATAGACCGGGTCGTAACCCACCGCAATCAGCTTGTCCAATGCCTCGTCGCTCAATTGCAGTTTCAGCTCACGCTCTGTGAGACGACTGCGCAGGCGACCCAACTGGATCTCGGTAATGCCGGCAATCTGATCACGGGCCAATGGCTCGAAGATCACCACTTCGTCGACGCGGTTGATGAACTCCGGCCGGAAGTGGGTGGAAATCGCGTCCATCACCGCCGCACGCTGCGCTTCGCGGTCGCCCACCAGTTCCTGGATCTGCGTCGAGCCCAGGTTGGAGGTCATCACGATCACCGTGTTGCGGAAGTCCACCGTGCGCCCGTGGCTGTCAGTCAGGCGTCCATCCTCCAGCACTTGCAGCAGGATGTTGAACACATCCGGATGCGCCTTCTCGACCTCATCGAGCAGGATCACCGAGTACGGCTTGCGACGCACTGCCTCGGTCAGGTAACCGCCCTCTTCATAACCGACATAACCCGGGGGCGCACCGATCAGCCGTGCCACGGAGTGTTTCTCCATGAACTCGGACATGTCGATGCGCACCATGGCCTCTTCGGTGTCGAAGAGGAACTCGGCCAGCGCCTTGCACAGTTCGGTTTTACCGACCCCCGTAGGGCCGAGGAACATGAACGAGCCGCTCGGACGGTTAGGGTC
This sequence comes from Pseudomonas sp. NFACC51, assembly GCF_900103575.1. Classification (NCBI taxonomy): domain Bacteria; kingdom Pseudomonadati; phylum Pseudomonadota; class Gammaproteobacteria; order Pseudomonadales; family Pseudomonadaceae; genus Pseudomonas; species Pseudomonas sp. NFACC51. The sequence goes on along the minus strand of NZ_FMXH01000021.1, from coordinate 55,350 downwards.
CGACAGCCCGGCACGGGAGCGGCGTACGGCATTGGACACTGCCACGACTGCCTCTTCCTGGCCGATCACACGCTGATGCAGCAGGCTTTCCATCTTCAGCAGCTTGTCGCGCTCGCCTTCGAGCATTTTCGACACCGGAATGCCGGTCCATTTGGAGACCACTTCGGCAATCTCTTCCTCGGTGACCTTGCTGCGCAGCAACTGGTTTTCACTCTTGCCGTGCTGGTCGACCATTTGCAGGCTGCGCTCCAGGTCCGGGATCACCCCGTACTGCAGCTCGGCCATGCGGTTGAGGTCGCCTTTACGACGGGCCGCTTCCAGCTCCTGGCGGGACTGTTCGATCTTCTGCTGGATCTGCGCTGAACCCTGGACTTCGGCTTTCTCCGAGTTCCAGATTTCCTCGAGGTCGGAATACTCACGCTCGTGACGAACGATCTCTTCCTGCAACCTTTCCAGACGCTTCTTCGCCGCTTCGTCGCTTTCTTTCTTCAGGGCCTGGGATTCGACCTTGAGCTGAATCAGGCGGCGCTCCAACCGATCCAGCACTTCGGGCTTGGAGTCGATTTCCATGCGGATGCGGCTGGCGGCCTCGTCGATCAGGTCGATGGCCTTGTCCGGCAACTGGCGGTCGGTGATGTAGCGGTGGCTGAGCTTGGCCGCCGCGATAATCGCGCCATCGGTGATCGCCACCTTGTGGTGAACTTCGTAGCGTTCTTTGAGGCCGCGCAGGATGGCAATGGTGTCTTCCTCGCTCGGCTCCTCCACCAGCACTTTCTGGAAGCGCCGCTCCAGCGCCGCATCCTTCTCTATATATTGGCGGTATTCGTTGAGCGTGGTCGCGCCGACGCAGTGCAACTCGCCACGGGCCAACGCAGGCTTGAGCATGTTGCCGGCGTCCATCGAGCCTTCGCCTTTACCCGCACCAACCATGGTGTGCAGTTCGTCGATGAACAGGATGATCTGCCCTTCCTGCTTGGACAGTTCATTGAGCAACGCCTTGAGCCGTTCTTCGAACTCGCCACGGTACTTGGCACCGGCGATCAAGGCGCCCATGTCCAGGGACAACAGACGTTTACCCTTGAGGCCGTCCGGCACTTCGCCGTTGATGATGCGCTGGGCCAAGCCCTCGGCAATGGCGGTTTTACCCACACCTGGCTCGCCGATCAGCACCGGGTTGTTCTTGGTGCGGCGTTGCAGCACCTGGATCGTACGGCGGATTTCATCGTCGCGGCCGATCACCGGGTCGAGCTTGCCTTCCTCGGCACGCTTGGTCAGGTCGACGGTGTATTTGTCCAGCGCCTGGCGCGACTCCTCGTGGTTGGCGTCGTTGACTGCTTCGCCGCCACGCAGGTTGTTGATAGCATTTTCCAGCGCTTTCTTGCTCACCCCTTGGCCGAGCAACAATTTGCCAAGCTTGCTGTTCTCGTCCATGGCGGCGAGCAGCACCAGTTCGCTGGAAATGAACTGGTCGCCCTTCTGCTGGGCCAGGCGATCGGCCTGGTTGAGCAGCCGCGCCAGGTCCTGGGACATGTTCACGTCACCGGTGGGATTCTGGATCTTGGGTAACTGGTCGAGTTCCTTGGCCAGTTCTTTGCGCAGACTGTTGACGTCAAAGCCGACCTGCATCAGCAGGGGCTTGATGGAGCCGCCCTGCTGTTCAAGCATGGCCTGCATCAAATGCGCCGGTTCGATACCGGGATGGTCCAGACCGACGGCCAGGGACTGGGCATCGGACAGGGCCAACTGTAATTTGCTGGTTAAACGATCAATACGCATGGGTCACCTTCCTAATGAGCAGGCCGGACCGTGGAAACATCCTGAATGAAGAAACCTGCCAGATACCGTTATAGATGTGGTCGATTCTGGAAGATTCAAGCCGGGCGCCCTTGATACAGATCAGAGAAGTCTAGCGTTCGATCCAGATCAGCGAAGCGAAGCGACCGGTGCGCGGGTTGCGGCGGTAGGAAAAGAAACGAGGGTCGGTCACGGTGCAGAGACCGCCACCGTAGACGGCCGTGACACCATGTGCGGCCAGGCGCAGCCGTGCCAACGTGTAGATATCGGCGAGGAACTTGCCGGCGTTTGGGCTCGCGGCAAAGGCTTGGCCTGCCTGGGGCAGTTGCGCGATGAAGGCTTCACGGACTTCCGGCCCGACTTCAAACGCTTGCGGGCCGATGGCCGGGCCGAGCCAGGCGAGGATTTCATCCGCGGGCACGGCAAGGCTGTCGAGGGTGGCTTCCAGCACGCCGTTCGCCAGCCCGCGCCAGCCGGCATGGGCCGCCGCGACGCGGGTGCCGGCACGGTTGCAGAACAGCACAGGCAGGCAGTCCGCCGTCATCGCGGTGCAGGCGATACCGGGCGTGTCGGTCCAACTGGCATCGGCGGTCGCCACCTGGGCCGGATCAGCCTCGACCACGGCAATGCCGTGGACCTGCTGTAGCCAGGCCGGGGTGATGGCGAATTGATCGGTGAGGCGACGACGGTTTTCGGCGACGGCCGCAGGATCGTCGCCCACATGATCGCCCAGGTTGAGGCTGTCGAACGGCGCCAGGCTGACGCCACCCTCACGGGTCGTGATGCAGGCCTTGACCCGGGCCGGCGCGGGCCAGTCGGGTATCAGCCAGTCACTCATCCGATGAACGCCTCGCGGTCCTGCTTGAGCAATGTCAGCAGCCAGACGAAGTCATCCGGCAACGGCGACTCCCAGCTCATGCGCTTGCCGGTCGTCGGATGATCCAGCTCCAGGAAACGTGCATGCAACGCCTGCCGCGGGAAATTCTTCAGCGATTCGACCATGGTCTGGCTGGCAGCCGGCGGAATGCGGAAACGACCGCCGTAGGCCGGGTCGCCCACCAACGGGAAGTTGATGTGGGCCATGTGCACACGGATCTGGTGGGTCCGGCCGGTTTCCAGCTTGACCCGCACATGGGTGTGGGAGCGGAAACGCTCGAGCACGCGATAATGGCTGACCGCCTGCTTGCCGCCCTCCATCACCGCCATGCGTTGGCGCTGCTGGCCGTGACGACCGATAGGGGCGTTGATCTTGCCACCGGCGGTGACGACCCCGATCACGATGCATTCATAGATGCGACTGACGCTGCGGCTTTGCAGCTGTGTGACCAGCTGTGTCTGCGCCTGGATGGTCTTGGCCACCACCATCAGACCGGTGGTGTCCTTGTCCAGGCGATGGACGATGCCAGCACGCGGCACATTGATAATGTCCGGTACGTGGTGCAGCAAGGCATTGAGCAAGGTGCCATCAGCATGCCCAGCCGCCGGGTGCACCACCAGGCCCGCAGGCTTGTTGATCACCAGGATGTCTTCGTCTTCATAGACGATGTCCAGGGCGATGTCCTGGGCGACCCATTCTCCCTGGGCCTCCTGTTCGGCAGTCAGCTCGAGAATGGCACCGCCGTGGACGATGTCGCGCGGGCGGATCACCGCCCCATCCACAGTCAGGCGGCCGTCCTTGATCCAGGCGGAAAGGCGCGAGCGAGAGTGCTCGGCAAAGAGTTGTGCGGCGACTTGATCGAGGCGTTGGCCGCCCAATTCGGACGGCACCTCTGCGCGAAGTTCTATTTTATCGGACATGCTCGGACTGGGCGTCGGCACAGCCTTTGGTTTCGGCTGCGCGCTTGTGGTTAAATACGGCGTCTTTTGCCCCGAGGCTTTCAACGGGGCGCTCATCATAACAGGACGGCCCCGCCCAAGACAGCGGCCGTCATAGGGACGCAAGCCGCCATGCAAGTGAAACACCTGCTGCTGATCGCCATCCTCGCATTGACTGCTGCTTGCTCGTCGAAGGAAGTCGTAGACGAAAACCTGAGCGAAGTCGAACTGTACCAACAGGCGCAGAACGACCTGGACAACAACAGCTATACCAGCGCCACTGCCAAGCTGAAGGCGCTGGAGTCGCGGTATCCGTTCGGTCGCTACGCCGATCAGGCCCAGCTGGAGCTGATCTACGCCAACTACAAGAACGCCGAGCCGGAAGCAGCCAAGTCCGCCGCCGAGCGTTTCATTCGCCTGCACCCGCAGCACCCGAATGTCGATTACGCCTATTACCTCAAGGGCCTGACCTCCTTCGACCAGGACGTCGGCCTGCTGGCGCGCTTCCTGCCGCTGGACATGACCAAGCGTGACCCGGGCGCCGCGCGCGACTCCTACAATGAGTTCGCCCAACTGACCAGCCGCTTCCCCAACAGCCGCTACTCGCCGGACGCCAAGCAGCGCATGATCTACCTGCGCAACCTGCTGGCCTCCTACGAAATCCACGTGGCCGACTACTACCTGACGCGTCAGGCCTACGTTGCCGCCGCCAACCGTGGCCGCTACGTAGTGGAAAACTTCCAGGAAACCCCTTCGGTGGGTGACGGCCTGGCCGTGATGACCGAAGCCTACCAGCGCCTGCACCTGGACGACCTGGCGGCCACCAGCCTGGAAACCCTCAAGCTGAACTACCCGGATCACCCATCCCTGGTCGATGGCCAGTTCACCCCACGGGTCGACGAAGCGGACAACCGTTCGTGGCTGAGCAAGGCGACCCTGGGCCTGATCGAGTCCCGTCCACCTCTGCCGCCGGGCGAAACCCGCGCCAACCAGGACGTGCAGCGTCAGTTCCAGGACGCCAAGGAAGCCATTCCAAACGAGCTCAAGCCCAAGGACGAAAATGGCGACGTGATCGAAGAAGAAGAGCCTGAGAGCGAATCCACCGATCGCTCCTGGTTCAGCTACATGACCTTCGGTATGTTCGACTGAGGCCAAGGCCTCAGCAAAAAGGGAGACCCGCGGGTCTCCCTTTTTTATGCCTGGGTTTTATTGCGCTGTGCGCCGTTCCTGTCCTTGGCTAAACTGCCTGATCTCTAGCCAAAAAGCCGCCCATCATGCTTCGTTTACTGTTCTGGATCGCCCTGATTGCCGCCGCGGTATGGTTCTGGCGCAAGTTCAAGAGCACCTCATCCGCGCCGAACGCTCCCCGGGAGCAGGACGCACCACCCATGGTTCGTTGCGCCCATTGCGGCGTACATCTGCCCCGTGACCGGGCCCTGGCCCTCGAACAACAATGGTATTGCAGCCAGGCTCATCTCGAGCAAGGCCCGGGCACTCGTGATCGCTGAGGCCTCAAGCCCACGCGAAAAACAGGCGCAGCGCCTGCTGCGTCTCTATCACCTGTATCGCCTGAGCATCGGCATCACCCTGGTGCTGCTGATCTCCAGCAAGCTGGACAACCGCCTGCTGGAGTTCGCCAACGACGACCTGCTGCGCAACGGCAGCTGGTTGTACCTGGTGCTGAACATCCTGCTGGTGGTGTTCCTTGAGAACATTCGCCGCCCCGCCCGGCTGTTCGGCCTGGCCCTCACCGACGTTCTGCTGCTTTCGTGGCTGTTCTTCGCCGCGGGCGGTGTGCCCAGTGCCATCGGCAACCTGCTCATTGTCTCGGTAGCCATCGGCAATACGCTGTTGCGAAGCCGGGTCGGCCTGTTGATCGCCGCTGTCGCCACGATCGGTATCGTCGGGTCGACTTTTTTCCTCGGCCTGAGCGATTCAAACCGTCCCAGCAGTTATCTGCAAGCCGGCACCCTCGGGGCGCTGTGTTTTGCCGCCGCCCTGCTGGTACAGGGCCTGACCCGGCGACTGGAAGCCAGTGAAACCCTGGCCGAGCAACGAGCCAGCGAGGTGATCGGCCTCGAAGCGCTCAACGCACTGATCCTGCAACGCATGCGCACAGGTATCCTGGTGCTCGACCGCGAGCGGCGCGTGCAATTGGCCAACGAAAGCGCCTTGAACCTGCTGGGCATACACGACCTGGTCGGCCAGCGAATCGATGACTATTGCACCGCCTTGGTCGAACGCCTGCAATTGTGGCTGAACAACCCCAGCCTGCGCCCTCCCAGCCTGACCGTGACCGGCACAGGCCTGACCCTGCAACCGAGCTTCATCGCCTTGGGGCATTACGATCAACAGCAGTTGCTGGTATTCCTTGAGGACCTGGCCCAGGTTGCGCAGCAGGCCCAGCAACTGAAACTCGCTTCCCTCGGGCGCCTCACTGCTGGCATCGCCCATGAAATCCGCAACCCCTTGGGCGCCATCAGCCACGCAGCGCAATTACTGCGCGAATCCGAGGAACTGAACAACGCGGATCGGCGTCTGACGCAGATTATTCAAGATCACTCCCAACGAATGAACCGCGTCATTGAAAACGTCCTGCAGCTGTCTCGCCGCCAGCAAACCACCCCCCAACGCCTCGACCTGCGGACCTGGCTCGACCAATTCGTCCGGCAGGCCCGCGAAAGCATGGCCGAGCACCAGCACTTGCACCTGAGCATCGACCCGGGTGACTACACCACGCTGATGGACCCCGACCAGTTGACCCAGGTACTCGACAACCTGCTGCGCAACGCCTGGCGCCACAGCGCCATGGCCCACGAACAGGCCGAGGCCTGGCTGAAACTGTTCATCGACCCCCACAGCCAGTTATCCACCCTGGACATCATCGACAACGGCCCTGGTGTGACGCCAGAGCAACAGGCACATTTGTTCGAACCCTTCTTCACCACCAGCAGCCAGGGCACCGGCCTTGGGCTCTATCTGTCCCGTGAGCTGTGCGAAAGCAACCAGGCCCGCCTAGACTTCAAACCACGCCAAGGCGGCGGTTGCTTTCGCATCACCTTTGCTCACGGACGGAAACAGATTTGAATACACGCTCACGGCAACGAATCCTGATCGTCGATGACGAACCGGACATCCGCGAACTCCTGGACATCACCCTGGGCCGGATGAAACTCGACACCCGCAGCGCCAAGAACCTCGCCGAAGCCCAGAACCTGCTGGCCGGCGAGGCCTTCGACCTGTGCCTGACCGACATGCGCCTGCCCGACGGCACCGGCCTGGAACTGGTGCAACACATCCAGCAGCGTTACCCCCAGCTCCCCGTGGCAATGATCACCGCCTACGGCAGCCTGGAAACCGCCATCGACGCCCTCAAGGCCGGCGCCTTCGACTTCCTGACCAAACCGGTAGACCTGGGTCGGCTGCGGGAACTGGTCACCAGTGCCCTGCGCCTGCCGCCGGTCGCCACGCCTGGCACCACCCTCGAGCGCAGCCTGCTGGGCGACTCGCCCCCCATGCTCAGCGTGCGCAAGCAGATCGAAAAACTCGCCCGCAGCCAGGCACCGGTGTACATCAGCGGGGAATCGGGCTGCGGCAAGGAACTGGTCGCCCGGCTGATCCACGAACAAGGCCCCCGTGCCAACCTGCCCTTTGTACCGGTCAACTGTGGGGCAATTCCCACGGAGCTGATGGAAAGTGAGTTTTTCGGCCATCGAAAAGGCAGCTTCAGCGGCGCCATCGAGGACAAGCCAGGTTTGTTCCAGGCCGCCCATGGCGGGACCTTGTTCCTCGATGAAGTGGCCGACCTACCCTTGGCGATGCAGGTCAAACTGTTGCGGGCGATCCAGGAAAAGGCCGTGCGCGCTGTTGGCGGCCAGCAGGAAGAAGTGGTGGACGTGCGCATCCTCTGCGCGACCCACAAGGATCTGGACGGCGAAGTGGCCGCCGGGCGCTTTCGCCAGGATTTGTATTACCGGCTGAACGTCATCGAACTGCGCGTCCCGCCATTGCGTGAACGCCGCGAAGACATCGAGCTGCTGGCCAATCACATGCTTCTGCGCCTGGCAGCCAACACAGGCAGTCCACCGGTCAAGTTGCATCCCCAGGCGTTGGACGCTCTCAGGAGTTACCGTTTCCCGGGCAACGTGCGTGAACTGGAGAACATGCTCGAGCGGGCCTACACCCTTTGCGAACAGCAGCAGATCGAAGCGGATGACCTGCGTTTGGCCGAGGGCAATGGCAGCGCAGAACCGGGCAACCCCGACTTGATGCAGGTCGATAACCTGGAAGACTACCTGGAAGACGTCGAACGCAAGCTGATCCTCCAGGCCCTGGAGGAAACCCGCTGGAACCGCACGGCGGCGGCGCAGCGGTTGAAGTTGTCGTTTCGGTCGATGCGCTATCGGTTGAAGAAATTGGGGTTGGATTGAGCATGTGGCCGGCTCAGCTCAACCAATGGCTGGGTCTGCACCGAATGGCAGGATCTACACCGAACTGTGTGGCGAGGGGATTTATCCCCGCTGGGCTGCGCAGCAGCCCCGAACCTGGCACCTCGGTGTATCAGGTTGTTTGAGTAGCTGCTTTTTGGGGCTGCTTCGCAGCCCAACGGGGATAAATCCCCTCACCACAGGTGCTGTGTTCGCCTTGGCAGCTTTTCTAGCCCTTCGGCACCGGCACCTGCTCGTCCAGCACACGATTGGCTAGCAACTCACTCAACTCGATCAGCTGTTGCACGCCCAATGCAACATGCCGTCGCGAACCGTCGAGTTCGAAGGCCAGGTCGCTGATTGTTGCGCTGGCTGAGGCCAGGGTTTCGCTGAGGTTGGCGAGGAGGCATTCGGTGTCGATGCCTTCCACGACGGTGGGAGGAGGTTAGTCGGAGCCCTTCCCACTCGGCAACCGCCAGAGATCGTCGGAAAATTCATCTCGATTCAGAATTTTGTCCGACCTTTCTCACAAATCTGGTTTGGCTGTCAGGGCATCGGGAGTGTGTATATCCGTTTCTGCGGTAACGGCTACTTAGGGTTCCGCCCTGACGGCGGGTCACTTTCGAAAAGCGCGAAAGTAACCAAAGCGCTTCTGCCCCACCACTCGGCACCTCGCCTAGGCTCGGTGTGCCCTCACTCCGGCATTGCTCCGTGGGCCGCCGCGAAGGGCCATCCATGGCCCAGCGCGGCTAACCCGGCATCCATGCCGGGTTGCCCACTGCGCAATGCCTGCGTTCGGCCATCGTGGTTAACGGGGCGCCGAGATCAACGTCCACCGCGAGGCGGCCTGATAGCCGGCCTGGTTGGGGTGGGACCGCGTTTCTCCTGTGGGAGCGGGCTTGCTCGCGAAGGCGATGCCACTGTCGATGAGGATGTTGTGTTTGCTGGCCTCATCGCAAGCAAGCTCGCTCCCACAAGGGATGGGTGGCGTATACAAATTTTGTGATTGTTGAAGGTCGAAAATGTGGAAGCGAGCTTGCTCGCGATGACAGCAGTAAATCCAACCGCTATGTCACGGAATTACCGCCATCGCGAACAGGCTGAGGCTATGAAGGTGCGACCGCAGTCAACAGGATGTCGTATGTACCGGCCTCTTCGCGAGCAAGCTCGCCCCCACAATTGGGTCGGAGTACGACAAAGAGACAGGTCGGCTATAAGGCCGCCTCGCGGTGGACGTTGATCTCGGCGCCCCATTAACCACGATGGCCGAACGTAGGTATTGCGCAGTGGGCACCTCGGCATGGATGCCGAGGTAGCCGCGCTGGGCCATGGATGGCCCTTCGCGGCGGCCCACGGAGCAATGCCTACGTTCGGGCATGCCGAGCCCTAGCGAGGCACCGAGTGGTGGGGCTAAAGCGTTTTGCTTACTTTTGCGCTTTTCAAAAGTGAGACGCCGTCAGGGCGGAACCCTAAGTAGCCATTACCGCAGCAACGGATATGTACCCAATCAAAAAACCAACCGTCCCGCCGGCGCATAAGGCGCAGGATCAATCACCGCCTCCCGCCCCAACATCAGGTCCGTAAACAACCGACACGAAGCCGGCGCCAACACCAACCCATTGCGATAATGCCCACAGTTCAACCACAAACCGCCAACCCCCGGCACTTCGCCGATATAGGGAATGCCCTCTGGCGACCCCGGCCGCAGCCCAGCCCAATGCCCAACCACCTCAGCCCCCGCCAGCGCCGGAATCAACTGCTGCGCCGAAGCCTTCAGGCTGTCCAGGGCAGCATCGGTCGGCGTCTTGTCGAAGCCCTCACGCTCCAGCGTACTGCCAACCAGGATATGCCCATCGCGACGGGGAATCGCATAACGCCCCTTGGCCAACACCATGCTCGACAGAAAATCCGACGCACACTTGTACAAAATCATCTGGCCCTTGACCGGCTCGACCGGCAACTTCAGCCCCAGCGTCTTGAGCAACTCACCGCTCCAGGCACCTGCAGCCAGCACCACCTGGTCGCCACGTATCGGGCCCGCCGAACTGTCCACCCCGATAACAGTCGCCCCCTCGCGAATGAACCCACTGACCTCACAGTGCTCATGAACCTCGACGTTGGGCAGCGCCAGCAAGGCCGCCTTGAGGGATTTCACCAAGCGAGGATTACGCACGTTGGCCACATCGGCCATGTAGATCGCCCGGGAAAAACCAGGACCCAGTACCGGCACGGCATCATGAACAGCGGAGATATCCACAGCTCGCAGCGGGCGCCCTTCCCGCTCAGCCCAGGCCAGCGCCTCATCCTGATCGTCCAGGTCCAGCCAATACAGACCGGTGACATGCACTTGCGGATCAATCCCGGTCGCCGCGAATAAACGCTCGCCCAGCTGTGGATAAAAATCCTGTGACCAATGGGCCAGCGCCGTGACTGCTGGGCTATAGCGCCAGGGATACAACGGCGACACGATACCGCCGCCGGCCCAGGACGACTCCTGGCCGAGACTGGAACGGTCCAGCAACACCACACGCTGCCCTTCGGACGCCAGATTGAACGCCGTCAGCAGGCCAATGACTCCGCCGCCGACAATCACCACTTGCTGTTGCCTGGTCATGTTCTGATTCGACTCATAAGACAGAGGGCGCAAGGCTGCGCCCGAAAAAAGAAACTCAGCGGCCCCAGCAATCCTTGGCGGTCATCCCGGCGGCGGTGTTTTCCACAGTTCGTGCGCCGGTATTGGTGATTCTGAAGTCACCGCATTTATCCGTGGCCATGGACGAGCCGCTCCTGCGCACAGCCGTCAGGATGAAGCTCTGATCCGTCAAAGTCTGGGTAATGGTATAGAAATCGTTGCCGCTGCTCAGGCCAGTCGCATCGGTGTAGCGGTTGTTCTTCGAGTAGTAGCGCTCGAGAATTTGCGCCTGCTCCGATAACAGCCCGGCAATTTCAGCCCGTCGGCCCTTCTTCATGTATTCGGTCAGGCTCGGATAGCCGACGGTGATCACGATACCGATGATCGCAATCACGATCATGATTTCGATCAAGGTGAAACCTCGGTTGGATCTGCGCATGCCTTGCCTCTTCATTGTATTTGTCGCCACATGATGCGGCGGCTGCCGCCCACGGATTTTTCCAGCAGTTCGGTGATGTTGCCGCTGGAGTCGTTGACGATCATGTTGGTGGCCCCGCTGGCGCTGACGACGGCGCTCAAGGTCGGGATTCCCCCCGTGAAGACCACCCCGCTGGAAATCGTGTCGGAGCTGTTGATCGTGCCATCGCCGTTGGTATCGAGCACCGCATAGTTGAGCATCTTACCGTTGAACGCATCCAATTCGATCAGTTTGCCGGTACCGAAGCTGGCACAAGGGTCGGTAGTGTCCACGGCGGCCGTGGTAAAGACCACGCGGCCGCTCACCAGATTGGCCGGGTTGATCACCCGCTCCCCGGTCAGCGCATTGTTGTACACCAACGGCAGGTACCAACCCTTTTTCGTCGGGTAAGCCACGTCGGTCTGGCTGGTCGTCACGAACTGCCCCGTGCTGCCCGAGAACACCCCCGTGATCGACTGGGCTTGCAGGTTCGACACGGTGATTTGCCCGGCACCGCCGGTGGCGTCCCATATCGAATAGAACCCTTGCAGGTCCTTGTTGAGTTTATCCGCCGTTTCGTTGAACTTGCCGGTGCCGAAAAACACCTGGGTACCGCCCTGCGGGTTGTCCGCCAGCAGCGGTTGAACGGTGATCGGCTGAGTCGCGCCACCGGAGGTGGTGAACAATGGTTGGCCGGCAAACGCCACACCCCAAGCAGTCGGGGAAGTGCCGCTGAGGTCGAACTTCCACAGCCGCCCTCTCAAGTCGCCCCCGTACGCGGCCTGCACCACGTTCTGGGAGTTGACCCGCAGCTTGACCGACGACAAGCCATTACCGGTCTCGCTGCTGTTGATGACGATTTTCCTGATCAACGAGCCGTCGCGGATATCCACCACGTACAGCGCCGCGACACCGCTATTGCTGCCGTAGCCGTTAGAGATGAACGCCGCCCAGCGCCCATCCGCCAGGCGGGCGACTTCGGGGCGGGCGTAGGCGTAGCCCAGGTCATTGAAAGCGTTGGCGGTGTTGGCAACGGTTGGCGCACTGATTTCCCACAATGCCCGCAACACATTGCCCGCCGTCGCATCGAACAGCTGAACCGCATAGAACGTCTTGCCCCCAGCACCAGTGCCGCCCAGGGCCACCGTCTTCCAGACACTCCCCGATTGCGTATCGAATACGCCGACCTGCCCATCCACCAAAAACTTGTGGCTCACGCCATTGACGTAGTTGGTGTCGGCAATGTTCTGCAGCGATGGCAGCACGCTCGACGGCATATAGGCATATCGTCGCGTACCGTTCGCACTGTTGATGACGCTGAAAAAACCGTCGTTGGCGTTCACCACCAGGCTGGTATTCATGTTCGCCGCCTTGGTCGTCAGATACGTGCTGTAGCTGGTGTCGTTGAGCAAATCCGCGGCGGTCTGTTCATTGGGTGAGGCCAGCACCAACGGCGAGTTGATGATGTCCCCCAGCAACACATTGCGCACCTTCAAGCCGGTTTTATTGACGCCCTTGCTCCACTCCACCAGATCGTTGCCGGTGATTCCCGTAGGCAGGTTCTGGCTGAGGCTGCTTTGCTGGGCAGGTGAAAGGTTAGCGTAAGCCAGGGTCACAGGCGCATTGGTCGCGGTATTCCACGACTGATAAATCGGCGCCGTGGCGCCGGGCACGATGGCCGTGTCGGTGGTCCATTGCATCGCAGCCCTGTTGACCGTGCCTGCCGAGGTGAAGCCGAACGCGCGGATGGTGCCGCGCCAATCCTTGGGGTCATACGTGGTCTGGTAGTAACTGGAGGTGCTGGACAACGTGGCGGCATTGGTCGTGCCGGCGCCCCCGGATCCAGCCTTGGAGGTAATGTCGCTCAGGGCGGAGGCCAACGCTGAGTTGAGGCCTTCGCTGTCGGTCGCCGGATAATACTTACCCGCGCCGTAACGGGCGGCGTCGGACAGCATCGGATTGGTGACGGCAAAACCCACGGTGTAGGTATTGAGGTACTGCCGGGGAAAATCCGTGGCGTTCCAGCTCTGGCCGGTGGCGTCGGTGCCGGTGGAGCGCATGTCGATGTCGAAGGCGAACTTGGCGATGTCGTCCAGGTAAAGCGTGTCGCCCTCGCCGTTACCACTGAGATCGGCGCCATCGTTGTTGATACCATCCCAGTTCGGCAGCCGGGCCAAGCCCTGCGGGTCGTTGGTGGGGAACGTCCGGTCATAGGTGGGCAACCCGTCGGTGATCACCACGCCGAAATTTTTCTGGCAACGGTACTGGATCGGGCTGGTGTAGGTGGTCGGTGTGCTGTTGTAGTACGGCGCCATGCCCCTGAAGTAACGGGTGACTTCGTAATAGCTTTCGGCCAACGGTGTATTCGCGACGGCGCCCAGGGCGTTGATGGCATTGATCAGGGCGCTGTAGTTGGTGTTGGCCTGGGTCTGGGTCACGCTGCCACTAACCGGTGACAGGTCGCTGATGGCGCGGGCGATGTAGCCACCCGGGCCAGAGTTACTGCTGTTGGGCGGGTTGAACGTGGCGAGGCCAATGCGCAAGGCGCGGTTGCTGGCGACCAGGTCGTTGGAGACATCCCGTGCCACGTTGATTCGATAATCGTTGGGAATCGTGCCGGTGGTGAAATCCCGGCTCGATCCGTTGGCCAGGGTTACCAGATACGCCAGGTACTTACCGGTATAACGGGTATTGCCGCCTCCCACAGGGTCTGGCAACCGAAGGCACACCCGCCCAATGCTGGGTCGATAGAAACCGTACCAGCCAGACGAGCAGCCGCCACGCAACAGACCTACCAACAGGATGTTCGAATCTTCCAGGTCCAGCTCATACCTGTCGTTACAGTTGTTACTGGCGCTGCAGGCATAAGTGCGCGTCTGCGTCGCCGCCGGATCAAACCCCGCCGCCCAGATAATGTTGTTCATGCTTCCCGAATCATCGATCAGCAGCATCACGTTCGGCGTGACCGCAGCCGCACTCAACAGCGGTGAATCCGAAGGCGTGAACGCATAGGCCGGGACTGTTAGATAAAGACTGAGCAGAATTCCCCACAACGTCTGCCTCCAGCCACAACACATTTCCCTATTTCGCATAGATGCTCTCCACCACGCTGCGCTGGTTATTACCCACCACAGCCACCGCCGTGACGCGATACAGGGTCACCGGTAGAGTGTTCAACTTGACCGCGTCCTGCGTGGTGCCGATGTTCTGCACGCCATAGAACCCTCCAGCCGTGGCGACCCACGTCACCCCCGACGTAGAGTTGCGCCCAGCCACCGTGAGAGTTGCCGACTCGGCCGGTGGCGCGCATTGAATCGTAGTAGTACAGACTGGCAACGAATAAGCCTCGACCTGCACTGCACTCTCGCCGACCCGCAACGCGGCCTCGGCGATCTGGAAGGACTGGTTGCGCTGCATGACGCTGCTGGTCATTTTTTCCTGGAGGGTGGCGCTCTGCATCGACGACAGGCCAATCAGCGTCAGCAGCAACAAAAACACCAGGCTGACCAGCAATGCCATGCCTTGCTGGCTATGTTTCATGGGAGGTAGATTCATAGATCATTCTCTCACCTGAGCCGGTTACGCAAAGCGGCAACTACATTGAAGGTTTGATCATGCACTGTGTTTTTTGGGTCGAAGAGTGTGAGGGTCAAACGCACACTGCGGATTTCCGAGCTGGACGGATTGCTACTGTAGGAGACGGCAGCGTCGACCTCGTCGCTAGCAGCCACGCCAAACGTCACGTCGAACGCCCGTACGTTGTCCACCAGCACCGACAGGGTCGGCGGATTGGCGGTGCCGCTGCCCAACAGCAATTGATTGTTGTTGAAGCTGTAGACCAGTCGACGGATCGGGAAGGCCAACTGCCCCGTCGCCGGCACCCGCGCGTTCGAGTAGGCCGTCGCCGAGGTACGGCAATCGGAGACGACGGTCCAGGTCGGCGCGCTACCGCCACTCCCAATGTCCGCGGTGACCAGGGTCAACCTCCGGTTGGCGTTATCCCAACGGATTGGAGTGGTCTGGCTGGCAGCGAAACTGTTATCCGTTGAGGCATCGATGATGGTCGCCACGCAACCGAACATGCCCACCATGCGAATTTCCTGGACCATTTTGCTCAAGGCAAACCGCGCATCCTCCTGAATCACCGCGGCGGCATTCTGGCTGACGTAGGTATTTTTGGCGGCAATGAAAATCTGCACGACGCCCAGCACGACGATCAGGCTGAGCACCAGCGCGATCATCAATTCAATCAGGCCGAATCCCCGGCAATGTCGGTTCATGGTGGCGTCCCCACCGGATCGACGGCGACGCGACTGGTCAGTACAAAGCTGCGTCGCGCCTCGGCCGCGTCGGTGGTGTTGGCGGCCCGGGCGTCGTCCCAGGAAATGGTGATGGTGTAGACCCGCTGGTTCAGCGCAATGGTGCCAGTGGCCGTGGCGCCGCCGAAGGCAACGATGTTGGTCTTGAAATCGTAGAGGTCCTGGTCCCGCGCCACGTTGAGGTTCGGCGAGCTGGGCGGTGTGATGGTGTAGTCGGCGCCGGAGTTGGCGCGAATGCGGTCCAGCAGGTCGTAGGCAATGAAACTGGCCTGGCTGGTCATGCGCGAACTGTCGGTGTACTTGAGCGCATTGAGCTGGATCATCGCCGCCCCCAGCAAACCCACACCGAGGATCAGCACCGCCACCAGCACTTCGATCAGCGTCATGCCTGCCTGCACCCTGTTACTGCAACCCTTCATCCGCAACTTCCACCCAATACGATTCGTCCATTGAGGCAAACATTCAGCGTCCGGCTCTGCGCCCCCCTTACATAATTGAAACTCACCGGTGTGGCCGGGGCCGACAACCCACCGAGGTTGTTGAAATCAATATTGCTCACCTCTGAGGTTAGCGTCAGAGTCGCGCCGCTGCTCATCGCTGGAACAACCCGCAATACAGTGGGCGACGAGCCAGTACTGTCATACACCGTGAGTTCGCTGCTCCAGGCCGCGCCGTCGACCCTGGGGCGAATTCGAGTGGTGGTACCCCGATCGATCGCCTCCATCCGGGCGAAGTTCAATGCCCGGCGCAGATCGCCGATCTCGGTGTCAGCCTTGGTGCTCTGCATCGACCCGGTAAACGCCGGTACCGCCATGGTGATCAGGATCAGCAGCACGCCCAAGGCCACCAGCACCTCGATCAGCGTGAAACCTTTTGTACGAAGATCCATCGATGCCCTCCGTTGCCGCCGGCTATACCTGCTTGTACACGCTAGAACAAACCACTGCCGTGTGCCCAATACTGCCCTGTGGTGAGGGGATTTATCCCCGCTGGGCTGCGCAGCAGCCCCAATGAAGCTGATTACGATCCAACCTGACACCGTGCGGAGGTTGGTCTGGGGCCGCTGCGCAGCCCAACGGGGATAAATCCCCTCGCCACAATGGGCTATAAAACCTGAATCCGCTTCACATTCTCCAGGGAGGAGATCTCATGCACCAACAGGGCTTCAGCCTCATCGAACTGCTCATGGGACTGGCGATTGCGGCAATTGTTCTGCCGTGGGCCAGCGCAAGCTATACAGCGCTGGTCGAAGCCACCGAGCGCAAAGACGCCGCGCAGTTGCTGGCCAGTGGTTTGCGCATTGCCCGCAGCGAAGCCATCACGCGCAGCCGGACCGTCGTGATCAGAGGGATAGACAACGATTGGGGCCGAGGCTGGCGCATCACCCTGGACGATAAGGAGAAGACCTTGCTGATGGAGCGCAGCGGTCGCGCGCGAGTGATAGGCAACCGGCCGGTGAAGCGTTCGGTGAGGTTCGGCAGCCAAGGGCAAGCGTTACTGCCCAGCGACGCATTCCAGGCCGGCACACTGCATGTCTGCGCCAAACGCGAGCCGGTCAGTCACCATCAGGTGGTGCTGGCGCGTAGCGGACGCATCAGCCTGCGCAGCGAGAAAGCCGAGCAGGCATTGTGCGAAAAAGGCTTAAAGCAGGGAGCGAACGCGTAGTTCCTTGGGCATGGAGAAAGTGATGTTCTCCTCGCGACCGGCCAACTCATCGGCCCCGGTGGCGCCCCAGGCCTGCAATTGCTGGATCACACCGCGCACCAATACTTCCGGCGCGGAAGCGCCAGCGGTGATGCCGATGCGCTCGACCCCATCGAACCAACTGCGCTGCATGTCCTCGGCACCGTCGATCAGGTAGGCCGGGGTGTTCATGCGTTCGGCCAGCTCACGCAAGCGGTTGGAGTTGGAGCTGTTCGGGCTGCCGACCACCAACACCACGTCGCACTCATTCGCCAGTTGCTTGACGGCATCCTGACGGTTCTGAGTGGCGTAGCAGATATCGTCCTTGCGCGGACCACCGATGGCCGGAAAGCGCGAGCGCAGGGCATCGATCACACGGCTGGTATCGTCCATGGACAAAGTGGTCTGGGTGACAAAAGCCAGGCTCTCAGGGTTGCGAACCTGCAGGGCCGCAACGTCCTCCTCGTCTTCGACCAGGTAGATCGCACCGCCGTTGCTGGCATCGTATTGGCCCATGGTGCCTTCGACTTCCGGATGGCCTTCATGACCGATCAGGATGCATTCACGACCATCACGGCTGTAGCGCGCCACTTCGATGTGCACCTTGGTCACCAATGGGCACGTCGCGTCGAAGACCTTCAGGCCACGGCCGGCGGCTTCGGTGCGTACTGCTTGGGAAACCCCGTGGGCGCTGAAGATCACGATGACGTCGTCGGGCACCTGGTCCAGTTCCTCGACGAAAATCGCCCCACGGCTGCGCAGGTCTTCGACGACGAATTTGTTGTGGACCACTTCGTGGCGCACGTAAATCGGCGGCCCGAAGACTTCCAGGGCGCGGTTGACGATTTCGATCGCCCGGTCCACACCGGCGCAGAAGCCACGGGGGTTGGCGAGTTTGATTTGCATGCTGTGCCTCGTGTCTTGCGCGCAAGAAATTGAATCAGTGCAATCCAGTGTGGGAGCGAGCTCGCTCCCACACGGGATCGGGTGGCAGCAGAAGCCGCCCGTCAAATGTTAAACCGCCTTGACCTCAAGGATTTCCACTTCGAAGTTCAAGGTCTTGCCCGCCAGCGGATGGTTGAAGTCCACGGTCACCTGGGCGTCGTCGAAAGCCTTCACCACACCTGGCAGCTCGGTATTGGCCGCGTCGTTGAAGATCACCAGCAAGCCCTGGGACAGCTCCATGTCCTGGAACTGGGAGCGTGGCATGGTCTGCACGTTTTGCGGGTTGGGCTGACCAAAGGCGTTTTCTGGCGGTACGACCACGGTGCGCTTGTCGCCGGCCTTGAAGCCGAAGATTGCCGCTTCGAAGCCTGGCAGCAGGTTGCCATCACCGACCTTGAACACTGCCGGCGCCTTGTCGAAGGTGCTGTCGACGGTGTCACCGTTTTCCAGGTACAGGGCGAAGTGAAGCTTCACTTCAGTGTTTTGAGCGATACGCTGCTCAGTCATGGACGGCTTCTCCGGTTTTCTTGCTCTTGAACATGTCCAGGGCGAGCATCACCGCGCCCACGCTGATGGCACTGTCGGCAAAGTTGAACGCCGGGAAATACCAGCGGTTCTGCCAATGCACCAGGATGAAATCGATCACATGGCCCAGAGCAATCCGGTCGTAAAGATTGCCCAGTGCGCCACCGAGCACCAACGCCAGTGCCACGGCCAGCCAGGTCTCGTCGCGGCCCAGGCGTTTGAGCCAGACCACGAGCACCGCGCTGACCACGACAGCGATCAGGGCGAACAGCCAGCGCTGCCAGCCCGAGCTGTCGGCCAGGAAGCTGAACGCTGCGCCAGTGTTGTAGGCCAGGGTCCAGCTGAAGTAGTCAGGGATGACCACGATCTGCTGGTACAGGGTCAACGAGCTTTCGAAGTAGAACTTGCTGGCCTGGTCGATGACCAGTACCAGCACGCTCAACCACAGCCAGCCCAGCCGTCCGAAACGGCCCGCCGTGTTAGGCATAATGACGAACCTCACCGGTGCCGCTGATGTTGTCGACGCAACGCCCGCAGATTTCCGGATGCTCCGGGTTCACGCCGACGTCTTCGCGGCAGTGCCAGCAACGGGCGCACTTGGTGTGGTTCGACTTGACGATCTTGAGCTTCAAACCGCTGACCTCAGTGGTCACCGCATCGGCCGGCGCCTGCACGAAAGGCGCGACGCTAGCGGTAGAGGTGATCAGCACGAAGCGCAGTTCGTTGCCCAGTTTGGCCAGGTCGACGTCCAGGGCTTCTTCGGCGTAGAGGGTCACCTCGGCTTGCAGGTTGCCACCGACGGCCTTGGCCGCGCGCTGGATCTCCATTTCCTTGTTGACCGCTGCCTTGACCGCCATGATCCGGTCCCAATAGGCACGGTCCAGTTCGAAGCCCTGGGGCAACTCGGTGAGGCCTTCATACCAGGTGTTGAGCATCACCGATTCGTTACGCTCGCCCGGCAGGTATTGCCACAGCTCGTCGGCGGTGAATGCCAGGATCGGTGCGATCCAGCGCACCAGCGCCTCGCTGATGTGGAACAGCGCGGTCTGGCACGAACGACGGGCCTTGCTGTTGGCGCCGGTGGTGTACTGGCGGTCCTTGATGATGTCGAGGTAGAAACCACCGAGCTCCTGCACGCAGAAGTTGTGGATCTTGGAGTAGACGTTCCAGAAGCGGTATTCGCCGTAATGCTCCTGCAATTCGCGTTGCAGCAACAGGGTACGGTCCACGGCCCAACGGTCCAGCGCGAGCATTTCTTCGGCCGGCAGCAGGTCGGTGGCCGGGTTGAAACCGGTCAGGTTGGAAAGCAGGAAGCGCGCGGTGTTACGGATCCGCCGGTAGGCGTCCGCGCTGCGCTGCAGGATCTGCTCGGACACGGCCATCTCGCCGGAATAGTCGGTGGACGCCACCCACAGGCGCATGATGTCGGCACCCAGGGTGTCGTTGACCTTCTGGGGCGCGATCACGTTGCCCAGGGACTTGGACATCTTGCGACCGGACTCGTCGACGGTGAAGCCGTGGGTCAGCAGTTCGCGATACGGCGCGTGGTTGTCGATGGCGCAACCGGTCAGCAACGAGGAGTGGAACCAGCCACGGTGCTGGTCCGAACCTTCCAGGTACAGGTCGGCACGCGGGCCGGTCTCGTGGCCCATCGGGTGCGAACCGCGCAGCACGTGCCAATGGGTGGTGCCGGAGTCGAACCAGACGTCCAGGGTGTCGCTGATCTTGTCGTACAGCGGCGCTTCGTCACCCAGCAGCTCGGCGGCATCCATCTTGAACCAGGCTTCGATGCCTTCGACTTCGACGCGCTTGGCCACGGCTTCCATCAGTTCAACGGTGCGCGGGTGCAGCTCACCGCTTTCCTTGTTCAGGAAGAACGGGATCGGCACGCCCCAGTTGCGTTGGCGGGAGATGCACCAGTCTGGACGATTGGCGATCATCGAGTGCAGGCGCGCCTGGCCCCAGGCGGGCACGAACTGGGTCTCTTCGATGGCCTTGAGCGAACGCTGGCGCAGGGTGTCGCCAGTGGTGGGCTGCTTGTCCATGCCGATGAACCACTGCGCGGTGGCGCGGTAGATCAGCGGGGTCTTGTGGCGCCAGCAGTGCATGTAGCTGTGTTCGATGACGGTGGTGTGCAGCAGCGCGCCGACTTCGGTCAGTTTGTCGACGATGGCCGGGTTGGCTTTCCAGATGAACTGGCCGCCAAAGAACTCCAGCGACGGCACGTACACGCCATTGCTCTGCACCGGATTGAGGATGTCGTCGTTGACCATGCCGTATTTCTTGCAGGTCACGAAGTCGTCGACGCCATAGGCCGGTGCGGAGTGAACCACGCCAGTGCCAGCGCCCAGTTCCACGTAGTCGGCCAGGTACACCGGCGACAGGCGGTCATAGAACGGGTGACGGAAATTGATCAGTTCCAGTGCCGAACCCGGGGCGGTGGCGACCACCGAACCTTCGAGGTTATAGCGGGCCAGGCAGGATTCGACCAGTTCTTCGGCCAGCACCAGCAGCTTGTCGCCGACGTCGACCAGGGCGTAGTTGAATTCCGGGTGGACGTTCAGCGCCTGGTTGGCCGGGATGGTCCACGGGGTGGTGGTCCAGATCACGATCGCGGCCGGCTTGGCCAGCTTGCCCAGGCCGAACGCGGCGGCGAGCTTGTCTTCATCGGCGATCGGGAACGCGACATCGATGGTCGAGGACTTCTTGTTCTCGTACTCGACTTCCGCCTCGGCCAGGGCCGAACCGCAATCGAAGCACCAGTTCACTGGCTTGAGGCCCTTGAACACAAAGCCGCCCTCGACGATTTTCGCCAGGGCACGGATTTCGCCGGCTTCGTTCTTGAAATCCATGGTCTTGTACGGGTTGGCGAAGTCGCCCAGCACGCCGAGGCGGATGAATTCGGACTTCTGCCCTTCGATCTGCTCGGTGGCGTAGGCACGGCACAGCTCGCGGGTCTTGTCCGCGCCCAGGTTCTTGCCGTGGGTCACTTCCACCTTGTGCTCGATCGGCAGGCCGTGGCAATCCCAGCCCGGAACATAAGGCGCATCAAAACCCGACAGGGTCTTGGAACGGATGATCATGTCCTTGAGAATCTTGTTCAGCGCGTGACCGATGTGAATGGTGCCGTTGGCGTACGGAGGACCGTCGTGCAGGACGAACTTCGGACGATCCTTGCCAATTTCGCGCAACTTTCCGTACAGGCCAATGCTGTCCCAACGCTGCAGAATCTGTGGTTCGCGCTGAGGCAGGCCGGCCTTCATTGGGAAGGCGGTGTCCGGAAGGTTTAGCGTGGCTTTATAGTCGGTCATTTAAGGCTCTTCATTAGCGATTGGCGCTGGTTGCGACAAGGGCACGGGCGGCGGCGATATCTGCATGGATCGCCGTCTTGAGCGCCTCCAGAGAGGCAAAACGCTGCTCTTCACGCAGCTTTTGGTGGAAAACCACCGTCAAACGCCGGTCATACAGATCGCCGGCAAAATCCAGAACATGTACTTCGAGGTGGGCCTTGCCATCCCCTTGGACCGTGGGCCGTACGCCGATATTGGCGACACCGGGCCAGGTCTTGCCGTCGATCTGGACGCTCACCAGGAACACACCGGTCAGCGGCACACGACGACGCTTGAGTTGCACGTTGGCCGTCGGCGTGCCCAATTGGCGCGCCAGCTTCTGCCCGTGCAGGATCCGTCCGGCAATCCGGTACGGCCGGCCGAGCAAGCGCTCGGCCAATTCGAAGTCGGCAGCCGCCAGGGCATTGCGGACCTGGGTGCTGCTGACGCGCAGGCCATCGATCTCGACCGTCTGTGCCGCTTCGACGGTGAAGCCTTGGACGATACCGGCCTGTTGCAGGTAGTCGAAATCCCCCGAGCGGTCACAGCCGAACCGGAAATCATCGCCGACTTCCAGATGCTTTACGCCCAGACCGTCCACCAGGATCGTGTCGACGAACTCGGCGGCGCTGAGCTTGCTCAGGCGCTGGTTGAAGGCCAGGCACAGGACCCGGTCGACGCCTTCGGCGGCCAGCAATTGCAGTTTATCCCGCAACCGGGCCAGACGGGCCGGGGCGGTGTCCGGGGCGAAAAACTCCCTGGGCTGCGGCTCGAAGATCACCACGCAGCTCGGCATACCCAATTCCAGCGCACGCTCGCGCAGCCGCGCCAGGATAGCCTGGTGGCCACGGTGAACACCGTCAAAGTTGCCAATAGTGGCGACACAGCCCCGATGTTGGGGGCGCAGGTTGTGGAGGCCTCGAACCAGCTGCATAACGCGCTTCTTGCTCATAAAGTGGCCGATTATAACCACACCCGGCGGCCGACGACAGGCAACACCGCACCCCAAAGTGATCGAACCGACAAAACCACTGCCCGCCCCGGGATTATCGAGGGCTGGCCCTCAGCTCAAGGCCTTGCGGTTGAAGTCCCGCAGACGGAACCCCATCAGCAGCAACATGCCGAAATACGCCACCACGCCGGCAACCACCAGCGCTCCCAGGCGCAGGAAACGCGCGAGCATCTGCCCTTCGCCCCAAGCCGGCATGAAATGCATCGCCCCCAGCAAAACCGCCGACATCACCGCCACGGCCACCAGCAGCTTGAGGCCGAACTTGCCCCAGCCCGGCTGCGGCTGATACATCTTTTGCTTGCGCAGTTGATAAAACAGCAACCCGGCGTTGAGGCACGCGCCAGCGCTGATCGCCAGGGCCAGGCCGGCGTGAGCCAACGGGCCGATGAGCAACAGGTTGAACAATTGGGTCATCACCAGCGTGAAAATGGCGATTTTCACTGGCGTGCGAATGTTCTGCTGGGCATAGAACCCCGGCGCCAGCACCTTGATCACGATAATCCCGAGCAGGCCCACTGAGTAAGCAATCAGCGCACGCTGGGTCATCAAGGCGTCGAAGGCATTGAACTGGCCGTACTGGAACAGCGAAACGGTCAACGGCTCGGCCAGGATCCCCAGGGCCAGGGAACAAGGCAGGACCAGCACGAAACACAAGCGCAAGCCCCAGTCGAGGATGCGCGAATATTCCTGGCGGTCCTGACTGGCGTAGGTCTTGGCCAGGGTCGGCAACAGGATCGTACCCAGGGCCACACCCAGCACGCCGGACGGCAGCTCCATCAAGCGGTCGGCGTAATACATCCACGACACCGAGCCGGCCACCAGGAACGAGGCGAAGATGGTGTTGATGATCAGGGAAATCTGGCTCACCGACACCCCGAGGATCGCCGGCAACATCTGCTTCATCACCCGCCACACGCCGCTGTCGCGCAGGTTCAGCCGTGGCAGGACCAACATGCCGATCTTTTTCAGGTGCGGCAGTTGATAGAGCAATTGCGCCAGGCCACCCACCAGCACCGCCCAGCCGAGGGCCATCACCGGCGGATCGAAGTACGGCGTCAGGAACACCGCGAACACGATCATGCTGACGTTGAGCAGGGTCGGCACAAAGGCCGGCACGGAAAAACGGTTCCAGGTATTGAGGATCGCCCCGGCCAGGGACGACAGGGAAATCAGCAATATATAAGGAAAGGTCACCCGCAGCAGGTCGGAGGTGAGCTGGAATTTTTCTGGCGTATCAGTGAAGCCCGGGGCCGTGGCCCAGATTACCCATGGCGCGGCGAGCATGCCGGCCGCCGTGACCAGCGCCAGCACCAACGTCAGCAGGCCGGTGACGTAGGCAATGAATGTGCGGGTCGCTTCGTCGCCCTTCTGGCTTTTATATTCCGCCAGGATCGGCACGAAGGCCTGGGAGAACGCCCCTTCGGCGAAGATCCGCCGGAGCAGGTTGGGCAACTTGAAGGCGATGAAGAAGGCGTCGGTGGCCATTCCGGCACCGAATATCCGTGCGATCAGTGTGTCGCGAACGAACCCCAGGACACGGGAAAGCATCGTGATAGAGCTGACGGCAGCCAACGATTTGAGCAGATTCATGAAAAGAGTATTTGCCTGTCGATAAACAGCAGGCGAACAACGCGCCCACTTGTGCGATACTCCGCGCCGCTAAACAGTGCAGAGCCAAAGCCCGCGAGTTTACAGGTCGCACGCCGGAAAGAAATCCTTCGGTGCGCGGTACCTGCCATTCAGCGGAACGCGTCACCCGCCCTTGACAAGACCTCAACTCATCGGCATGATTCGCGGCCTATTTTGTTTGCTATTTCCTAAAAAGTCTTTCGAGGAGCTCGACGGTGGCCAACACACCTTCCGCCAAAAAACGTGCAAAACAGGCTGAGAAGCGTCGCAGCCACAACGCCAGCCTGCGTTCCATGGTCCGTACCTACATCAAGAACGTAGTTAAGGCCATCGACGCAAAAGACGCTGAAAAAGCTCAAGCTGCTTACGTTCTGGCTGTGCCAGTTATCGACCGCATGGCCGATAAAGGCATCATCCACAAGAACAAGGCTGCTCGCCATAAGAGCCGCTTGAATGGCCACGTAAAGGCCCTGAACGTTGCCGCTGCTGCCTAAGCGACGCGCTCGTTAAAAAACCGACCTCAGGGTCGGTTTTTTATTGCCCGCAATTTACCCCCCTTGCGGGAGCAGTGAATCAGCTTGCCTTGATACTGAATGCACCACCACATCGCGAGCAGGCTCGCGATGGCGTCAGTGAAAACAGACATCTCCACTAAAGCCCCGCACTATTCCCCAAAATTGAAAACCACCGGCTTTGGCGGAGGACAACCACCAGGCGGCGGGAAATTCTGCACACCCGCCTCGTCGTATCCAGTGTAACAACCCACTATCTTGTCATCCTTGAAGTTCATGCGACGCTCAACCACACCCGTCGGGTAGTAGTAGACCGTCTCACCTTCGCGCCTGGCGTACGAGTAGTCCTTGTATTCGCGCCCCTCGACCGTTATCAGGCGAAAGCCCTGCTTGGCTTCAGAGTACTTCAACTGGCCATCGGGGTAGTACTCGTTGTGAGTCACGCGATCATCAGGCCCCAGCAGCACCTCCCGGACCTTGCGCCCCTCCCGGGTGTGGCGGGCACTTTGCTCATTACCGAACAGGTAATCACTCTCCGAGTCGAAATGCCCGTTATTGAAAGCCCCGCGCTGCTTGCCGCAAAGCTTGATACGGGTGTATTTCCCATCAGGCACGTGGCAATAGTTCCTGTCCGCTATCAACACCCCAGTCGCATCAAATGACTGCACGTTACCAATGGGCTCATCCCCCTCGTACGTTGCCACCGTATCGGGCTGACCATTGGGGTGATAGAGACGCAAGGCGCCCTCTCGCGAACCATGGCGCCACGAGATATCCGAAAGCAGCACGGCACCGTCATCGGTGTAGGTCAGCGCCCGCCCCTCGATCTGGCCGTTGGCATAGCTGGCCGAATAGGTGAGCTTGCCATTGGCCGCGTAGGTTTCTTTCAATCCATCCAGGACACCCGCGCGGTAATGCTCGACGAGCCGCAACACACCTGCGGCATCCACTTCGCGCAATTCGCCTTGCTTCTTGTCAGCAACAAAATCCACAACCTGGACACCACCGCCGTCCATTCTCAAGGTCCAACGGCCTTCCCGGACGCCCTGCGCATAACGCCCCTCACCCCAGGGCATTATCCAGTCTCCGTGCTGCTGCCCTGCCACGAAATCGCCGCGCTGGACAACCTCACCATGACGCACGCGCTCGGAAGGCCCGTCGAGATCACCATGTTTGTAAGTATCGAAGCCGGACATCTGCTCCTCATCGTCACGCGCCTCGATCGTCCAGCGCCCCTCATAGAAATCGTCGACGATCATGCCCTTGGAAACCGCACCCCCATCACTGACGACCCACGGCCCCTGGCGCAGTCCATCCACATAGGCGCCGGTGGACGCGTAGCCCGACTCGTCGAACTCCGCCCACTGGCCCGACCTCTTGCCCTGGATATAAGCACCCAGCGCCCAGAGCCGCCCATTACCCAAGACTGCCCAGGCCCCATCCTCGGAGCCCTGGTACACCGCTGGATCGGTTTCCCAGGCCATCCTGCTGACACGATAGGCAGAGCCCACATCCTCGTCCCGAGGCGGCACGCGCGCATAAGTCAGCGTGAGCCAGCGCCCTTCGCGCTGCTGGAAAGTCTTTTTGTAGGTGTCGCGATGAGGGTCCTCTGGCGGCTGCCCCACTGACGCCGGGACACCGTCGACGCCGAAGTACCCCACCAGCGTGCCACCCGCAGGCTCCAGCGTGTCGAACTCGGCGATACCGGTCTTGGGCAACACGGCGCTGTAATCGTAGGGCGGCAACTTGCCCAGCTCCTTCTGGACCAGCGCAGCAGTGAGGACCTTGCGATCAGCGGCGATACGATCCAATACCGGCTGCAATGTCTCGAGCCGGCGATACCCGCCGGTGGACGGCACGAACCGATAACCCTGAAGAGCGTACCGCCCCTTTGCCCGTGACAGCACGACCAACGTCTGGAGATCACTGTCGAGGCTGGCGTAGAACACCGACTCGACACTCGCATCGCCATACCTGTCGAGCACTTGCGGGACGCCATCCGGCGAATCACACAGGCATGAGTAGCCTACGACACCCTCGGCTTCGCGGATAAATGCCAGCGTCGCCCCACTCTCCTGGGAAGTTTTTATCAGCGGATGGGCCAGGTTTTTTTCGCTATAAAACGGCTCGGCCAAAGCCCCGACGGACACCGAACAACCCAATACAAACAGCAGCAAAAACGCACGCATACGAATCCCTTCGCGCCAAAAGCACAACACATCCATGGAGATAAAAAAGCGAGCCGATCGGCTCGCCCGTCATTCGCTACTTAACGCCAAGGCAAGATCGGAATAGCCGTCACCGCGTTCTGCGGGCTGCCCTCGATCACGCGATCGCTGTAGACCAGGTACACCAGCGTATTGCGTTTCTTGTCGAGGAATCGCACCACTTGCATGGTCTTGAACACCAGCGAAGTGCGCTCACGGAACACCTCTTCGCCGTCCTTGAGCTCACCCTTGAAGCTGATAGGCCCGACCTGGCGGCAGGCGATGGACGCCTCGGCGCGATCCTCGGCCAGGCCCAGGCCACCCTTCACGCCGCCGGTCTTGGCCCGCGACAGGTAACAGGTCACGCCATCCACCTTGGGATCGTCGAACGCCTCGACCACGATCCGATCGTTCGGCCCGACAAACTTGAACACCGTCGACACCTGGCCAATTTCTTCGGCCGAAGCCAGCAGCGGCACAGCCAGCAGCAAGCCGATCAATCCTTTTGCCAAACCCATGATTTTTCCTTAGACGAGGATCAGGTTGTCACGGTGAACCAACTCGGGCTCCGCCATGTAACCCAACAGACCGACAATCGCATCAGACGACTGACCGATGATTTTCTGTGCTTCCAGGGCGCTGTAGTTGGCCAGGCCACGGGCGATCTCGCGACCATCCGGGGCCACGCACACGACCATTTCGCCCCGACGGAAACTGCCTTGTACCAACTTCACGCCCACCGGCAGCAGGCTTTTGTTGCCTTGGGACAGGGCCACCACCGCACCAGCATCCAGTACCAAGGTGCCACGGGTCTGCAGATGCCCAGCCAGCCACTGCTTGCGCGCCGCCAACATGCCACGCTCCGGCGAGAGCAAGGTGCCGATGCGCTCGCCAGCTTTCAGGCGGTCCAGCACCCGCTCCAAGCGCCCACCCACGATGATGGTGTGCGCCCCGGACCGCGCCGCCAGACGCGCAGCGCGCAGTTTGGTCTGCATGCCACCACGACCCAGCGCACCACCCGTGCCACCCGCCACCGCGTCCAGCGCCGGATCGTCGGCACGGGCTTCGTAGATCAGCTTGGCGTCGGGATTGTTGCGCGGATCGGCATCGAACATGCCGTCGCGATCCGTGAGGATCACCAGCAGATCCGCCTCCACCAGGTTCGCCACCAGTGCGGCCAGGGTGTCGTTATCGCCGAAACGGATCTCGTCGGTGACCACCGTGTCGTTCTCGTTGATCACCGGGATGACTTTCAGCTCCACCAGCGCGCGCAAGGTGCTGCGGGCATTGAGGTAGCGCTTGCGGTCGGACAAGTCATCGTGGGTCAGCAGGATCTGCGCCGTATGGCGACCGTGCTCGGCGAAGCTTGATTCCCAAGCCTGCACCAGGCCCATCTGGCCGATGGCGGCGGCAGCCTGCAGCTCATGCATCGCGCTGGGTCGCGACGTCCAGCCCAGGCGGCTCATACCGGCGGCTACAGCCCCGGAAGAGACCAATACCAGCTCGACGCCAGCCTCATGCAAGGCCACCATCTGCTCGACCCACACCGCCATTGCCTGGCGATCCAGGCCCTTGCCATCCGCCGTCAGCAGTGCGCTGCCGATCTTCACGACCCAGCGCTGCGCCCCCGTCACCTTGCTCCGCATCATCTTCAACCTTTGCCAGCGAACGGCGCGACCCAGCGCCGCCCATGGGATTATTCGTATTTGCGTTTTACAGATACCAAAACGCCGCTCGAATGAGCGGCGCCTTGGAAACCGGCTGGCTGCGATGATAACACCGCGCCGAAACACTTGAACCTGTGGGAGCGAGCTTGCTCGCGATTGCATGGGGCCAGCAATTATTGATACCGGCTGTCACACCGCTATCGCAAGCAAGCTAGCCCCCACAGGCCTTGACTTCAACTGAGCAGCATCAGTCGCGAACGTAGATGATTTCCGGACCGTCTTCGTCATCCACATCTTCTTCATCCCAATCGTCGTCACCAATGTCATGGACCGACTTGACACCACTGCGACGCAGGGCACGCTGGTCGTCCAGCGCCTGCAACTGGGCACGGGCCTCGTCTTCGATGCGCTGGTCGAGCTCGGCGAGCTCTTCCTTGTAGGCCGGATCGTTGGCCAGGCGGTCGGCGCGATCCTCCAGGTAACGCATGATGTCGTGACACAGGCGCTCAGTGCCCTCTTTGGCGATGGCCGAGATCACGTAGACCGGACCTTCCCACTCCAGACGATCGACGATTTCCTTGACCCGCTCCTCATGCTCTTCTTCAAGGATCTGGTCGCACTTGTTCAACACCAGCCAACGGTCGCGCTCGGCCAGGGCCGGGCTGAACTTGGTCAGCTCGTTGACGATGACTTCAGCAGCATCGGCAGCATCGGTTTCATCCAGCGGCGCCATGTCCACGAGGTGCAACAACAGACGGGTACGGGACAAGTGCTTGAGAAAACGAATCCCCAGGCCCGCGCCCTCGGAAGCCCCTTCGATCAACCCTGGAATGTCGGCGATTACAAAACTCTTCCAGCGGTCGACGCTGACCACGCCCAGGTTCGGCACCAGGGTGGTGAACGGGTAATCGGCCACTTTCGGCTTGGCCGCCGACACCGAGCGAATGAAGGTACTTTTACCGGCGTTCGGCAAACCCAGCAGACCCACATCGGCCAACACTTTCATTTCCAGCTTCAGGTCACGCTGCTCGCCTGGCTTGCCTGGCGTGGTCTGGCGCGGCGCACGGTTGGTACTGGATTTGAAACGGGTGTTGCCCAGGCCGTGCCAGCCGCCATGGGCGACCAGCAGACGCTGGCCAGCCTTGGTCAGGTCGCCAATCACTTCCTGGGTGGCCGAATCGATCACCGTGGTGCCGACTGGCACGCGCAGGATCAGGTCTTCGCCCTTCTTGCCGGTGCAGTCGGTGCTGCCGCCGTTGGAGCCACGCTCGGCATCGAAGTGCCGGGTGTAACGGTAGTCCACCAGGGTGTTGAGGTTTTCGTCGGCGAGCATGTAGATCGAGCCACCATCGCCCCCATCACCGCCGTTAGGGCCACCATTTTCAATGAACTTCTCCCGACGGAAACTCATGCAACCATTGCCGCCGTCGCCGGCCTTTACTCGAATCGATACTTCATCAACAAACTTCATGACACACGCCTCTCGCCATACGGACGAGCCAAAAAAACAAGACATAAGACTCTTGCAAAAATGAGCGCAGCGACCTGATGACACGCCCCAACCGCAGCGCCGACAGCCCATACAAACAGTTTTGCAAGAGACTCACCCCACAAACGAAAAAGCCCCGTCGCAAGACAGGGCTTTTCCAGCGGTCTCGCAATTAAGCTGCGATAACGCTTACGTAACGACGACCGAAGGCGCCTTTTACTTCGAACTTGATCACGCCTTCGACTTTAGCGAAGAGGGTGTGATCCTTACCCATGCCCACGCCGTAGCCAGCGTGGAATTGGGTGCCGCGCTGACGCACGATGATGTTGCCTGCTTTGATAGCCTGGCCGCCATACATCTTCACGCCAAGGCGTTTGGCTTCTGAGTCGCGACCGTTACGGGTACTACCACCAGCTTTTTTGTGTGCCATGAGTTCAATTCTCCTAGTGAGGAATTAGGCTGAAATTAAGCCTGAATACCGGTGATTTTGATCTCGGTGTACCACTGGCGGTGGCCCATACGCTTCATGTGGTGCTTACGGCGACGGAACTTGATGATGCGGACTTTATCGTGACGACCTTGGGAGATCACTTCAGCCACAACGGTAGCGCCAGCAACGACTGGAGCGCCGATATTCACGTCATCGCCATTGGCGACCAACAGAACGCGATCAAAAGTCACGGATTCGCCGGTAGCGATTTCCAGTTTTTCGATCTTCAGGTATTCACCTGGGGCGACCTTGTATTGCTTGCCACCAGTAACAATTACTGCGTACGACATGGTATTTCTCCGATAATCCTGCTCACCCAGCGCTTTATAAGAAGAGGTATTGGCTGGCATGGCTGCATGGGCTGGAAGGCCCGGATGCAATTGCGTAAGGCAGGTGCTGCCCAGGAAGTTCAGGGTGCGCGATTGTACGCAAGCCGCGAGAGCCTTGCAAGTAGCCGTCTATCGCGCCTTGACACCTGCGGACGTGGGTCCTAGCATGCCGCGCAACCCTTCTGGAGCACCTGTCGCTGATGCAACCCCAAGCTTTCTACCGCGCGGTGGCGGACGATTTTAGCGCCGTCGACGGCATCATCAAGAAGCAGCTGACTTCCCGCGTGCCTCTGGTATCGAAAATCGGCGACTACATCACTTCGGCCGGCGGTAAACGCCTGCGTCCTTTATTGGTGCTGCTGTGCGGCAAGGCCCTGGGTCGCGAAGGCGATGACATGCGCCTGCTGGCCGCCACCATCGAATTCCTGCACACCGCGACCCTGCTCCACGACGACGTGGTCGACATGTCCGGCATGCGGCGCGGTCGTTCGACCGCCAACGCCATGTGGGGTAACGCCCCCAGCGTATTGGTGGGCGACTTCCTCTATTCGCGCTCGTTCGAAATGATGGTCGAACTGGGCTCGATGCCGGTGATGAAGATCCTGTCCCAGGCCACGCGCATCATCGCCGAGGGCGAAGTGCTGCAGCTGTCCAAGGTACGCGATGCCAGCACCACCGAAGAAACCTACATGGAAGTCATCCGCGGCAAGACCGCGATGCTCTTCGAAGCCTCGACCCACAGCGCCGCCGCCCTGGCCGGTGCCAGCGCCGAGCAGAGCGAAGCGCTGCGCACCTTCGGCGACCACTTGGGCGTGGCCTTCCAACTGGTGGACGACCTGCTCGACTACAAGGGCGATGCAGAAACCCTGGGCAAGAACGTCGGCGACGACCTGGCCGAAGGCAAGCCGACCCTGCCACTGATCTACACCATGCGCGAGGGCACGCCTGAACAGGCAGCACTGGTGCGCCAGGCGATCCAGAAAGGCGGGATCGAAGACCTGGAAAGCATCCGTGTCGCGGTCGAAGCATCCGGTTCGCTGGAGTACACCGCGAAACTGGCCCGGGACTATGTTGCCCGCGCGATCAAATGCCTCGACGCCCTGCCGGCCAGCGAATACCGCGATGCGCTGGTGGAGCTGAGCGAGTTTGCGGTCGCCCGTACCCACTGATACAAGGTTTTCCTGTGGCGAGGGAGCTTGCTCCCGCTGGGCTGCGCAGCAGCCCCTTCAAAAGTATCCACGGTCGCTACGCAACCGAGCGGGAGCAAGCTCCCTCGCCACAGGACGGCGAACTCCCATCCCAGCCACAAAACCCTATATAATGTGCGCCCTTTTGCCCTCCTGATACCCAAGGAACCTTAGTGAGCACGTTGCCTCCCTGCCCGAAATGCAATTCCGAATACACCTACGAAGACGGTACTCAACTGGTCTGCCCGGAGTGTGCCCACGAATGGTCCGCCAGCGGCGAAGCTGAAACAGCGTCCGACGATACCGTGAAGAAAGATTCGGTCGGCAACGTCCTGCAGGACGGCGACACCATCACCGTGATCAAGGACCTCAAGGTCAAGGGCACGTCGCTGGTGGTCAAGGTCGGCACCAAGGTCAAGAACATCCGCCTGTGCGAGGGTGACCACGACATCGACTGCAAGATCGACGGCATCGGCCCGATGAAACTCAAGTCCGAGTTCGTAAGAAAAGTCTGATACTGCTGTATTCCATCCCATACCCCGCGTGTGGGATGGAGCCTCGCCCTCTCCGCTTCGCCCCCATTTCTCGGACGTTAGCCAACTGCCAGGCGTTCTGAGCTGCCATAACCCACCGTCAGAAAAACAATCGCAACGCCAATAGAGCCTTGCTATTTAGCGAATAAGAATTATTCTCATCGAAACCCATCAAGGAGATGAGAACCATGACTTATTTGATCGATGCCTGGCTGGACCGCCCACATCCCTATCTCAGGATCCTGCATCGGGAAACCGGGGAAGTCTGTGCGGTGCTTGAAGAAGAAGCCTTGAACGAGCTGCAGGACCAGGGGGACCTGGACCTCAACAGCCTCAATTCCAGTGAGCCGTTGGTGCTCAAGGAACTGGTGCGCAATCTGTTCCTGTTCTGCTACGCCCGGGCATTGCGCCCGACGGGTGATTTCAGTGGCAGGCTCCACGGATGAACGCAGAGGTCATGTGGAAGCGGGCTTGCTCGCGAAAGCGGTGGGTCAGTCAACGATAATGTCGACTGACAGTCCGCATTCGCGAGCAAGCCCGCTCCCACCTATTTGCCCGGCGTTAAACCAGGCAGGGTCTTACAGTACGTCCAACAACTCGACGTCAAACACCAGCACGCTGTGCGGTGGAATGCTGCCAACGCCTTGAGCGCCGTAAGCCAGTTCGCTCGGCACGTACAGGCGCCATTTGCTGCCGGCGTTCATCAGTTGCAGGGCTTCGGTCCAGCCTGGGATCACGCCGCCAACCGGGAATTCGGCTGGCTGGCCACGATCGTAGGAGCTGTCGAACACAGTGCCGTCGATCAGGGTGCCGTGGTAATGGGTACGCACCTGGTCTTCACGGGTCGGCTTGGCGCCTTCACCTTGGGTCAGCACTTCGAATTGCAGGCCGGAAGCCAGGGTGGTGATGCCTTCACGCTTGGCGTTTTCGGCCAGGAACGCACGGCCTTCGCCAGCGGCGGCTTCAGCCTTGGCAGCGGCTTCGGCTTGCATGATTTCACGAATGACCTTGAAGCTGGCGGACATCTCGTCCTGGCCCACGCGGCTTGGCTTGCCGGCGAACGCGTCGGTCAGGCCGGCCAGGATGGCGTCCAGGCTCACGCCCGGTGGCGGGTTGTCGCGCAGTTGGTCGCCCAACTGACGGCCAATGCCGTAGCTGACGCGGGTTTCGTCGGTGGACAGGTTAACTTCGGACATGATGCTGCTCCGCTGTGCGGACGGCTCGAGAGTTGCCGTGCGTGACACAGCGCCTCCCGGAGCGCCCGGAACCAAAAGGGCGAGCAGACTAGCACAGATGCCACCGCGGGTGACGAGCCCCCTACGTCAAAGCAAGCCGCCCGAAACGACAACGCCCGCCTGCAATTCTACAGGCAGGCGTTGTGTCAGCGTGGTGAACCGACCTCAGTGCTTGGTCAGTTTGTCCAGGTAGCCCATGGCGAATGCCGAGACCACGAAAGTCATGTGAATGATCACGTACCACATCAGATGCTCGGGATCGACGTTCTTGGCGTCCATGAAAATGCGCAGCAGGTGGATGGAGGAAATGGCCACGATCGAGGCCGCGACTTTCATCTTCAGCGATGAAGAGTCCATGGTGCCCAGCCAGTTGAGCTTTTCCTTGTCGTCGCCGATGTCCAACTGCGAGACGAAGTTCTCGTAGCCGGAAATCATCACCATCACCAGTAGCCCGCCCACCAGCGCCATGTCGATCAACGACAGCAGCACCAGGATCAGGTCCGACTCGGCCATGGAAAACACGTTGGGGATGACGTGAAAGACTTCCTGGAAGAACTTCAGCGCCAGGGCCAGCAAGCCCAGGGACAACCCGAAGTAGATCGGCGCCAGCAGCCAACGGGAGGCGTACATTGCGTTTTCGATAAAGCGTTCCATTGAATCTCACACCAGGGCTGAAAAATCGCGGCGAGTATATCAGCCACGACCGGCCCCACAAACGCCGGGACCGTCCCAGGTCCCTGCTCTTGTGTCAAAATTTTACTGCCGATGCCCGTGCGGTGATGGCCTTCAATGCAGCGGACGAAACTCGAAGCCGCCGACGTTGCGACAACGGCCTCCATTGATTTCACGCAGTTGGGCTTGCATGTGCAGGGACCATATCTGCGGGTCATCGGCCAGCTCGTAGCCGTGCAGCGTCAGGCTTTGCACAATGGTATCGAGGATGGATTCGGCGGCAGTCGGGCCGGGAAATGGCCCTTGGGCCTTGATGGCAGAAGGTTGTTCACCGGCCATTCCGGCGGCGAAGAGCAAGGTCCACATACCGGTATCTCCCGCCAGGGGGCGGATGGCGCATTCGATACGGGTGACAAGGCCCAGGCATTGACGAGTGAGGCAAAGGTTGCGCGACATGGCGGCGCCCCTCGGTAGATCCGGTATTCAGCCCCGGGAGGAGGCTGTTTCGATCCGATGATGACTCTCGTTATCCTTGAGCTGAGGATAGAAGAAAAGTTCCGGTCGCAAGGACTTTCGAGACCAGAATACGCCGAGCGGTCACAGTGTGAATATTGACGCCAAAGTGGTGGCGTTTTTTTAGAAATAACCCACAAAACAGTGTGGGAGCGAGCTTGCTCGCGATTGCGGTGTGACAGTCGGGAAAACCGTGACTGAAACTCCGCAATCGCGAGCAAGCTCGCTCCCACAGGAGGTCTTGCTGCGGTCAGGAAAACATCAAGCCGGCTTGGCCTCCGTCAATGCCTGCTGTGCCAATTCCTTTTCCGCTTCCTTGATGTCGTCTTCGCTGATCATTTCCGCGATCACCCGCAGCCGCTCCACCACCCGGGCATTGACGCTGCCCTCGGGGAACTCGCCGTTTTCGTCCGGCTCGCCAGCAGGCTCGCCCACCAACAGGCTCAGGGCTTCGTCGGCCTGGCGCACCGCATAGACGTGGAACTGCCCAGCGCGCACGGCGGCCAGCACTTTCTCGTCGAGCATCAAGGTCGCGACGTTGGCCTGGGGAATGATGGCCCCCTGCTCACCGGTCAACCCGCGGGCTTCACAGAGGCGGAAGAAGCCTTCGATCTTCTCGTTGACCCCGCCCACCGCCTGCACTTCACCGAACTGGTTGATCGAGCCGGTAATGGCGAAGCACTGCTTGAGCGGCGTCTTCGACAGGGCCGAGATCAGCGTACACGCCTCGCCCAGGGACGCGCTGTCGCCGTCCACGTAACCGTAGGACTGCTCCAGCGCAATGCTGGCCGAGATCGCCAGCGGGAATTCCTGGGCATAACGACTGCCCAGGTAGCCGGTAAGAATCATCACGCCCTTGGAGTGGATCGGCTGGCCGAGGTTGACCTCCCGCTCGATGTCGACGATGCCGCTGCCGCCCGGGTACACCGTGGCGGAAATCCGCGCGGGTACACCAAACGCAGAGTCGCCGACCTCGAGGACTGTCAGCCCGTTGCATTTGCCCACGGCCGCACCGGCGGTGTCGATCAGGATGATCCCCGCGAGCATGTCGTCGAGGATTCGCGCCGAGACACGCCCGGTACGGGTGGCCTTGGCCTTGAGGGCGCGCTCGATATGACCGGCGTCGGTCATCTCGTCACCGGCCAGTTGGCGAATGAAATCCGCCTCGCTGACCAGTTGGAACAGATCACCGATACGCGCCGACAAGCGCCCCTGGTGTTCGGCCAGACGCGCACTGTAGGTCGCCAGGCGCGCCACCGCGTCGGCAGTCAGCGGCGCCATGCCCTCCTCCGAAGTGCGGGTCTTGAGCAACTGGGCGAACTGCTCCAGGCTCTCGTCGCCCATCGGGATGTCTTCGTCGAAATCCACCAGCACGCGAAACATTTCCTGGAAATCCGGATCCAGGTCCTGCAAAGCGTAGTAGAGCTGGCGGGCGCCGATGATCACGACCTTGACCTGCAGCGGAATGTGCTGCGGCGTCAGGGTCACGGTGGCCACGCGCCCCAGTTCCCCCAGCGGCGATTCCATTTTCAGCTTGCGCGATTGCAGGGCGCGCTTGAGCGCATCCCACACGAACGGCTCACCGAGCATTTTTTCCGCTTCGAGAATCAGGAAACCGCCGTTGGCCCGGTGCAAGGCGCCCGGACGCAACTGCCGGTACGTGGTGTAGAGCGCGCCCTGGTCGGTGCTGTATTCGATGCGACCAAACAGGTTGTCGTAGGTCGGGTGCGGCTCGAACACCACCGGCGCGCCACCACTGAACGGATGCCCGACCACCAGGCTCGGCGCGTACTGTTCCTCCAGCAGCTTGCGGGCGATGGCGTCGGTCTTGCTGTCATCCACCAATTGCTCGACCACAGTCTTGAGCAGATAGACCTGCATGGCCTGCAGGTAGCCGCAGACCGCAGCGTTCTCTGCGTATTTCTCCGACAGTGGTGCCAGCAACGGTTGCAGGGCCAGGGTGATGGTTTCTTCGTTGAGCTGGCGCAACTGGTTGCTGGACTCGCGCTTCCACTGTGGCAGGCTGGCAAGCTCTTCGTTCAAACGCTCTTCCAGGCCCGAGATGTCCTCATGGAAACGCTCGCGCTCGGCTTCCGGCAACTGGGCGAATTCAGCTTCATCCAGGGCCTTGCCTTCGCTCATTGGCGTGAAGGCGATGTTGCTGCTGTCACGGTACAGCGCGACATCCTTCTCCAGCGCCAGGCGCTCGATCACATCCAAGGCGCGGTCATAGCGCTGATTGAAGGCGCGGTCGATGGCACTTTTCTTCTGCTGGTAGGACGGGTGCTCGAATACCGCCGGGAACGTCGCCAGCAAGTTGTCGATCAGGCCGTTGATGTCGGCGATGAAAGCACCGGCCGTACCTGACGGCAGTTCCAGGGCACGGGGTTCGCGGGGCTCATCGAAGTTGTTGACGTAGACCCAGTCCGCCGGGGTCTGCAGGCGCTTGCCTTCGGCCTTGAGGTAGCGTTTGACGAACGAAAACCGGCCAGTGCCGGGCTCACCCATGACGAATACGTTGTAACCGGGGCGCGGCATGGCCACGCCGAACTGCAAGGCTTCGACCGCACGTTCCTGGCCAAGCACACCGCGGAAGGGCTCCAGATCATTGGTGGTAGAGAAGCTGAACTGTTCAGCGGAAAACGGACGGGTCAGCGCTTCGGGCGCTAGACGCAAGCTGGCAGCAACAGGATCAGGCATCGGGCTTCCTTACATCAGGCGGGGCAGATAGCGGCATTCTGGCGCCGCCTGTACCTGACTGGCAAGGAGCGCCTCTGCCCAAAGCATAGTCAAAGGGGAAACCGCGGTCGGGCCCGGTAGACAGGCGATCTTCCAGTGATGTTTTTGCAAAATGTCACGGAACCCTCAGATCGTGCCTAAACTCCAAACTGCGCGGCTGGAACAATAACCGGCCCACTGGCAGCTGTAGGGGCCAGACCCTGTCCATCGGTATGCACATAAAGAGAACATAGCTATG
Source organism: Pseudomonas sp. NFACC51 (assembly GCF_900103575.1). NCBI lineage: Bacteria > Pseudomonadati > Pseudomonadota > Gammaproteobacteria > Pseudomonadales > Pseudomonadaceae > Pseudomonas > Pseudomonas sp. NFACC51. Next base: position 16,972 of record NZ_FMXH01000021.1, on the reverse strand, counting down.
AAACGGATTCTTCTCGGTACTCTCTTCACCGCTGTATCCATCAACGCCATGGCTCAGGCGCCGGGCGGCCCGGATTGCGGCTGGGGCAACATGCTGTTCGAAGGTCAGCGTGGCACTCCGGCACACTTCCTGGCATCCACCACCAACGGCACTTCCGGTAACGCTACCTTCGGCATGACATCCGGCACCAACGGTTGCTCGACCAACGCGGCACTGACTTACGGCGGCAAGTCCTGGCTGGCCATGAATGGCATGATGAACGAGCTGTCCGAAGACATGGCCAAGGGTCAGGGCGAAGCGCTGACCACCTATGCCGTGGTACTGGGCGTGGCGCCGGAAGATCGCGCACACTTCTCCGCCGTTACCCACGAGCACTTCCAGCAGATCTTCAGCAAGGCTGACGTGACAGCGGAAGATGTGCATACCAACACCCTGGCCGTGCTGAAAAGCGATCCTCGCCTGGCCAAGTACGCCACTCAAGCTTAAGCTCGACACCACTCGCTCCTCTCGGGGAGCGGGTTTTCTTTTCGGGGCCCCTTCGGTCTTTGTTTTTTCGCCTTTCCAAGTAGCCGACTATGCTCAAACGCCTTGCCTGGCTGGCGCTCTGTGTGTGCGCCCCGCTGTCCGCCGCGCCTCATGTCGACCCTCAACGTTTGCAGCAACTGGCCAATGACCGCTTCTGGATTTCCCTGGGCCACTACGAAACCGCCAAGCTTGGCGGTTGGCGCAGCTATATCAGCGACAAGCAATTCTTCCTCGCGCCCGATGGCAACGAACATCCCGAGCGTGAACTGAGTGCCACGCTAAAAGCCCTGTACGGCCCGGCCAGCGCCGGCCAGCAGCATGCCCAGTGCGTGTACCCGGCGCGAACGCGCTGGCTCAAGGCCCAGCTCAATCTGACGGATCTGCCGGCCGTTGACTGCAGCGACTTCAACCAATGGTTCAAGGACGTCTCGCCCCACAGCGCGGTGATGATCTTCCCCGCCGCGTATCTGAACAGCCCGTCCTCGATGTTCGGCCACACCCTGCTGCGCATCGACCAGGCCGATGTGCAAAGCGACAAGACCGCCCTGCTCAGCTATGCGATCAATTTCGGCGCCTACATCGAAGGCTCGGACAACAGCATCCTCTATGCCTGGAAGGGCCTGATGGGCGGCTATCCCGGCCTGTTTGCCCTGGTGCCGTACCAGGAAAAACTCTCCGAGTACCGTAGCCTGGAGAACCGCGACCTGTGGGAATACCGCCTGAACCTGAGCCAGGCGGAAACCGAGCGCATGGTCGAGCACGTCTGGGAACTCAAGCAGATTCAGTTCGACTATTTTTTCTTCGACGAAAACTGCTCCTATCGCCTGCTCGAATTGCTGCAAGTGGCTCGCCCCAGCCTGCGCCTGACCGAACAATTCCCGCTGACTGCGATTCCCACCGACACCGTCAAGGCCGTGAAAGAAGCCGGCCTGGTGGAAAGCATCCAGTATCGACCGTCCCGTGAACGGGAACTGCTCAGCCGCGCCGAACCGCTCAGCGACGAAGAACAGCAATGGGTACTCAAAGCCAGCGCCGACCAGCAGCAACTGCAAGCTCCCGGCTTCAAGGCGTTGCCGCGCGAACGCCAGGCGCTGATCATCGATGCGGCCTATCGCCTGGAGCGCTATCGCGCCAACGGCCAGGAGCGCGACCCACAACGCGCCCAGCGCAGTTTCGAACTGTTGCGGGCGATCAACCAAAACCCTGCGCCGGAGCTCGATATCCCGCAACCGGGCCTGCCCGAGGACGGTCACCAATCGCGCACCTGGCAGGCTGGCCTCGGCACGCGGGGCGACCGGGCGTTCGGCGAGTATGGCTTGCGCATGGCCTATCACGATCTCAACGACAACGCCGAGAGCTTCCCCTTGGGCGCACAGATCGAAATCCTGCAATTGAAACTGCGCCAGTACGAAGGCAATGACTGGCAGGTGCAACAACTGGACCTGGCGACCATTCGCTCCCTGACGCCGCGCAACGAGTTGCTGCAACCGCTGTCCTGGCAGGTCACCGGCGGCCTGGAGCGGGTGCCAGGCAAACACGACGACGAAACCCTGGTCAGCCACGTCAACGGCGGCGCAGGTGGCACCTGGGCGCTGGGGGACGAGGTGCTGGGCTTTGCCCTGGGCACGGTGCGGGTCGAGCACAACAATGACTTCGCCCAGTTCATCGCTCCGGCCGCCGGTTTCAATAGCGGTGTGCTGTGGAAAAATCCACTGGGCAACCTGAGCCTGGAAGCCAAGGGTGATTATTTCGTCAACGGCGAAGTGCGCCGCAGCCTGAGCTTGAACCAGCAATGGGAGCTGTCCCGCAACCTCGGCCTGCGCCTGAGTGCCCAGCGGGAGTTCAGCCAATTGGCCTCGCCGGAGAACGAGGTGATGCTTGAGGTGAAGTGGTATCACTACTGACCATGGCCTGCGCAACGAACGGATTAATCACCACGCTTTCACGCCTTACTGACGAATCCACTTCTAGACTTATTGTATGAGCGGGATTCGGCAGGAAAGCAGAAATGAAGCGCACAGCAGTGGTCCTGAGTATGTTGATGTTGCTCGGTGGCTGTGAAACCACCCACGAAGACCTGATCGCCCGGGGTTATCCACCAGCGTTCGCCGACGGCTACGACGACGGTTGCAGCAGCGGCCGGCAAGCCGCCGGGGTGATCACCGGCCAGTTCAGGAAAGACGTGCCGCGCTATCTCAAGGACCCGCGCTACGCCGAAGGCTGGAGCGATGGTTTCCGTCAGTGTCAGGCCATGCGCGAAAGCGAGGAGCGTGACGCCTATCGCGAACGTCACTGGGATGAACGTGAACGGGCCTGGCAACAGCAGAAAGACCAAGATGCCGCCCGGGCTTATCGCTCGCCGTAAGTCGCGCACAGACATTCATCGAAACCAAAAGCCTGCGACCATGGCCCAAACTCCAATAGAGGAGAACACCATGAGTCGCGCTTTCGTCAACGAAGACACCGCCGCAGCCCAGGCCGATCAACCGGTCGAACGCCAGGTCAGTGCCCAGCCCAATTACGTGACACCGTCCGGGTTTGCCCAGTTGCAGGCCCGCGTCGCCCAGTTGCAGGCACTGCATGGCCAGCACGCAGCCAAAGGCGACCAGGCAGACAAACAGCGCATCGCCGACATTGAACGGGACCTGCGCTATTTCAATCAGCGCTTGCAAAGCGCCCAAGTCGTCGTGCCGACATCAACGGATCAGGTGCGGATCGGGCATTGGGTGACCTTCGTCGATGAGCATGATCACGAGCAGCGGGTGCAATTGGTGGGTGAAGACCAAGCTGATGCGGCCAGTGGACTGATCAACTGGGGTTCGCCGCTGGGGCGAGCGTTGCTGGGGGCGAAGGTGGGGGATGAGGTGATCTGGGAGCGACCGATGGGCAATCTCGCCATTGAAGTCATTGCAATAGCGCTTGATTAACGAACTGAGCGAGCAGCACTTGTTAGTACCATGAGAAAACACTTAAACCTTTCCTGCAGACTCGAACAAGAGCAATAAAGCCTCTAGCGCTAGAGCGTCGCAACAGTAACCACATACCTGTAGCAACATGTAACTGCAACATAAGGTCATAACGACAAGTTTGTGCTTAATCGGCAGCGTGCTATTGTTTTTCCCGCACCAAAACAGGTGCGTAACAGCAGAGGAGAAACACGATGAGCGAACACATACTGGCAATGTCCGGTGACTTCGATGGTGACTTCAAGTCCTACCAACTCGTCAGTCGCGGCATTGAGTCAGCAGCGCTGACCATTGTCGAATGTGGCACCGCAGAGTGCACCGCCATTTTGTGCTAATCCCACTTTCAAGGTCGACCTGCACAGGGCGACTTTGATATCCCTAATCCCATTCATAGACAACTTCATTTGACATCCTACAGTTCGGATACAGTGATTGGCATCCGATTGGCCGCAGGCCGCTGTACGCGATATTCAATAACTGATGAGGAAATATCATGAGCGAAAAAATCCTGAACATGTCCGGTGACTTCTATCTCGAGTTCAACGCCTACCAAGCGCCCGCCAACAACATCGGGGGCATGCTGGCAACGACGATGGAATGCAACACCTTTGGAACTTGCACCAATATTGGATGCTCGACACTCGGGTGTTAATCCCGCTTAATCGACGTCGAAACAGGCAACACCTATAAACATAGAGCAGGCATTGCCTGCTCTATCCATGTCAGGAGCTATGGCATGCTTGTTAACGCTTTGAAGTTGGATCAGCGAGGAAAGTACCGGTACGCTTCAGACGGCGACATCGCCCTTTTTGAAAACAACCTGACCCGCCTGCATGCCGATGATCAAACCGTGCTGGATCACTTTGGCCTGAACAGGGAACAACTGGTCTCGTATATCAAGGAACCCGTCAATCAGCAGCCCTTGCCCGCCGCAGGCGAAGACGCCTTGAATACGTTGAAAGAGAAATTGATTCATCTCGACAGCGTGAATGTCGACATGAAACAAGGCTCAAGCAACAAGGACAATTTTTATTGGTTTGGCTATCGCTTTTTTCTTTATTTCATCGATACGTTCAAGGCAGATGCGCGCTATTCGAATGCGTCAAGGCACATTGATGAACCCGCCTTGTTTGCCAGCCTTGAACGCTATGTCCTGGCCCGGGTTGGACGCACCTCGGAACAAAGCCTGGTCCATTATTTGAATACACGGATTGCGGACGGCGATGACATTGACCTGGAAGGATTCAATCACCTTCTACGCACGTTGCCGCTGCTGAAGTTTTTCGAATCCTACCCAGTGCTGGCGACATTGCTGTTTGACCTACTGGAAGACACCCTCCATTTTCTTTATACGGTCATTCATAACTTTGCCGACGACGCTGAATGGTTGGAGACAGCGTTTTCGATCCCCTCGCGGAAAATCGACGCTATTGAGCTCGGCCTGGGCGACCCTCACGGTCGTGGCGAAACGGTCTGCCAAGTCAATATCGGCACCACGGCATTGGTCTACAAGCCAAGGGCAAGCCGGGAGGCACTGTTTTTCTATGGCCTTCTTGGCCAATTGCATGAGTGGACAGGCGCAGATTGTTTTTCTATCCATACGCCCAAAATCCTCAGCCGCGAACGGCACAGCTGGGTAGAAAAAGTCGAGAACCTCCCTTGCGATAGCGAAACAGACATTGGGCTGTTCTATCAAAAAATGGGGGCACAAATAGCCGTCATCCATGGATTGAATGGCATCGACTTTCACTACGAAAATATTATTGCGTGCGGCAACAGCCCGGTCATGATTGACCTCGAGTGTTTGTTCACGGCTTCCACCAGCGACCTGCTCACTGACCTGCCCGCAGGTTGCGCACTGTCCAATAGTTTTAAATTGGTCCAGCAATCAATCTGCTCCAGCGGCTTCGTACCCTTCTCACAACAGCCCAATAACGACCAGAGCGGTCTGACCCGGCAAGCGCTATTCATCTCCACCCGCCATTCCCTGATTTTCGACGATGGTTTTTACCATTTGCGCAAAGTCGAATTCGAACACCACCTGATGCAAAAACATCTGCCGCTTTTGCAGGGTGAGCGCAAGGGACCTGAGGCTTATAAAAAAGAACTTTTCCAAGGCTTTGAAAAGGCCTATGGCGAACTGCTGGTTCATCGGCGCGCGATCATGCAGATGCTTGAACAATCCGCAGGCGAACTGTCAACCCGGGTGTTGCTCAAAAATTCTCAGCGCTACGCTGATTTTATCGGGCTGATCCGCCACCCTCGCTTTATGCAGAACATGCTCGACCGGGAACTTCTGCTCGCCACCCTGTGGGAAGACCTGAAAGAACCCTATCGGGAAAAGGGCATTCCCCGCTATGAAATAGCCGACCTGCAACGATCCAGTATCCCGTGCTTTACCATGCCGCTGAACGGCAACTATTTTACGAGCGCACAGGGTGAAACAATTGAAATGGCAGCCGTGGAACCACCGGTAAAAAGCTGCCTGCGGAAAATAGCCAACCTGTCCCGCAAAGACTGGGCCTTACAACGCACCTTACTCGAAATCTGTCTGTTCCCAGAACCGAACGGACATCCCCCCTCCCCTATTCCGCAGACGCTGGCGAACCTTGAAACAGCGCCCCTGGCGGACCGACTCGACGCGCTACAGACCATCAGCGCCCGCCTCGAGGAGCTGGCGGTAGTGGGCATGACGGAAGATGTAAGCTGGCTGTCTTTCCATACGCACCCCACGACCCAGAGAAAATACCCGTCGCCCATGGATCACGGGCTGTATTCCGGTATCGCCGGGATTGGCTTGTTTTATCTGGGCCTGTTCAAGGTGAGCGGCGAACCGCACTTTCTGTCGCGCATGGATCAGGTCCTGTACTCCCTGGAACAACGCTTTGGCTTTTTCAAAACCGATTTGACCGTCAGTGCCTATCACGGGCTGGGGGCTTATCTCTATCTGCTGATCAATCGTCGGCAAATAACGGGAGATCCGAAACACGATGAAAAAATCGCCGGCCTGCTGACCCAACTGATTGAAGTCCCTCCTGAAGACTATGATTTCGACTTCCTCGGAGGCTGTTGTGGGGCTGTGACCCTGCTGGCCAATATCCATGCATTGTCTGCACAGGAGGACGTGCTGCCAGCCATCCAACGCATGATTGGCTACATCAAGGATCAAGTCCTGATTGAAGATGGCCAACTGCTGCGGCGTGATGATCGCTCGGTCATTTTGACAGGCTTGTCCCACGGCCTCTCGGGGGTCATCCATGCCCTGTGCAAAGCCTATGACGTGACCGGCGATGCGACCCTGGTGCCCTTGGCCATCCAGGTGCTCGAAGGTGAAAACCGCATGAGCCGGGACGGTTTCTGGCTGGACCTGCGAAACCTCGGCCCGGCGGACCATACGTCCAAGTGGTGCCACGGCGACGGCGGTATCCTTATCGCCAGGCGACAGCTCATGGCATCGATGGGGGACGCCCTGGACGACGCGGCCAGGCAGACCGTGCTCGACGATATACAGCGATGCGAGAACAATCTCTGGCAGCACGGTTTCGGCGAGGGCTTTAACCTGTGCCACGGCGATTTCGGCAATCTGATCTGTCTGCATGACCTGTATCGGCATTCGGATAATCCCGAAGGCATGAGCAGGGTCAGAAAGACACTCGACGAAATCGCCCGGCAGTTTTTCGAGGGACCATGGCTCGACAACGATCGGGTACCCGACGTCAGCCTGTTGACCGGAATCACGGGGGCGGGTTATGCCTTGCTGTACGAGATGGACCCGACCCTCCCCAACATTCTCTCCCTTGAATTCGCGGTGCCGGCGTAACCCCCATAAAAAACGGAGCCCGAAGGCTCCGTTTTTTCATGCAACCAACCGACTCAGGCCAGTTTTTTGTGCCGTACGCGGTGCGGCTGGGCAGCCGCTTCGCCGAGGCGCTTCTTGCGATCGGCTTCGTACTCGGTGTAGTTGCCTTCGAAGAACACCGCTTGCGAATCGTCGTCGTATGCCAGGATGTGGGTCGCCACGCGGTCGAGGAACCACCGATCGTGGGAGATCACAATGGCGGCGCCCGGGAAGTCCAGCAAGGCTTCTTCCAGGGAACGCAAGGTTTCGACGTCGAGGTCGTTGGACGGTTCGTCGAGCAGCAGGACGTTGCCGCCCTCCTTCAAGGTCAACGCCAGGTGCAAGCGACCGCGCTCACCACCGGACAGGTCCTTGACGAACTTCTGCTGATCGCCGCCCTTGAAGTTGAAACGGCCCACATAAGTGCGCGACGGGATTTCATAGTTGCCGATGCGGATCTGGTCGGAACCGTCGGAGATCTGCTGGAACACGGTCTTGCTGCCGTCCAGGTCTTCGCGGCTCTGGTCGACGCAGGCCAGTTGCACGGTTTCACCGATTTCGATGCTGCCCGAATCCGGCGTTTCCTTGCCCATCAGCATGCGGAACAGCGTGGATTTACCCGCACCGTTACCACCGATCACGCCGACAATGGCGCCCTTGGGCATGGAGAACGACAGGTTGTCGATCAGCACGCGATCGCCGTAGCCCTTGGTGACGTTCTTGAACTCGATGACCTTGTCACCCAGGCGCGGACCGGCCGGGATGTAGATCTCGTTGGTTTCGCTGCGCTTCTGGAATTCCTGGGATTGCATTTCCTCGAAGCGTTGCAGACGCGCCTTGGATTTGGACTGGCGGGCCTTGGCACCTTTGCGCACCCACTCCAGTTCTTCCTTCATGGCTTTTTCATGGGCCGACTGCTGCTTGGATTCCTGGGCCAGACGATCGGACTTGGCTTCCAGCCAGCCCGAATAGTTGCCCTCGTATGGAATGCCTGCGCCACGGTCGAGTTCGAGGATCCAGCCGGCGACGTTGTCCAGGAAGTAACGGTCGTGCGTGATCGCAACCACGGTGCCTGGGAAGTCGTGCAGGAAGTGTTCGAGCCAGGCGACGGAATCGGCGTCCAGGTGGTTGGTCGGTTCGTCGAGCAGCAGCATGTCGGGGGCCGACAGCAACAGGCGGCACAGGGCCACGCGGCGCTTCTCACCACCAGACAGGTGTTCGACCTTCGCGTCCCAGGCCGGCAGGCGCAGCGCATCGGCGGCGACTTCCAGCTGGCGATCCAGGTTGTGGCCGTCGCTGGCCTGCAGGATCGCTTCGAGCTTGGCCTGTTCGGCGGCCAGCTTGTCGAAGTCGGCATCCGGATCGGCGTAGGCGGCATAGACCTCGTCGAGGCGCGCCTGGGCGTCCTTGATCACACTGACCGCTTCCTCGACCACTTCACGGACGGTCTTGGTCGGATCCAGCTGAGGCTCCTGGGGCAGGTAGCCGATGTTCAGGTCCGGCATCGGGCGGGCTTCGCCGTCGAATTCGTTATCGACGCCGGCCATGATTTTCAGCAGCGTGGATTTACCCGAACCGTTGAGGCCCAGTACGCCGATCTTGGCGCCGGGGAAGAAGGACAGTGAAATATTTTTCAGGATTTCCCGCTTCGGCGGAACAACTTTGCTCAGCCGATGCATGGTGAAGACGTATTGAGCCATGGTGAACCTAGCGTCAGTGACAGGTGAAAAGAACGAGCCAGGCCATGCGCGGCACCGGCACTTGACGGTCATCAATGCCTGCGCGCGGATAGAGCCTGGGAATCTGGAGCTGGAACGCTCTTGTTTGACCGGCAAAGCTACCTCAACCGTCGGTCAAGGTCCAGCCGCCAAGGGCTGGCACTTTGCCACAAGTCAAGGCATGCTAGCCGCCCTTCGGGCGTCCGGCTTATAGTGCACGTCGCGCCAGTCCAGCAAACTGCAGGATTACAGCTTGTCCAACGTCACTCCGCCCCTGTCCCCTCGCGCACCCGCAGTCGTGTCCGGCTCGCCCCTGCGCGGGACATTGAAGAGCGCACTGGCCACGCTGGTGTTGCTGTTGCTCGGCTTGCTGTTCTGGCAATTGCTCGACCAACTGCGCGAAACCCAACAGCAGCAACGCCAATACACCATCGACTACACCGCCGATCTCGCCGCGCAAGTCAGCCTGAACATGGCCCTGAACGCGCAAATCGCCCTCAACCTGCTACCGATCGTCGAACAACCCCAAACGGGCGACGAACAGCGGGCCCTGGTGCGCAAACTCCAGCAATCGCTCCCCGAATTGCGCAGCCTGGTCCTGCTGAGCCCCTCCGGCCGAGTGCTCAGTGACAGCGACGCCGACAGCCACGACGCCGACTACCTGGGCGAACTGGTGCGGCGCAGCCGGGCCCAGGCCCATTATTTCAGCAATGCCGAAGACGGCTCCGTGGTGCACCTATTGTTGCACCAGGCCAGCGGTAGCAGCCGTGGCTACTGGGCCCTGCGCCTGAGCCCGAACTTTTTCTCCACCCTGACCAAGCAGGCCGATATGGGGCTGCGCCCGCTGTGGCTGGTAGAAAACCGTCTCAACCAGCAGATCATCAGCCGCGACGAAAGCCTGCCCTCGAGCAGCCCTACCCATTTGTCCCCGGATGACCTGGAGAACACCGTACTGACCGTGCCCTTGAGCAGCAGCGACTGGCAACTGCGGGGGCTGTTCGACCGTCGCCAGGTAATCGAACAACTGTTGCCGGCCTTCATCGGCAAATGCCTGCTGGGCCTGGCGTTTTCGTTGTTGCCGGTGATTGCGCTCTTGAACATGCGCCGACGTCAGCGGCAGTTGCATGAAGGTCGGCGGCGCTACCAGGATATTTTCGAAGGCACTGGCGTGGCCTTGTGCGTGCTCGACCTGTCGGGGCTCAAGGCTTTTTTTGAGCGGGCCGGCCTGCACACGGGCGATCAATTGCGCGCATGGACAAAAACCTCCCATCAACTCGAGCAATTGCGTCAGGAAGTTCACGTCACCGAAGTCAACCAGATGGCATTGAAACTGCTCAATGTCGATTCCTGCGATCAGGCCTGGCAACTGCTGGTCGGCAAGGGTACGCAGGACAACAACCCCGTCGGCTCGAAGCTGCTCGAGGCGCTGCTCGATCAACACAAGCAACTGGAGCTGGAAATCAAGCTCCAGGACGCCCATGGCCGCGACCAGCACCTGTGGCTGGTGCTGCGCCTGCCGGAAAAACAGCAAGACCATAACGCGGTCATCCTGAGCATCAGCGACATCACCAGCCGCAAGCTGATCGAGCTCTCGCTGCTCGAACGCGAGGGTTTCTGGTCCGACGTGGTGCGCACCGTGCCGGATCATCTCTATGTGCAGGACGTCATCAGTCAGCGGATGATCTTCAGCAACCACCACCTGGGCCAGACCCTGGGGTACGACCGCACCGAACTGCACCAGATGGGCGAGTACTTCTGGGAAATCCTGCTGCACAGCGACGATGCCGATCACTACCACAGCCTGCGCCAGGCACAGCGGCGGGGCGGGTACACGCAATTGTTGCAATGCCAACTGCGCTTTCGCCACCGCAATGGCAAATGGCGCTGCTTCGACATCCGCGAGCAGGCCCTGGCCCGGGACCGGGATAACCAGGTGACACGAATCATCGGCGTGGCCAAGGACGTCACCGAGCAGATCGAGGCCAGTGAATCGCTGCGTGACAGCGAACAACGCTACCGGATGCTCGCCGAAAGCATCAGCGACGTGATTTTCTCCACCGACAACAAGCTTTCGCTCAACTACGTCAGCCCGTCGGTGCAAGCGGTACTGGGCTACACCGCCGACTGGATCTTCCAGAACGGCTGGCAATCGATCATCGCCAATCCGCAACAACTGACCGGCATCTACAGCCTGATGGACCGGGTCAGCAAGGCCCTCGACAAGCCCGATCAACTGGCCGAGCTGCGCAACCAGATGCAGACCCAGTTGTTCCTGTTCGACTGCCTGCGTGCCGATGGGCGCAAGATTCCCATCGAGCTGCGGCTGGTACTGGTGTGGGATGAACACGGCGCGTTCGAAGGCGTGCTCGGCGTCGGTCGCGACATCAGCCAGCAGCGTCGCGCTGAAAAAGACCTGCGCATGGCCGCTACGGTCTTCGAACACTCGACCTCGGCGATCCTGATCACCGACCCGGCCGGCTACATTGTCCAGGCCAACGAAGCCTTCAGTCGCGTCAGCGGTTATGCCGTGTCGCAAGTACTGGACCAGTTGCCCAACATGCTGACCGTGGACGAACAGCAGGAAGCCCACTTGCGCTACGTGCTCAAGCAGCTGCAACAGCACAGCACCTGGGAAGGCGAAGTCTGGCTCAAGCGCCGCAATGGCGAGCATTACCCAGCGTGGGTCGGCATTACGGCCGTGCTGGATGACGAAGGTGACCTAGCCAGCTATGTGTGCTTCTTCAGCGACATCAGCGAGCGCAAGGCCAGCGAGCAGCGCATTCATCGCCTGGCCTATTACGACGCCCTGACTCACCTGCCCAACCGCACGCTGTTCCAGGATCGCCTGCACACCGCACTGCAATCGGCTGACCGGCAGAAGACCTGGGTCGTGCTGATGTTCCTCGACCTGGACCGTTTCAAGCCGATCAACGACTCCCTGGGCCATGCCGCCGGCGATCGGATGCTCAAGGAAATGGCCACGCGCCTGCTCGGCTGCGTCGCCGACGACGACACTGTGGCACGCATGGGTGGCGATGAATTCACCCTGCTGCTGCAACCGCGCGCCAGCCGCGAAATGGCGCTGAACCGGGCAATCAACGTAGCCGAGCAGATCCTCGCCAGCCTGGTCCGGCCCTTCGTGCTCGAAGGCCGGGAGTTCTTCGTCACCGCCAGTATTGGTATCGCCCTGAGCCCCCAGGACGGCAACGAACTGAGCCAATTGATGAAGAACGCCGACACAGCCATGTATCACGCCAAGGAGCGGGGCAAGAACAACTTCCAGTTCTATCAGGCCGACATGAACGCCAGCGCCCTGGAGCGCCTGGAGCTGGAAAGCGACCTGCGCCACGCCCTGGAACAGAACGAATTCGTGCTGTATTACCAGCCGCAGTTCAGCGGCGATGGCAAACGTTTGACCGGTGCCGAAGCCCTGCTGCGCTGGCGCCATCCGCGACGCGGATTGGTGCCGCCGGGGGATTTCATCCCGGTACTCGAAGAACTCGGCTTGGTGGTGGACGTCGGCGACTGGGTCATCACCGAGGCCTGTCGGCAGCTCAGGACATGGCACCAGGCCAAGGTCCGGGTGCCGAAGGTCTCGGTCAACATTTCGGCCCGGCAGTTCTCCGACGGCCAGTTGGGCACGCGCATCGCCAATATCCTGCGCAGCACCGGCCTGCCGCCGGCCTGCCTGGAGCTGGAACTGACGGAAAGTATCCTGATGCGCGAAGTCAGCGAGGCGATGCAAATCCTGGCCGGGCTGAAAAACCTGGGCCTGAGCATCGCCGTCGATGACTTCGGCACCGGTTATTCGTCGCTCAACTACCTCAAGCAATTCCCCATCGACGTGCTGAAGATCGACCGCACCTTCGTCGACGGCCTGCCGTCCGGCGAGCAGGATGCGCAGATCGCCCGGGCGATCATCGCCATGGCCCACAGCCTCAACCTGGCGGTGATCGCCGAGGGTGTCGAGACCCACGAGCAGCTGGATTTCCTGCGCGAGCACGGCTGCGACGAAGTCCAGGGCTACCTGTTCGGCCGGCCGATGCCGGCCAATCGGTTCGAAGCGCAGTTCAGCAATGATGCGTTGTTCATGATTGATTGAGGCAGTTGCAAGCTTCAAGCGGCAAGCGGCAAGCTGAAGGCAGAAACGGTCCGCGTTAACTTGCAGCTTGTCGCTTGCATCTTGAAGCTGAATTCCTTTCATATGCCTTCCAAAACCGGTTGGGTTAGAATGCCCCCCTTTTCTGCCCCCGATCCTTGAGGACCGCCATGTTCAGCCGTGATTTGACTATTGCCAAGTACGACGCCGATCTCTTTGCCGCCATGGAGCAAGAAGCTCAGCGCCAGGAAGAGCACATTGAGCTGATCGCTTCGGAAAACTACACCAGCCCCGCGGTGATGGAAGCTCAAGGCTCGGTACTGACCAACAAGTACGCCGAAGGCTACCCAGGCAAGCGTTACTACGGTGGTTGCGAGTACGTCGACGTGGTCGAGCAACTGGCCATCGACCGCGCCAAGCAACTGTTCGGCGCCGATTACGCCAACGTCCAGCCGCACGCAGGCTCCCAAGCCAACTCCGCCGTGTACTTGGCGCTGCTGTCGGCCGGTGACACCATCCTGGGCATGAGCCTGGCCCACGGCGGTCACCTGACCCACGGTGCCAGCGTTTCCTCCTCCGGCAAGCTGTACAACGCCGTCCAGTACGGCATCGACGGCAACGGCCTGATCGACTACGACGAAGTCGAGCGCTTGGCCCTCGAGCACAAGCCGAAAATGATCGTGGCCGGTTTCTCCGCCTACTCCCAGGTCCTCGACTTCCCGCGTTTCCGCGAGATTGCCGACAAGGTCGGTGCCTACCTGTTCGTCGACATGGCTCACGTAGCGGGCCTGGTCGCCGCTGGCGTCTACCCGAACCCGGTGCCATTCGCCGACGTGGTCACCACCACCACCCACAAGACCCTGCGCGGTCCACGTGGCGGCCTGATCCTGGCGCGCGCCAATGCCGACATCGAGAAGAAGCTGAACTCTGCCGTCTTCCCGGGTGCCCAGGGTGGCCCGCTGGAGCACGTGATCGCGGCCAAGGCGATCTGTTTCAAGGAAGCCCTGCAACCTGAGTTCAAGGCTTACCAGCAACAAGTGGTGAAGAATGCCAAGGCCATGGCCGGCGTGTTCATCGAGCGCGGCTTCGACGTGGTGTCCGGCGGTACTGAAAACCACCTGTTCCTGCTCTCGCTGATCAAGCAAGAGATCTCCGGCAAAGACGCCGACGCGGCGCTGGGCAAGGCGTTCATCACCGTCAACAAGAACTCGGTGCCAAACGACCCACGCTCTCCGTTCGTTACCTCGGGTCTGCGTTTCGGCACCCCGGCCGTGACCACTCGCGGTTTCAAGGAAGCCGAGTGCAAGGAACTGGCTGGCTGGATCTGCGACATCCTGGCGGACCTGAACAACGAAGCGGTCATCGACGCCGTGCGTGAGAAGGTCAAGGCTATTTGCAAGAAGCTGCCGGTGTACGGCGCTTAATCAGCCCGTCAGACCGTAGCCAAAAGGCCCGCCTCTTCGAGGCGGGCCTTTTTTATGGGCTGTTAAAAAGTTAACGCCAACTTACCCGTTCATCCTTACACCATTCACTGGTTGTTATCGCACTTAACTTTCTGCAATACAGATAATACCACCCACCCCCAACAAACTAATAAGATCCCACTCGCTCCATCTCATACTTACTAACTCAACACAGGATTCAATTATCACATGGACAGTGAAAAATCTTTTCATGCAACACTTCGCATGTTTGATGCCCACGTCAATCTACTTGAAACGCTGCATGGTAAACCTGCGATGGCGACCGTCAGTTCATTCAGCGGCGGATTCTTTACCGGCAAACCGCAAACCCATGATCACTCGCATTTGCTCGGCATGCGCGCCGAAGCCCAGGCCACGGCCTCTACCCAATTGATGCTGCATTTCCGGCCTACGCCCAATGGCTACATCCTGACCCTGAAAAACCCCGGGGAATACTACAACAGGCTGATTAGCAAGAGTTGGCTTGAAGTACTTGGTGCAGTACATCCAAACACTGCCAACCCGACGCGTTTCATCCTGGTCGATCAACAACACAACATCATCACTCGGAAAAACATCAACACCCAGCACACTCCCCTCTCTCTCATGACCGCAACCCATAAATATGTCGGGGGATTAAGAGTGCCTGGCTCGCCGTATCTCTATCTGGCCGAGACCGAAGAAAAATCAAAGATAACTTTTATCTTAAGCCTGCACTAAGGCATGTAAATCTCGTAAAAGACAAATAACCAGATAGCTCTTGTGGCGCAGGATATTCCCTCGCCACAAGGCTCTACGGTGGGCAGCTTCTCCTTCAACAACTCACCTTGGGCAAGTTGAAAGCCACAGGCAGCGGAACATCAAAGCAGGATGGCATCGAAGCCTGCACGGATTTTCTCTTCGGGCAGTTCGTCGGCGATGAATACGATCACGCTTTCCCGGGGTTCATCCGGAGCCCATTCGGTGTCCCAATCGAAACCGTACAGTTTCAGTACGCCCTGGAATACCAGTCGACGGGGTTCGCCGGCGATGTTCAGCACACCTTTGTAGCGCAACAATTGCTTGCCGTGCTCTTCCAGCAACTGGTTCATGAACTCGCTGAGCTTTTCGATATCCAGTGGTTTGTCAGTGCGCAGCACGAGGCTGCTGATCCGATCGCCCGTGGTGGCCTTGCCGACCGGCCGCAAGCTGAACCCTGCGCCCAGGTCCGCATTGAGATTGAAGCCACGGATATCGAGCAGTTCGGCCAGGTCGATCTTGCCATGTTCCACCACCCTGATAGGCGCTCGCCGATTGATGCGCGCCAAGCGTTCACCAAGGGCTTGGACCTGGGCTGCGTCCACCAGATCGGTTTTGCTCAAGAGCAGGCGGTCGGCAAATCCAACCTGGGCCTGGGCGATGGCCTGGGTCAGGTGGACATCGGCATGAGCAGCATCCACCAGGGTCAGGATCCCATCGAGGATGTAACGCTCGCGCAGGTCCTCATCGATGAAAAACGTCTGGGCCACCGGCGCTGGGTCGGCCAGTCCGGTGCACTCGATGACCAGGCGATCGAAGGCAATCTCGCCGCTGTCCAGCCGCTCGAGCAACAGATACAGGGCCTTGGTCAGGTCGGTGTGGATGGTGCAGCACACGCAACCGTTGGCCAGGGTCATGACTTGCACCGGCTCGTCGCCCAGCAGTTGGGTGTCGATACCGGCATCGCTGAATTCGTTCTCGATCACGGCGATTTTCAGGCCGTGTTCGGCCTTGAGCAGATGGCGCAACAGCGTGGTCTTGCCGGCGCCGAGGAAGCCGCTGAGGATGGTGACCGGGATGGGAGAGGACAAACTGAATCTCCTTGATGCCTGAAAGGGAAGCGGTTTTGTGGAAGCGAGCCTGCACGCGAAGGCGTCGGGTCAGTTGACATCGATGCTACTGACCCACCGCCATCGCGAGCAAGCCCGCTCCCACATGGGTTTGAGGCTACCTCAACTCAACAGCACTTGGACCCACCCTTGCCACCGTAACCAACAGCGGAATCAAGCCAGGCAACCACCCTGTGGCGAGGGAGCTTGCTCCCGCTCGGCTGCGCAGCAGTCGCAAAACCGGCTGATACAGTCGGCCTGAAGAACCGCCGGGGCCTGCTTCGCACGCCAGCGGGAGCAAGCTCCCTCGCCACAAGGGATTTGTGGCGCATACAAATTCTGAGCCCCCCCAAAAACAACTGTGGGAGCAAGCTCACTCCCACATGGGGTTTGACTCAACAGCACTTGGGCCCAGCCTTCGCAGTAACCAACAGCGCAATCAAGCCAGACAACTACCCTGTGGCGAGGGAGCTTGCTCCCGCTCGGCTGCGCAGCAGTCGCAAAACCGGCTGATAC
>NZ_FMXH01000003.1:365755-550017 GCF_900103575.1 Pseudomonas sp. NFACC51 | reverse complement strand
CGATCTCTCGTTAGCGGGAGGCGAATTCTACAGCGTTACTCGCTGCTGTCAACACCTCTTTTTCACCGCTTTCGACCGAGAAGATCGAACCGCCGATAGAGCCAAACAACACCGCTCCACCTGCTCCTTCCGGGCTTCGATGAACTGAAGCCCTGCACCTTCGAAACCTACTTAACTCATTGAATCTCAAGGAGTTTTCCGTTTCTACTGCGCCGGAAGTGGGGCGAATTATAGACTTCCAGAATCTGCCGTCAACACCTATTTTCAGCTTTATTCAGATTTCAGCGTAATACGCGCAAAAGCCTTCTTGCCGGCCTGACATACATGAGTAGAACCCAGCTCATATATATAGGCGCGATCCACAACTACACCATCTATACGCACACCACCCGAGCCCAGGAGATCTCGCGCCACCGCAGCGTTCTTGACCAAGCCTGCTTTATTAAGGACTGCCGCAATCGGCATATCCTCGGCAGCAGTCAGCTCGATCTCCGGCAGATCATCCGGCAGCTCACCATCCTTCATACGATTACCCGCCGCGCGATGAGCATTGGCCGCAGCCTCCTCACCGTGGAAACGAGCAACAATCTCTTCGGCCAGCTTGATCTTGATGTCTCGCGGATTGGCTCCCGCCTCGACATCGGCACGGAACGCATTGATCTCATCCATGGACCGGAAGCTCAACAGCTCGAAGTAACGCCACATCAGCACATCAGGAATGGAGACCAGTTTGCTGTACATGACGCCGGGCGCTTCCTGAATACCTACGTAGTTGCCCAGCGACTTGGACATCTTCTTCACGCCATCCAGACCTTCCAGCAATGGCATGGTCAGAATGCATTGCGCCTCCTGACCATAGCCACGCTGCAACTCACGCCCCATCAACAGGTTGAACTTCTGGTCAGTACCGCCGAGCTCAACGTCCGCGCGCAACGCGACCGAGTCATAACCCTGTACAAGCGGGTAGAGGAACTCATGGATGGCAATTGGCTGATTGGATTTATAGCGCTTGTCGAAATCATCGCGCTCGAGCATACGAGCTACGGTGTATTGAGACGTCAGGCGAATGAAATCCGCCGGCCCCATTTGATCCATCCAAGTGGAGTTGAAAGCCACTTCAGTCTTGGCCGGATCAAGAATCTTGAAAACCTGAGTCTTGTAGGTCTCGGCATTATCGAGAACCTGCTCACGAGTCAGCGGTGGGCGCGTAGCACTCTTGCCACTTGGATCACCGATCATCCCGGTGAAGTCACCTATAAGGAAGATGACCTGGTGCCCCAGATCCTGGAACTGGCGCAGCTTATTAATAAGCACGGTATGACCCAGGTGCAGATCGGGCGCCGTTGGATCGAAACCGGCCTTGATACGCAGCGGCTGCCCGCGCTTGAGCTTTTCGATCAGCTCGGACTCGACCAACAGTTCTTCCGCACCACGTTTGATCAGCGCTAGCTGCTCTTCAACCGACTTCATAACAGACCCGTAAGGCTCAGATTCAAAGGGCCCCAACCATACAAGATCGCGCACCAAATACAAGGTTTGCCCGGCGCGCGGACGCCAATCCACAGAACAGAGCGTCCGCGGGCTTGCTTCGCAGGGGATTTGGTTATATTTTATACAGTTATTTCATCTTCATCATGTCATTCATCTTTTCCAATTCATCTTTTCAAAAGTCAAAATTACCTATGACCACAGAACCGTCTAAAGCGCCACCGCTTTACCCAAAGACCCACCTGCTTGCCGCAAGTGGCATCGCAGCCCTCCTTAGCCTGGCGCTCCTGGTGTTTCCCTCCAGCGATGTTGAAGCCAAAAAGACGACTCTGAGTCTTGAACTGGAAAGCCCTGCTGAACAACTGACACAAGAACAAGACGCCGCCGAAGCCGTTCAAGCCACAAACGAACCGGCCGCCTCTCCTTTTGCGCAGATTGAAAACAGCCCGCAAGACACCACCGAGGCAGCCGCTCAGGTAGAAGCGCCTGTTGCAGAAGAAAAGAAGGGACCAGACCATCGCGAAGTGATTGTTGCCAAGGGCGACACACTTTCCACCCTCTTCGAAAAGGTTGGCCTGCCCTCGACTTCGGTCCATGAAATCCTGGCCAGCGACAAGCAAGCCAAGCAGTTCACTCAACTGCAGCGCGGCCAGAAACTCGAATTCGAACTCAATCCAGACGGACAGCTGACCAACCTGCACACCAAGCTGAGCGACCTGGAAAGCATCACCCTGACCAAAAACGACAAGGGTTATGTATTTAACCGCGTCACCGCCAAGCCTACCGTTCGCTCGGCCTACGTTCATGGCGTCATCAACAGCTCATTGTCCCAGTCGGCTGCTCGTGCCGGCCTTTCCCATAGCCTGACCATGGACATGGCCAGCGTATTTGGCTACGACATCGACTTCGCCCAGGACATTCGCCAGGGTGACGAGTTCGACATCATCTATGAGCAAAAAGTGGTCAATGGCAAGAGTGTCGGCAACGGTCCGATTCTTTCCGCGCGCTTCACCAACCGTGGCAAGACGTACACCGCAGTGCGCTACACCAACAAGCAAGGCAACAGCAGCTACTACACTGCCGACGGCAACAGCATGCGCAAGGCCTTCATCCGTACACCGGTTGATTTCGCCCGTATCAGCTCGAAGTTCTCCGCCGGTCGCAAGCATCCAATCCTGAACAAGATCCGCGCCCATAAAGGTGTCGACTACGCCGCCCCCCGCGGTACGCCAATCAAGGCCGCCGGCGACGGCAAGGTATTGCTTGCCGGACGTCGTGGCGGTTATGGCAACACCGTGATCATCCAGCACGGCAATACCTATCGCACGCTGTACGGCCACATGCAGGGCTTCGCCAAAGGCGTGAAGACAGGCGGCACTGTCAAGCAAGGCCAGGTTATTGGATACATCGGCACTACCGGCCTGTCCACCGGACCGCACTTGCATTATGAGTTCCAGGTCAACGGCGTCCACGTCGACCCACTAGGCCAGAAACTGCCGATGGCCGATCCGATCGCCAAGGCCGAGCGCGCGCGCTTCCTGGCCCAAAGCCAACCCTTGATGGCTCGCATGGATCAAGAGAAAGCCACCATGCTGGCCTCGAGCAAGCGCTAAGCATGGCGCTCTATATCGGTGTGATGTCCGGGACCAGCCTGGATGGCTTGGACATCGCACTGATCGAACTGACCCCGGCGATCAAATTGATCGCCACGCACTACATTCCGATGCCCGCCGTCCTGCGCGCCGAATTGCTCGGATTGTGCAGCAGCGGGCCCGATGAGATCGCCCGCTCCGCCATTGCCCAGCAAAGCTGGGTAAAGCTGGCTGCACAGGGTATCCATACCCTGCTCAACGAACAGAAACTCAAGCCTGAAGACATCACGGCGGTCGGCAGCCACGGCCAGACCATCCGCCATGAACCAGCCCGCGGATTTACCGTACAGATTGGCAATCCGGCCTTGTTGAGTGAGTTGACCGGCATCGCCGTCGTCAGCGACTTCCGCAGCCGCGACGTCGCCGCCGGTGGACAAGGCGCCCCGCTGGTTCCGGCATTTCACGAAGCACTGTTCGAAGAACGAGTCGGCAATCGCGCCGTGCTGAATGTCGGCGGTTTCAGCAATCTCAGCCTGATAGAGCCCGCAAAACCAGTAGCTGGTTTCGACTGTGGTCCAGGCAACGTATTGCTCGATGCCTGGATACACCAACAACGAGGCGAGCATTTCGATCGGGACGGTCAATGGGCTGCCAGCGGGAAAGTCGAGCCAGCCCTGCTCAAGGCACTGCTCAGAGATCCTTTTTTCGTCACCAAGGGGCCGAAAAGTACCGGCCGTGAGGTCTTCAACCTGCCTTGGCTGAGTCAGCATTTGTCGCAGTTGCCAACCTTCGCCCCGGAAGACGTACAGGCGACGCTGCTCGAACTGACTGCCCTGACCATCGTCGAATCCCTTCAACATGCCCAGTCCAATACTCAAGAGTTGCTGGTCTGTGGCGGCGGCGCGCACAACCAGGCGCTCATGAAGCGCCTGGCTGAGTTGCTGCCGGATACCAAGGTCAGCAGTACGGCGGTGTATGGCGTGGACCCGGACTGGGTCGAAGCCATGGCTTTCGCCTGGCTCGCCCATTGCTGCCTTGAAGGCATTCCGGGCAATCGTCCGAGTGTTACTGGCGCCTGTGGCTTGCGCGTACTCGGCGCCATCTACCCGGCCTGAGAAAGATCAGGGACAAAAAAACGCCGCGGGGCCGTAAGGCACTGCGGCGTTTTTATTGGAGCCGTCTCAGATCGAGAACGAAGAACCGCACCCACAAGTCGTGGTCGCGTTTGGGTTCTTGATCACGAACCGCGAGCCTTCCAAACCTTCCTGGTAATCCACCTCGGCACCTGCCAGGTACTGGAAGCTCATTGGATCGACCACCAGGCTGACACCTTCGCGCTCGACGATGGTGTCGTCTTCGGCCACTTCCTCATCGAAAGTAAAGCCATACTGGAAGCCGGAACAACCGCCACCCGTAACAAATACGCGCAGCTTCAAACGATCATTGCCCTCTTCATCGACCAGGCTCTTCACCTTGTGCGCGGCACCGTGGGTGAATTGCAAAGCCGTGGGGGTGAAGGTTTCGACGCTCATGCTGAATATCTCCCGGCGCTTACGCCGCCATAATGCGTGATGGCGGGCATTATCCGCTTCTCCTAGAAAATCGGTCAACTATTTGAAGAGCAGCGGCAAGCTACAAGTTAAAGGCTGCAAGCTTGTAGCTTAAAGCTTGCAGCTTTTAACTGCCGTTACGGCAACATCCCCGCATGGGACAGCCCCAGGCGCTCATCCAGCCCGAACAGGATGTTCAGGTTCTGCACCGCCTGGCCGGACGCGCCCTTGACCAGGTTATCGATGACCGACAACACCACCACCAGATCACCGTCCTGCGGACGATGCACGGCGATCCGGCAAACGTTCGCACCGCGCACGCTGCGAGTTTCCGGGTGGCTGCCGGCCGGCATTACGTCGACGAACGGTTCGTTGGCGTAACGCTTTTCAAACAACGCCTGCAGGTCCACCGAACGATCGACGACGGTTGCATAAAGAGTGGAGTGGATGCCACGAATCATCGGCGTCAGGTGCGGCACGAAGGTCAGGCCGACCTCCTTGCCCGCGGCCCGGCGCAGCCCCTGGCGAATCTCCGGCAGATGGCGATGCCCCTTGACCGCGTACGCCTTCATGCTTTCCGACGTCTCGGAGTAAAGCGAACCGACACTGGCGCCACGCCCGGCACCGCTGACACCGGACTTGCAGTCGGCAATCAGACGCGAAGCATCGGCAAGACCGGCCTCGAGCAACGGCAGGAACCCCAGCTGAGTTGCCGTCGGATAGCAACCCGGTACCGCGATCAGTCGGGCCTGCTTGATTTTCTCGCGATTGACTTCCGGCAAGCCGTAAACCGCCTCGTCGAGCAGATCCGGCGCGCCGTGAGGTTGACCGTACCACTTGGCCCATTCATCAGCGTCCTGCAGGCGGAAGTCCGCCGACAGGTCGATGACCTTGGTCCCGGCAGCCAGCAGTTCACCCGCCAGGGCGTGGGCGACACCGTGGGGCGTGGCGAAGAACACCACATCGCAGGCGCCAAGGGTCTTGACGTCCGGAACGCTGAACGCCAGGCCGTCGTAATGGCCTCGCAGGTTCGGGTACATGTCGGCGACGGCCAGGCCGGCCTCGGATCGGGAAGTGATGACCACCACCTCAGCTTGCGGATGCTGTGCCAACAGACGCAGCAGTTCGACACCGGTGTACCCCGTGCCGCCGACGATACCGACCTTGACCATAAACCTGCCCTCAACGAACCCACTGGAAAGCCGTCGATGATAGGGGCCGCAGGGCCCGGCGACAACCGCCAAGGTGACGTGCGGACGCTCTAACCTCTACTATCGGGCTACCGTGAATCCTGGGAATAACTAAAAATGCTCTATCTGTGGCTCAAAGCACTTCACATCGTCAGCATGGTCTGCTGGTTCGCCGGCCTGTTCTACCTGCCTCGCCTGTTTGTCTATCACGCCCAAAGCGAAGACAGCGTCAGCAAGGAGCGCTTCAGCGTCATGGAGCGCAAGTTGTATCGCGGCATCATGGGCCCGGCGATGATTGCCACCCTGGTATTCGGCATCTGGCTGCTCAGCCTCAACGCCGGCGCCTACTTCACCCAAGGTGGCTGGATGCACGCCAAGCTGACCCTGGTCGTGCTGCTGATCGGTTACCACCATATGTGCGGCGCCCAGGTAAAGCGCTTCGCCCGTGGCGAAAACACCCGCAGCCATGTCTTTTATCGCTGGTTCAATGAAGTGCCGGTTCTGATATTGCTGGCTATCGTAATTCTGGTTGTCGTCCGACCGTTCTAATCTCCAATCAGCGTCCATTATCCGGGGTACTTGCGATGTCGTTGCCCGCTCTGCTTGAACAACGCTTGCGCCTGCCCGTCGTGGCAGCGCCAATGTTCCTGATTTCCAATCCACAACTGGTGCTGGCCTGCTGCCGTAACGGCATCGTCGGTAGTTTTCCGGCGTTGAACCAGCGCGAAAGCAGTGGCTTCAAGGCCTGGTTGGCGGAAATCGAAGCAGGCCTGGCGACCCTGGAAAATCCGGCACCCTACGCTGTGAACCTGATCGTCCATCACAGCAACCCGCGGCTTCAAGCCGACCTGGCCATCTGCATCGAACACAAGGTGCCGATTGTCATCACCAGCCTGGGCGCGGTGAAGGAGTTGGTGGATGCCGTCCATGCTTATGGCGGGCTGGTGTTCCATGACGTGACGACCCGGCGTCATGCCGAGAAAGCCGCCGAAGCCGGTGTCGATGGCTTGATCGCCGTTGCCGCCGGTGCAGGCGGACACGCCGGGACCTGGAGCCCGTTCTCATTGATTGCCGAGATCCGGCAGTTTTTTGATAAGACCTTACTGCTTGCAGGATGCCTGAACCACGGTCACCAGATTCTGGCTGCACAATTGCTCGGCGCCGATCTGGCCTACTTCGGTACGCGCTTTATCGCTACGAGCGAAAGCCACGCCCCTGAAGCTTATAAAGAGATGTTGCTCACATCCAGAGCCGCAGACATCGTGCATACTCCCGCTGTATCCGGAGTGCCGGCCAGTTTCATGCGCCAGAGCCTGGAGAATGCCGGTTTCGATCTGACCGCTCTGCAGAACAAGGGCGAGGTGGATTTTGGCTCGAAACTCAAACCGCTGAACGATGAAGCCAAGGCCTGGAAAACCGTATGGTCCGCGGGCCAGGGCGTGGGTGAAATCGATGATTTGCCCAGCATCGATCAGTTAGTGGCACGCCTGGATGAAGAATACCGTCAGGCACAAGCACGGGCGGCGCAGCTTGGCGGGCAATGGCCCCGCTGAATCAGCCTGAACAAAACAACTATTCAACTTCTAGAGACAAGGATGCCGGGCATGAGCGAAACCCGTTTCAACATCGTATTCGACGGCGGCCTGATGCCTGGCGTCGATACCACCACCGCCAAACTCAACCTCGCCGAACTGTTCAAAAGCGATATCAGCGCCATTGAACGACTGTTCACCGGGCGCAAGGTAGCCCTCAAAAGCAACCTGTCCCAGAGCGAGGCGCAACAGTACCTGGAAGCGCTCAACAAGAGCGGGATCGATGCCAGGATCGAAGCCGAACCCGTCGTCCAACTGAACCTTGGCGAGGTACAGGAGGCACCACGGCAACCGAGTGGACGCCATCCCGATTCGATCGTCGAGCCCGCCTCGCCGTACGCGCCTCCCCGCGCCGAAGTCGGTGAAGCGCTTGCAGAGTACGGCACGCTCAAGCCCTTCAGCTTCGACGGGCGTATCGGACGCCTGCGCTACCTGGCCTGGACCATGGTGTTGACCTTGGCCCTACTGCCCTTGGTCGGCATAGGCTTCTGGTTGGCCACGGCCTGGCTGCTGGCTTCCGACTCGGTCGCGGGACTCATCGTCGGCGGCCTGCTCGCCGCAGTCGTCGTCCTTGCCTTTGCCTTCGTGAGCATCCAGTTCAACGTCCAGCGCCTGCATGATCTGGGCTGGTCGGGGTGGTTGTGGCTGATCAACCTGGTTCCCTTCGTGGGCAGCATCTTCCCCTTCATCCTCATCATCGCTCCGGGCAATACCGGCGCAAACCAGTACGGCCCCCCGCCGCCGCGCAATACCACTGCGGTCAAATTGCTGGCCTCGCTCTGGCTGGTGATGATCGTCCTGATTTTCATGGCTACCTTTGCCGGCATCTTCGGGGCCCTTCAGGAGGACTACGACAGCAGCAGCCTGAGCAGCTATGAAAGCAGTGAATACAGCAACGAAACCTCTGAAGAGCCCGCCGTCGAGGCAGCCGAGCCCGCTCCACCTTCTGTAGACTATGAAGAAGAAGAGGAACAATAAGCGCGCTTCATGCCGGTGACAGCCCAGTCAACTGGCGGCGGGCTGTTGCGATGGAGAACTGCATGACCCGTTACGCACTGATCACTGGCGCTTCCAGCGGCATTGGCCTGGCCATGGCCGAAGCGCTGGCCCGGCGCGGCCGCAACCTGATACTGGTGGCTCGACAGCGTGATCGGCTGGAAAGTATTGCAATCGAACTGACTCAGCGGTTTGGCGTGGAGGTATTGTTCCGGGCTTGTGACCTGAGCGAACCGCTGAGGCTTTCAGGTTTTCTCCTGGAACTGGAGGAAGGCGAGCGGCAGATCGACCTGCTGGTCAATTGCGCAGGCATCGGCACCAGCGGGCCGTTCCTGGGCCAGGACTGGATGACCGAGCAGGACCTGATCGAAGTCAATATCCTCGCCCTGACACGGCTTTGTCATGCCATCGGTAACAGCATGGCGCTGCTTGGCGGCGGCCAGATCCTCAACGTCGCCTCGATCGCCGCGTTCCAGCCCGGCCCCTGGATGAGTACCTATTACGCCAGCAAGGCCTATGTGCTGCACTTCTCCGAAGCCCTGCGGGTCGAGCTGAAGAAATGCGCGATCAAGGTCTCGGTGCTTTGCCCTGGTCCGACCCGGACCGGCTTCTTTTCCAGGGCGCAGATGGACGAACAGAAGCTCATCGACAGCAAGTTACTGATGAGCCCCGAAGAAGTGGCCCTGTACGCCGTGCGCGCGCTGGACCGCAACCGCGCCATCATTATTCCCGGACGCCGCAACCGCTGGCTGGCCGCACTGCCGCGCCTGGGCTCGCGATGGCTGGTCCGAACCATCGCCGGCATGATCAACAAGGCCTATTGCCCGCGCTGATCCCTTCAAGTTGAACTATCAGTCGCCTCAATCGGAGCCTTCACGCCCCCCGACCTCGACGAACCCAATGGAGAAAACAGCTGTGGATACTCTGTTCACCAAGATCATCAACCGGGAAATTCCGGCGAAGATCATTTACGAGGATGACCAGGTACTGGCCTTCCACGACATCGCCCCGCAAGCCCCTGTACATTTTTTGGTCATACCGAAAAAGCCGATTCGCACCCTCAATGACCTGGCCGAGGAAGACAAAGGCCTGGCTGGACATATTCTGTTCACTGCGCAGCGCCTGGCCCTTGAATTGGGCTGTGAAGAAGGTTTTCGTGTGGTGATGAATTGCAATGAACTGGGCGGGCAAACGGTCTATCACATTCATATGCATGTGCTGGGGCAGCGCCAGATGAACTGGCCACCGGGCTGATACACCTGACCCAACGCAAATCTTCGGCGGTCGATTGGGTTAAACTGGCTGCTGTGATTTTTCCCGGAGGTAAGCATGACTACCCAACGTCACTACTCGCCGATTGACCGTCTGTTGCTGCAAGCCGATACCGCGATGCGCACCCTGCTGCCCTTCAGTGGCCAGCCGTACCGCCCATCACCGGCTATCGTGCAGCCAGACGCGCAACTGAGTGACGAGCAAACCCGCCACGTCGCCGGACTGATGCGTATCAACCACACCGGCGAAGTCTGTGCCCAGGCGCTGTATCAGGGCCAGGCGCTGACAGCGAAGCTACCGCAAGTGCGTGAAGCAATGGAGCATGCCGCCGAGGAAGAAATCGACCATCTGGTCTGGTGTGAACAACGGATTCGCCAATTGGGCAGCCATACCAGCGTCCTGAACCCGCTGTTCTATGGCATGTCATTCGGGATCGGGGCCGTTGCCGGGCTGATCAGCGACAAAGTCAGCCTCGGATTCGTTGCGGCGACTGAACATCAAGTGTGCAAGCATTTGAATGAACATCTCGAACAACTGCCAGCCGAGGATGAAAAATCCCGGGCGATCCTTGAGCAGATGCGCGTGGATGAGGAACACCACGCCGAGAGTGCACTTGAGGCCGGTGGCTTCCGTTTTCCGGCCCCGGTCAAGTTCGGCATGAGCCTGCTGGCCAAGGTCATGACCAAGAGCACTTATCGGATTTGACGGCAATTGGGGACTGACCAGCTCATTCCCCCGGAAATTAAAAAGGCGACTCCCCCAAGGGAAGTCGCCTTTTTAATTTCCGAAAACTTCAATACGGCCCGTCGGCTATCGACTCAACCCAACTCGATGATTTCATAATCGTGGGTGATTTCGACCCCCGCGGCGCCGAGCATGATCGAAGCCGAGCAGTACTTCTCGGCGGACAGCTCAATGGCGCGCTTGACCTGGGCTTCCTTCAGGGCTCGCCCCTTCACCACGAAGTGCATGTGGATCTTGGTAAACACTTTGGGATCTTCAGTGGCGCGCTCTGCCTCCAGGAAAGCTTCGCAGCTTTCGACGGCCTGGCGGGACTTTTTGAGAATGCTGACCACGTCGAAGTTACTGCAACCGCCCACGCCCAGCAGGAGCATCTCCATCGGCCGAACCCCCAGGTTCCGCCCACCGGCCTCTGGCGGGCCGTCCATGACGACCACATGACCACTGCCTGACTCACCGAGGAACATGGCTTCGCCAGCCCATTGGATGCGTGCCTTCATCGCCAAGACTCCACTGTTAAAAAAGGGTCGCCAGCTTAGCACAGCGCTCCGGCATGACCGCTCTCCGTCTTAGGAGACCTGACCTGACAGTACGTAGGTAAATTCTCAAATCAATTAAGGACGCCTCTGTTAAGCTGGCCATACGCCAACTCGCTGGCGCATGGCCAGCTTTTAGCGATAGCCATTCGCGTCTATAAAAAAACCAAACCATCACACTGCGCAGTCTTTCGGGATACAACCATGGTTGCCATTACTCCCACGTTCAAGATCAAGAATCTCGACAAACTCTTGATGCATTGCCAGCGCCGCCGCTATCCAGCCAAACACAACATCATTTGTGCAGGAGATCGTTCCGAGACGTTGTTTTTCATCATCAAGGGGTCGGTCACTATCCTCATAGAAGATGACGACGGTCGGGAAATGATCATCGCCTATCTCAACTCCGGGGATTTTTTTGGCGAGCTGGGGTTATTCGAACAGGCGGGCAAGGAACAGGAACGCAGTGCCTGGGTGCGGACCAAGATTGAATGTGAAGTTGCGGAAATCAGCTACGCCAAATTCCGAGAACTGTCCCTGCAAGACCCGGACATTCTTTACGTACTCAGCGGACAAATCGCACAGCGCCTGCGCAATACCACCCGCAAGGTCGGCGATCTCGCATTTTTTGACGTCACCGGACGTGTCGCACGCTGCCTGTTGGAACTGTGCAAGCAGCCCGATGCCATGACCCACCCGGACGGGATGCAGATCAAGGTGACCCGCCAAGAGATTGGTCGGATTGTCGGTTGTTCGCGGGAAATGGTCGGTCGCGTTCTCAAGGATCTGGAAGAGCGCAACCTGGTCAGTGTCAAAGGCAAGACCATGGTGGTGTTCGGAACGCGTTAGGCGCCCAGCAGATTGATCAGCAGCTCCCGGTACAAAGCGTCGAGCCGCTCCAGCGCGTGAGGCGCCGGGAATTTTTCATGCAGGGCAATATGGCTCTCGGCTCGCACTCGCGGCTCCAGGCCGCAAGCCTCATTGAAGCGATTGACTGCCGCGACCAAGGACTCGCGCTCGTTCTCCAGCAAAAACGCGCCATGAACCAGCCCCACCGGACGCTGCCCCCCTTTGCTCTGGCGCCAGCGCTGGGCGGTGCCCACCATTTTCCGGCCGTCGAGGTTGACGTTGAAGCGCCCGTCACAAAAAGCCCCTTCCACCTCTCCCAGCGAAGCCACCCCGCCCAACTCGTCCAACAGCTGACAGATGGGATCGCACAACCGGCGATAGCCGGTTTCGATACGTCCGTGGTCACCTTCGCTGCGCGGTGGTGCGTAGACCAGGGCGATATTGACCGTAGCGACCGACTGCGGCACCGGTTCGCCACCTGTTTCACGCAACAAGACAGGCCAGCCATGAGCAGCCGATACTTCACAAGCGTATTCAAACCCCGGTAGGCGACTCAAGCGGCGCGGCATGACCAGCGCACGGTCGTTGGGCTGCCAGAACAGCAGGCCGAACTCGGCGTCGCCTGCGCAGATGCTGGCCAACAGATCCTGTTCGGCTTGCAGGCCAGCTTCGACGGTGAGGGAAATCACAGGCGACATGGATCAGTCCAGCGTCGAGCCGCTCACCGGCAGGCCTCGTTCAGGAAAGAACAGTCGCTGCAATTCCACGCCCGGGTTTTCGGCGCGCATGAACGCTTCGCCCACCAGGAACGAATACACATCGCTGACTTCCATCAGCTCGACATCGGCCCGGTTGAGAATGCCGCTTTCGGTGATGACCAGGCGATCGCGCGGAATGCGTGGCAATAGGTCCAGGGTGGTTTCCAGGCTCACTTCAAAAGTGTGCAGGTTGCGATTGTTCACGCCGACCAGTTTGGTATCGAGGGTTTTCAGGGCTCGTTCCAACTCGTCACCGTCGTGGACTTCCACCAGGACATCCAGCCCGACGCTTTTGGCTACGGCCGCCAGCTCGGCCATTTTCACGTCGTCCAAGGCGGAAACGATCAACAGCACGCAGTCGGCGCCCAGCGCACGCGCCTCGACGATCTGGTACGGGTCGATCATGAAATCCTTGCGGATCACTGGCAGCTTGCATGCCGCCCGCGCCTGTTTCAGGTAGTCGTCAGCGCCTTGAAAAAAGTCGACGTCGGTCAGCACCGAGAGGCAGGTAGCACCGCCCTTCTCGTAGCTTCGCGCGATCTCGGCCGGGACGAAGTGTTCACGAATCACGCCCTTGCTGGGGGATGCCTTCTTGATTTCAGCAATCACCGCCGGCTGTTTTTTCTTGGCCTGATCGATCAGAGCCTGGGCAAAGCCGCGCGGCGCATCCGCTGAACGCGCTAGGCTTTCCAGCTCGGACAGACTGACCCGAGCGCTGCGCTCGGCCACTTCCTGGGCCTTGCGAGCCAGAATGTTTTCCAGAACCGTTGGCACGCTCATCCTTCGTTCTCCACTTTGAATACGGCGGTAAATGCACCCAACTCTTCAAGCTTTTCCCTGGCCAGCCCAGTGTGCAGCGCATCATGGGCCAGCTCCACGCCTTGCTTGAGGCTGCTGGCGTGGTCGGCGGCGTACAACGCGGCACCGGCATTGAGCACGATCATCTCAGCGGCTTTCTGGCCATTCTCGGTCTTGCGACGCCCCAGGGCATCACGAATCAGCTCCAGCGATTGGGCCGGGCCGTCGACTGCCAGCCCGTGCAGGCTCTGGCTCTTCATACCGAGGTCTTCAGGTTCGACCCAATACTCGCTGATCTGATCATTTTTTAGCTCGGCCACGAATGTAGGCGCCGCCAGGCTGAACTCATCCAGTCCATCCTTCGAATGGACCACCAGTACGTGCTTGCTGCCCAGGCGTTGCAAGACTTCAGCCAATGGTCGGCACAACGCCTGGCTGAACACACCGACTACCTGATGTTTCACGCCGGCCGGATTCGTAAGCGGGCCGAGCATGTTGAACAGCGTACGCAGCCCCAGCTCGCGGCGCGGCGCGGCGGCGTGTTTCATGGCGCTATGGTGGGTCTGGGCAAACATGAAACCGATGCCGACGTTATCGATACAGCGTGCCACCTGGACCGGCGTCAGGTTCAGGTAAATGCCCGCTGCCTCCAGCAGATCGGCACTGCCGCTCTTGCCGGAAACTGCCCGATTGCCATGTTTGGCAACGGTGCAACCGGCCGCCGCGACGACAAACGACGAGGCCGTGGAAACGTTGAAGATATTGGCGCCGTCACCGCCGGTACCGACCACATCCACCACACCGTCCAGCGTCTTGAGTTCGACCTTGTCCGCCAGCTCACGCATCGCCGAAACCGCACCCACGATTTCATCGATGCTCTCACTCTTCATGCGCATGGCCATCATGAACGCGCCGATCTGTGCATCCGTGCATTGGCCGGTCATGATTTCGCGCATCACGTCGCGCATCTCGTCGGTGCTCAGGTCGAGATGGCCGACGATACGGCTCAGGGCTGTCTTGATATCCATGAAAAGTCCTTAGCGCGTGCCGCCGGTTTGTTTGAGGAAGTTGGCGAACAGTTCGTGGCCCTGTTCGGTGAGAATAGACTCGGGATGAAATTGCACACCCTCGATATTCAGCGTCTTGTGGCGCAGGCCCATGATTTCATCGACCGAGCCATCTTCAAACTGGGTCCAGGCCGTCAACTCCAGACAGTCGGGCAGAGTTTCGCGCTTGACCACCAGGGAATGGTAGCGGGTTACGGTAAGCGGATGATTCAGCCCCTCGAACACGCCCTTGTCCTCGTGGAATACCGGGCTAGTCTTACCGTGCATGACTTGTCGGGCGCGTACCACGTCGCCGCCGAACGCTTGGCCGATCGACTGGTGCCCCAGGCAGACACCGAGGATCGGCAGCTTGCCGGCGAAATACTTGATGGCGTCGATGGAAATGCCCGCTTCGGTCGGCGTGCATGGGCCGGGCGAAACCACGATGCGCTCAGGCTTGAGGGCTTCGATTTCGGCGATGGTCAATTCGTCGTTGCGCACGACCTTGACCTCGGAGCCCAGCTCGCCGAGGTACTGCACAACGTTGTAGGTAAAAGAGTCGTAGTTATCGATCATCAGCAACATGGCGTAAGCAACCTATTGAATTCACTGACTTTAAATAAAGCCTTCAGAGAATGACCCGCACGCTGCTGCGCTTGGCGAGGCAAGTGATGCCCCTGCGAAGCGGCTCTACAAGCGGGTAAAGAAGGCAAATCGGTACAGGTCCGGCGAAGCCGGCGGAGAATGTTCAGGCGCGCCAACGCCAGCGGGCGTGTGCCTTGATCATTTGATCCAGAAGTTTGCTGACAATCGACACAGGGAAAGTCTCGTTCATACGTCCCGGCACAGTAGCTTAGCTGGGCGGAGCACGCAATATGGGCGATCCCGAAGGGCTTTGAAACAATCGCGACGTTCAAGATGGATGGCAAAATGCCGGAAGTTTTTGGTACTGTCGTTTCGTTTTCTAACAAAAATAAGATAAAAACGGACTTTCCCATGATAAAGAAGACGTTGTTCGTACCGATTGCCGGTTGCCTGCTGGCGATGGCCTGCGCCCAGGCGAGCGCCGCCCCCAACCCTTACTCCAAGTTCATCGTGTTCGGCGACAGCCTCAACGACGCCGGCCAGCTCGCCGACCCGAACGGCCCGCCCGGCTCGACAGCCCGCTATACCAACCGAACCGGTCCGATCTATACCGACGGCAGCGGCGAGGCCTACTCCGCCAACTCCACCCAGTTGCTCGGTGGGCGCCTGGGTTATTCCGCCGACGAGACTGCCGCTTCCACTTCGGCGGTCCGCGCCGACCAGGGGCTGGCGGACGGCAACAACTGGGCGGTGGGCGGTTATCGCACCGACCAGATCCTCAAATCGATTACCGGCGTGTCCGACACCGGCGAGCGCAGCCGTCCTGGCTACCTGCAGTCCAATGGCTTGCGCGCCGATCCAAATGCGCTGTATTACATTTCCGGTGGTGGTAACGACTTCCTACAAGGCCTAGTGCTGACCCCCGAGCAAGCGAGTAAAGCCGCTAACCGTCTGGCCAGCAGTGTCCAGGCGCTGCAAACGGCCGGTGCCCGCTATGTGATGGTCTGGCTGTTACCCGACCTGGGCCTGACGCCCTTCCTCAACGGCAGCCCTTCGCAAGACTTCTTTTCGCAACTGGGCAACCAGTTCAACCAGCAGCTGATCACGCGACTGCAAGGCATCGACGCTGAAATCATCCCATTGAACATTCCGCTGTTGCTCAAGGAAAGCTTCGCCGACCCGGCAAGATTCGGCCTCGCCACAGGAGAAAATCTCACCGCGACCTGCTTCAGCGGCAACGGCTGCACCGAAAACGCCACCTACGGCATCAACAGCGCCACGCCTGATCCCACCAAGCTGATCTACAACGACGCGGTCCATCCGACCGAAGCCGGACAGAAACTGATCGCCGACTACGCCTATTCCCTGCTCGCGGCACCATGGGAGCTGACGTTGCTGCCGGAAATGGCCCACTCGACCCTGCGCGCTCACCAGGACGAGTTACGCAGCCAGTGGCAATCGGACTGGGAGAACTGGCAGGCCGTCGGTCAATGGCGGGCCATCGTGGCCGGCGGTGGTCAGCATCTGGACATGGACAGCCAGGACAGCGGCGCCAGCGCCGATGGCAGTGGCTACAGCCTGAACATTGGCGGCAGCTATCGCCTCAACGACGCGTGGCGCGTAGGTGTCGCCGCCGGCCTCTACCGCCAGGACATGGAAGCAGGCCACAACGATTCGAAGTACAAACTCAATAGCTACCTGGCGACCGCTTTCGCCCAGTTCCAGCAAAACCGCTGGTGGGCCGATGCGGCACTGACCGGCGGCAAGCTCGACTACGACAACCTGGAGCGCAAGTTCGACCTGGGCGTCAACGAAGCGCAGGAGAAAGGCGACACCGACGGCCATCTCTGGGCATTCAGCACGCGGGTGGGCTACGACATTGCCCAGCCGGGCAGCGAATGGCACCTCTCGCCGTTTATCAGCGCTGACTATGCGAAGGTGGAAGTCGACGGCTACTCGGAAAAGAGCAACCGCTCCACGGCCCTGACCTTCGATGACCAGACCCGCGACTCGAAACGCCTGGGCATTGGCTTGCAGGGCAAATACAACATCACCCGCCAGACCCAGGTGTTTGGCGAGTATGCCCACGAACGCGAGTACGAAGACGACACGCAAAAGGTCAACATTGCCCTCAACAGCCTGCCGGCCAATGACTTCACACTGGAAGGCTACACGCCACAGAGCCACCTCAATCGCCTGAGCCTGGGGGTCAGCCACAAGTTGACCAACGACTTGGCGCTACGGGGTGGTTATACACTGCGCAAGGATGATGACATGACCCAGCAAGGGGTAAGCCTGGGCGTCAGCCTGGACTTCTGATCGAGAAAACCTGTGGGAGCGAGCTTGCTCGCGATAGCGGACTGTCAGTCAACTGGTTGGTTGAATATGACGGCCTCATCGCGAGCAAGCTCGCTCCCACACACTGATCGAGTTGTCGAAGGGTTTTCAATCGTTCGAAGTCTGCTCGGCCAGCGCCACGGCGCGGAACATGGCCCGGCGCTTGTTCAGGGTTTCTTCCCACTCCAGCGCCGGCACCGAGTCGGCGACGATACCGCCGCCGGCCTGTACGTGCAGTTCACCGTTCTTGATGACGGCAGTGCGAATGGCAATGGCAGTGTCCATGTTGCCGTTCCAGGCGAAGTAACCCACGGCCCCGCCGTACACGCCCCGCTTGACCGGCTCCAGCTCGTCGATGATTTCCATCGCGCGGATTTTCGGCGCGCCAGACAAGGTGCCCGCTGGCAGGATCGCCCGCAAGGCGTCCATCGCCGTCAGCCCGGCCTTCAACTGGCCGGTGACGTTGGAGACGATGTGCATCACGTTGGAATAGCGCTCGATGACCATCTTCTCGGTGAGCTTCACCGAGCCGATTTCCGAGACCCGCCCGGTGTCGTTGCGCCCCAGGTCAATCAGCATCAGGTGCTCGGCGATTTCCTTGTCGTCCGACAGCAGATCCTCTTCCAAGGCCCGGTCAGCTTCCTCCGTAGCGCCACGGGGGCGAGTGCCGGCGATCGGCCGTACGGTGATCAGGTTGTCTTCGACACGCACCAGCACTTCCGGCGAACTGCCCACGACATGGAAGTCGCCGAAGTTGAAGAAGTACATGTAGGGCGTCGGGTTGAAGCAGCGCAGCGCCCGGTAGAGATCGATGGGCGCCGCCTTGAAGTCGATGGACATCCGTTGCGACGGCACGACCTGCATGCAGTCACCCGCGAGGATGTACTCCTTGATGGTATCGACGGCCCGTTCGTAATCGTCCTGGGTGAAACTGGAACGAAACACCGGGTCGGTCGCCGACTGCTTGCTGAAGTCCAGGCCGGGACGCGGAGCGATCGGCTGACGTAACTTTTCCAACAGTGCTTGCAGGCTTTGTTGACCTTGCTCGTAGGCATCTTCCTGGGACG
Source organism: Pseudomonas sp. NFACC51 (assembly GCF_900103575.1). Lineage (NCBI taxonomy): Bacteria > Pseudomonadati > Pseudomonadota > Gammaproteobacteria > Pseudomonadales > Pseudomonadaceae > Pseudomonas > Pseudomonas sp. NFACC51. The sequence goes on along the minus strand of NZ_FMXH01000003.1, from coordinate 531,620 downwards.
GATCGGCCAGGACGATGGCGTGCATCTTGCCGGCGAGGTTGTCGAAAACGACGACCGCATCGGACACCATCAGCAAAATATCCGGCACGCCCAGCGGATCGGGGTTCGGGCAGGTGCCCAGGCGTTTTTCCACGTAACGCACGCAGTCGTAGCCGAAATACCCCACCAGGCCACCGTTGAAGCGCGGCTGGCCGGGGATGGTCGGCACGTTGTAGCGGGCCTTGAAGGTTTCGACGAACGCCAGCGGGTCTTCAACTTCGAGGCTTTCGATTTCGACACCGTCGTGGGTCACGCTGACGCGATGGTCATGGACCCGCAGCACCGTGCGGCACGGCAGGCCGATGATGGAATAACGGCCCCATTTCTCACCGCCCTGCACCGATTCGAGCAAGTAGGAGTTGGGCTGGTCGGCCAACTTGAGGTAGATCGACAGCGGTGTGTCGAAGTCAGCCAGGGTTTCACAGGCAAGGGGGATGCGGTTGTAGCCGGCAGCGGCTAGACGCAGGAATTCTTCGCGGTTCATGGGGTGCCTCGTGGCAAGAGGAGCTGACAGTCAGGTATGCAAACGCGCCGGATAACCGGCCGGGATCACGTCAGGTGCGCCAACGCCAGCGGGCCAGGGCCTTCATGACTTTCATCCAGAGTTTGCGAGTGACCACCACGATGGCGTTTCCAGAAGAGGATTGAACAGCGTCGGGCAACGTTATCTCAGCGGCCGGGTCCAGGCAACCGGGAATTAACAGGCGCAAATCGTCGATTACCAGGGCAGGACATTCTTCGGCGATTGGGCGGCCGTGGTTGTAGCCGTAACTCAGTGCCACACATTTGACCCCTGCCGCCTTCGCCGCCAGCACATCGCTGCGCGAGTCGCCGACGAACAAGGATTGAGAGGCCGGGATGTTGGCCATTTTCATCACGAAAAACAGCGCGGCCGGATCAGGCTTTTTCTGCGGTAAGGTATCGCCGCCAATGATCCAGCGGAAATAGCGGCCGATTTTCATCTGGTCCAGCAACGGCGCAACGAAGCGCTCCGGTTTGTTGGTAATCAGGGCCATTTCCACGCCCTGCTTTTGCAGCCACTTGAGGGTGGAGCGCACGCCGGGGTAGACCACCGTCAGTTGGTGATTGTCTTCGTAGGCTTCATTGAACAACGCCAGCGCCCGCTCGGCCTCGGCATCATCGACACCTTGGGCATCGATGTCATTGGCCAGGGCCCGGCGCACCAGCATCGGCGCGCCATTGCCGACCCAGTGGCGTACCGAATCGAGGCCGGCAGGCGGGCGTCCAAGCTTGAGCAGCATCGTGTCCACCGCCGCCGCGAGGTCCGGGACCGAATCGACCAATGTGCCATCGAGGTCGAACATCACCAGACGCGGCAAGCTGCCGGGGAACAGCTGCTCGAAACCGCTCATGGGCGCGCCAGGGCCAGTTCGGCGCGCATTTGTGCAATCACCTCTTCGTAGTCCGGTGCGTTGAAGATGGCCGAACCCGCGACAAACGTGTCGGCGCCGGCCGCGGCGATTTCACGGATATTCTTCACATTCACACCACCGTCGATTTCCAGGCGGATGTCACGCCCCGAGGCATCGATCAACGCACGGGCTTCGCGCAGCTTGTCGAGCGTGCCCGGGATGAACTTCTGCCCGCCGAAGCCAGGGTTGACGCTCATCAGCAGGATCATGTCGACCTTGTCCATCACGTACTTGAGCACGTCCAGGGGCGTCGCCGGGTTGAACACCAGGCCGGCCTTGCAACCGCCTTCGCGGATCAATTGCAGGGAGCGATCAATGTGCTGCGTGGCTTCAGGGTGGAAAGTGATGTAGGTAGCGCCGGCTTCGATGAAGTCACCAACGATGCGGTCCACCGGGCTGACCATCAAATGCGCGTCGATCGGCGCGGTGACGCCGTACTTGCGCAGCGCCGCGCAGACCATCGGACCGATGGTCAGGTTGGGTACGTAGTGGTTGTCCATGACATCGAAGTGCACGATGTCGGCCCCGGCGGCCAGAACGTTGTCCACTTCCTCGCCCAGGCGGGCGAAGTCGGCAGAGAGAATCGACGGAGCAATAGCGAAGGGCTGCATGACGCACCTGTTTTGAGCGAAATCACGATGGCGCGCATTGTATACCTCAAGATTTGGCGCGCCCACCGTGGCAATCGATCAATACGCCGCGCGGTAGATCTTCTCGATATCGGCGGCGCTCAGTTTGCGTGGATTGTTGCGCATTAACCGTTCTATTCCCGCCGCTTCCACCGCCATGGATGGAATCACGTCCTCGGTCACGCCCAGGCTGCTGAGACCTTGGGGTATTTCCACGGCAGCACACAGCGTAATCATCGCCTCCACAGCCTCATCGGCCGCCTCAAGGTCGCTCAGGTGAGCGGTCTTGAGGCCCATGGCCTCGGCGATGTCACGCATGCGCTCGACACAGGCCATCTTGTTCCAGGTCATGACGTACGGCAGCAACATAGCATTGGCGACGCCATGGGACACGTGAAAACGCCCGCCCAATGGATAAGCCAGTGCATGGACCGCCCCAACCCCGGCATTGCCGAATGCCATGCCGGCCATCAGGCTGGCCGTGGCCATGTCTTCCCGGGCTTGCAGGTGAGCCGGGTTGGCATAGGCCTTGGGCAGCGCGCGGCTGATCAGCTTGATTGCGCCGATGGCCAGGGCATCAGTGATTGGCGAAGCATTGAGCGACAGGTAGGCCTCGATGGCGTGTGCCAGCGCATCAACGCCACTGGCAGCCGTGACGCCGCGCGGACAGGTGAGGGTCATCTGCGGACTGACCAGCGCCACGTCCGGCAACAGATAATCGCTGACGATGCCTTTTTTCAGCTGCGCGGCCTTGTCGGAGAGGATCGCCACGTTGGTGACTTCCGAACCGGTACCGGCCGTGGTGGGGATGGCAATCATGGGCGGGCCTTTGCGCGGCACCTGATCGACGCCGAACATATCCTGCAGCTCGCCGTGGTACCCGGCATAGACGCCCACGCACTTGGCAATGTCGATGGCACTGCCACCACCGAGACCGATCAGGCCATCATGACCACCGTCGCGATAGGCTTGCATGCAGTCCTCGACAATGGCGATTTCCGGGTCCGGCATCACCCGGTCGAAAATCTCGTAGTCCCGTCCGCCCAGATGTTGCAAGGCCAGTTCCACGGTGCCGGACTTGACCAACGCCGCATCGGTCACGATCAGCGGGTTGTCGACGTCCAGGCGCGTCAACTCCGCAGCCAGTTGCTCGATGGCAGCAGCACCGGTGATCAGTTTATGGGCGATCTTGAATGAGGAAAGACTCATGTGCGCGGCCTCTTATTCGAGTATGGGCTGGCACAAGGATAGCTCGGTATTGGAGGTTGTCTGCCATTCAGCCCATGAATGCGATAAGGAGCCTGTGGATGAGGCCCTATGGGAGCGAGCTTGCTCGCTCCCATATTCGTCAGGCTTGGGTAGTACGCAGCTTCTCGCTACGCCCACGCAACCACTCCAGGGTCAGCAACAGGATCACCGAGAAGGCAATCAGCAGGGTCGCCGCCGCCGCGATGGTGGGGCTGAGGTTTTCGCGGATGCCGCTGAACATCTGCCGTGGCAAGGTTGCCTGCTCGGGGCCGGCCAGGAACAGGGTCACCACCACTTCATCGAACGACGTCGCGAAGGCGAACAGTGCGCCGGAGATCACACCCGGGGCGATCAACGGCAGGGTCACCCGACGAAACGCCGTCAGTGGCGAAGCCCCCAGGCTGGCAGCGGCCCGAACCAGGTTGTGGTTGAACCCCTGCAGGGTCGCCGACACCGTGATGATCACGAACGGTACACCCAGCACGGCGTGGACCACGATCAGCGAGAAGAAGCTGTTGCCCATCCCCAGCGGTGCGAAAAACAGGTAACTGGCCACGCCAATGATCACCACCGGCACCACCATCGGCGAAATCACCAGGGCCATCACCAACGCCTTGCCTGGGAAGTCACCACGGGTCAGGCCGATGGCCGCGAGCGTGCCGAAGACCATCGCCAGCAACGTCGCCGCCGGGGCCACGATGATGCTGTTCTTCAGCGCTCGCATCCATTCGGCCGAGGCGAAGAAATCGTGGTACCACTGCAGCGAAAAGCCTTGCAGCGGGTACACCAGGAAACTGCCGGAGTTGAACGACAGTGGAATGATCACCAGCACCGGCAGGATCAGGAACAACAGAATCAGCCCGCAGAGTGTGCGCAAGCAGTAGAACCACACCCGCTCGACGGGGGACATGTAAGGACTCACCATTTTCGATCTCCCCTTAGCTCAGGCGCAGGCGACTGGCGCCCACCAGCCAGCTGTAAATCAGATAAAGCACGATGGTCGCCAGCAACAGCAGCCCGCCGAGCGCCGTGGCCATGCCCCAGTTGATGCTGGTGTTGGTGTAGAACGCGACGAAGTAGCTGACCATCTGATCGTTCGGGCTGCCCAGCAGCGCCGGCGTGATGTAGTAGCCGATGGCAAGGATGAACACCAACAGGCAACCGGCACCGACCCCGGCATAGGTCTGCGGGAAGTACACCCGCCAGAAACTGGCGAACGGGTGACAGCCCAGGGAAATCGCCGCACGCATATAGGTTGGCGAGATGCCCTTCATCACGCTGTAGATCGGCAGGATCATGAACGGCAGCAGGATGTGGACCATGGAGATGTATACGCCGGTGCGATTGAACACCAGCTCCAGGGGCTTATCGATGACGCCCATGGCCATCAGCGCACTGTTGATCAGACCACCGGACTGCAGCAGCACGATCCATGCGGCGACGCGTACCAGGATCGAGGTCCAGAACGGTAGCAGCACCAGGATCATCAGCAGGTTGCTCTGGCGCGAAGGCAGGTTAGCCAGCAGGTAGGCCAACGGATAAGCCAGCACCAGGCAGATCGCGGTGATCACCAGGCCCATCCAGAACGTGCGAGTGAAGATATCCAGGTAAATCGCCTGGTCGGGGGTAGCTGGGGCCAGTTCGCCGAGGTCATCGATGCGGTGATCGACGGCCGCCAGCAGGTAATACGGGGTAACGTCGCTGGTGTTGCGGCGGATCACCTGCCAGTACGCCGGGTCGCCCCAACGCTCATCGAGGTTTTCCAAGGCTTCTTTATAGGAAGCCGGCTCGGTGGCAAACGGCAACGCCCGAGCGGTCTTGGTCAGCAGGCTACGATAGCCGGCCAGTTCCATGTTCAGGCGCTTGGACAAGTCGCCCAAGGTCTGATTCTTGCGGGCTTCGGCCAGGTCTTCACTGGCAGCCTTGTACACCGGCTCGCCCGGCAAACCACGTCCGTCCCATGCAGCGACGGCGGCGACAGTGCGAGGCATGGCGCCCACCACTTCCGGGTTGCTGACGCTTTTGAACAGCAGCGCCACGATCGGCACCAGGAACACCAGCAACAGAAACAACACCAGCGGCGCGATCAAGGCCTGGGCCTTCCAGCGGTTGATCCGCTCGGCATGCTTGAGCCGTTGCTTGAGGGTGGGGCTGGTGCCCGCGTTCAGTGGAACGGCGATGGCCATGGCGAACTCCGCAAATCTTTTTGATCGTTACAGAGGCGGCGGGCCACCTCTGTTCTTTTGAAACCGCAACCTGTGCAAGCGAGTCATTGTGGCGAGCGAGCTTGCTCGCGCGGGGCTGCGAAGCGGCCCCAAAATTTTGTCGGCAACGCCAATTTTGTGAGTGCTGCGCACTCAAGCGGGAGCAAGCTCCCTCGCCACAAAGCCCGTTCACCCATGGACGCTTTGGTTACTTGGCCGCCCAGGAGTTGAAGCGCTGCTCCAGTTGCTCACCGTTGTCAGCCCAGAAGCTGACGTCGATCTGCACTTGGTTGGCGATGTTTTCCGGGGTGGTCGGCATGTCCTTCAGGACATCCTTGGCCAGCAACGGTACAGCCTGGGTATTGGCCGGACCGTAGGCGATGTTTTCCGAATAGGTCTTCTGCTGCTGCGGCGCCACCGAGAAGGCGATGAATTTCTTCGCAGCTTCGGCGCGGGTCTTGTCCAGGCCACGTGGGATGGCCCAAGCGTCGAAGTCGTAGATACCGCCGTTCCACACCACTTTCAGGTTGCTTTCTTTCTGTACCGCGGCGATCCGGCCGTTGTAGGCCGAGCTCATGACCACGTCACCGGAAGCCAGGTACTGCGGCGGCTGGGCGCCAGCTTCCCACCACTGGATGTTCGGCTTGAGCTCATCGAGCTTCTTGAAGGCGCGATCCTGGCCGTCTTTGCCAGCCAGTACTTTGTAGACGTCTTTCGGCGCTACGCCATCGGCCATCAAGGCGAATTCCAGCGTGTACTTGGCGCCCTTGCGCAGGCCACGTTTGCCTGGGAATTGCTTGGTGTCCCAGAAATCCGCCCAACTGGTCGGCGCGGTCTTGAGCTTGTCGGCGTTGTAGGCCAGCACGGTCGACCACACGAAGAAGCCCACGCCGCAAGGCTGGATGGCGCCCTTGACGTAGTCTTCGGCCTTGCCGAACAGGGCCGGATCGAGTTGTTCGAACATGTCTTCGTCACAACCACGGGACAATTCCGGGGACTCGACTTCTACCAAATCCCACGAAACGCTCTTGGTATCGACCATGGCCTTGACCTTGGCCATTTCGCCGTTGTACTCGCCAGCCACGATCTTGCCATTGCCGGCCGCTTCCCACGGTGCGTAAAAGGCTTTGACCTGAGCCGCCTTGTTCGCCCCGCCGAAAGACACCACGGTCAAGTCCGGGCCCGCCGCCATCGCGCTTGCCGCACCCATCATGCCCAGTGTCAGGGCTGTGAACTTCAGGGATCTCAACATTTATTGTTCTCTCCACGTGCAGGGTTGGTGTTGGTACAGCAGGGGGCGATCAATTCGCCTCTAGAAGGGGATCGAGCGCACGCACATGCTCGACTTGCCAGCCAAGCGGAACCACGTCGCCAACGGCCAGCCCGGGATCGAGCTCGGCAATCGGTTGCTTCACGAAGAAGTCATTCTTGCCGCAGACTTCCAGGCGAACCCGGACGTGGTCGCCCAGATAGATGAATTCCGCCACCCTCCCTGAGAAGCGGTTGATGCATTGTTCGCTTGCGCCGTTGAGGCTCACCCGTTCCGGGCGGATCGACAGGGTCACCGGCTCGCCAGGCTTGCCGACATTCACCGCCAATGCCTCGACCTTTTCACCGCGTCCCAATTCCACCAGGCAGCGGTCGCCGGTCTGACTGTGCAGACGACCGTTGAGACGGTTGTTTTCGCCGATGAAGTTGGCGACGAAGGTGTTTTTCGGCTCTTCATACAGTGTGCGCGGAGGGGCGATCTGCTGGATCTCGCCCTGGTGGAATACCGCCACGCGGTCAGACATGGTCAAGGCTTCGCCCTGGTCGTGGGTCACGTACACCACGGTGACGCCGAGGCGCTGGTGCAGATGCTTGATTTCCATCTGCATGTGTTCACGCAGCTGCTTGTCCAACGCACCAAGGGGTTCGTCCATCAACACCAACTGCGGTTCGAACACCAGCGCCCGGGCCAGGGCTACCCGTTGTTGCTGGCCGCCGGACAATTGCGCCGGGTAGCGTTGGGCGAAGCTGTCCAGCTGGACCATGCTCAAGACGCGCTTGACCCGATCACTCACGTCGCTCTTGTTCAGGCCACGCACCGTCAGCGGGAACGCCAGGTTCTCGGCGACGGTCATGTGCGGGAACAAGGCGTAGTTCTGGAACACCATGCCGATGTCGCGCTTGTGCGGTGGCACGTTGTTGATCGAGCGCCCGGCCAGCAGGATCTCACCGGCGGTTGGGGTCTCAAACCCGGCGAGCATCATCAGGCTGGTGGTCTTGCCGGAGCCGGAAGGCCCGAGCAGGGTCAGGAATTCGCCCTTGCGAATGTCCAGGTTGAGGTCTTTGACGATCAGGTTCTCGCCGTCGTAGCTCTTTTGCACACCACGAAAGCTGACCAGCACATCACTGGCCCCCGCGCTTGAATCGACCTGGCTCATACCCGCACCTTTTGTATTGATGACTGCTTGTGAGTCAAGCCTAGTGGAGCCTGGGGCCTGCGCAAATCGGGGCGCAGGAGAGAATCACCTCAGCCGGATGGAAGAGTCGGGGTAGGGATTGCCCTACAGGGATGACGGGATTGGATAAGGGCAGCGGCAAGTGATGAGCGGCAAGCTGCAAGCAGGGGCAAAAAGCGCTGTTGGCGTGTGTCGCAAATGGATATGCCGAGACAAAACCTTGTGGGAGCGCTGAAGCTCAGAGCAACTTGTGCTCCATCGCATACTTCACCAACTCAGCCAATGAGGTGATGTTGAGCTTCTGCATCAGCCGCGCCTTGTGGGTGCTGATGGTCTTGCTGCTCAGGGCCAGTTGCTGGGCGATATCGTTGACGTTGGCGCCCTGGGCCAGGCGTTCGAAGACGGAGAATTCACGCTCGGACAGCAGCGAGTGCAGCGGTCGCGTGTCGGTCAGGCCGACTTCAAAGACCATGCGGTCGGCCAGGTCCGGGTCGATATAGCGTCCGCCGGCCGCGACCTTGCGAATCGCCATGAGCAGCAGGGCCGGGTCGCTGTCCTTGGTCGCGTAGCCGGCGGCGCCGACCTTCAGGGCACGGGCGGCCATTTGCGCTTCGTCATGCATCGACAGCACCAGGATGGCCGGCGGGTTGTTCAGCGCCCGGATCCGTGGGATCGCCTCCAGGCCGTTGACGCCGGGCATGGAAATGTCCAGCAGCACCACTTCGCAGGGCACATGCCGCAAGGTTTCGAGCAACTGCTCACCATTGCTCGCCTCCCCTACCACCACCAGGTCCTTGGCCAGGCCGATCAGTTGCTTGATGCCTTCACGGACGATGGTGTGGTCTTCGGCTACCAGTACACGGATCACATTGTTCTCCAGATTCAGGATCCCTCATCGCGAGCAAGCTCGCTCCCGCAGGGCGTATGTGTACATCTCAATCAATGTGGAGCGAGCTGGCTCGCGATTGGGCCCGCCCAGGCAACCCACCCCATCAGGCCTCATGCAACGGCACCCGCACCGACAGGGTCGTCCCCTCCCCCGGCTCACTCTCCAGGGTCAACTGCCCGCCCATGATCAATACTCGTTCACGCATGCCGACCAGGCCAAAGGAGGTTGGCCGACTCGTATCGGCAATAAATCCTACACCGTCGTCGCTGACGGTCAGACACAATTCGTCGCCCTCCTGAACCAGCGTCAGCTCTACAGTATGCGCTTGGGCATGGCGCATCACGTTGGTCAGCGCTTCCTGGAGAATCCGGAACAGGCCAATGGCCTTGGCGTCGCTCAGGGCCGGCAGGTTGTCCGGCACCTGCACCAGGCATGGGATCTGCGTACGCGCCTCGAAACGCCGAGCCTGCCATTCGATGGCCGAGGCAATGCCAGCATCCAGGATCGGCGGGCGGAGCGCCGTTGCCACATCCCGCACCAGCTGGAACAACTGAGCAATCAGGCGCTTCATGCTATTAAGCCGCTCATGCAGGCCCGGGTCGAGTTGCGCGTAGGCCAATTCGCACATGGATGTTTCTAGCTTCAACACCGTCAGCATCTGGCCCAGCTCGTCGTGGACCTCCCGGGCAATGCGCGCCTTTTCCTCTTCCCGCACACTTTCCAGGTGCGCTGACAATTCGCGCAACTGTTCCCGTGAGCTGGCCAGCTCCAGTTCGATGCGCTTGCTTTCGGTGATGTCCCAGACGATTCCGTCCCAGACATAGGCGCCATCTTCGAGACGGCGGGTGATCGCTTTGATCTCGGCCCAGCGCTCCTGGCCTTCGCGGGTCAGGATGCGGCCTTGCCATGACCAGTCACTGTCGGTGTCCAGCGCCTGGTCCTGAGTGCGGTGGTAATCGGCCTTGTCCTGCGGGTGCACCAGGCTGCGCAGCCCGGTGTCGCTGCGGGCCAGGGTTGCAGGGGAATAACCCACCAGGCTTTCGCTGCCTTCGCTGATGTAGGCAAAGTCGATCTGGCCGGTCACCGGCGCCCGCTCCAGGCGAAAGACCAGGCCTGGCACATTAGCGGCAATACCTTGCAACCGCGCTTCGCTTTCGCGCAACGCCGCCAGCGCACGTCGACGTTCGGTCACATCGTTGAGGTAGACCACCAGGTATTCAGCGTCGCGAAAGCGCAGGAAGCTCAGAGAAACGTCAGCCGGCAAGATGCTGCCATCGGCTCGCACGCATTCGGTTTCGAAACTCTGCGGCCCATCTTCACTGGCCCGGGCGCGCTTCCACAGGTTCAGCCAGCGATCCATGTGCAAACCCGGCTCGAAGTCAATCAAGGGGCGGTCGATGATGGCGCCCGAGGCATACCCGAGCATGGTTTCAGCCGCTCGGTTGGCATAACGCACGTGACTGTCCCAATTGACCCAGAGGATGCCGACCGTACTTTGATCGATGGAAAACTGCGTCAGGCGCAAGGCTTCTTCGCTGGCCGTACGCTGGGCGATGTCCTCCCTCGCGGCACGCAGACGACGCTCCAGTGCGCGTTGCTGGCGGCGCTGCCAGAACACGATGGAGACGCTGCTGAGCAGCAGGGCCAGAATCAATAGGGTCAAGTTCTGCCAGAAGCCCGGGGTCTCGGTCAGGCGTGGATATTTTGGCTTGAGCCAACGGCTGTGCAATTGCTCCAGCGCCTTGGCCGGGATCGCCTGCAAACCGCGGTCGATGATCTCGGCCAGTTCCGGCCAGTCCCGGCGTGTGGCAACCCGCAGCAACTGCGGCAGGCCGATGTCGCCCACCACCGCCAGCTCGGCGAATTCGGGCTCGACCATCAACCGCCCGAGCTGTGCCTCGTCGACCACCGCGTATCGAGCCTGCTGGGTCAGCAATAATTGCAGGGCCTCGCGCTCCATCGGCACACCTTGCAGATTCAGCGTCGGGTAGTTGCTGCGCAGGTAATCGGCCGTCGCGCTGGGCATGCGCACCGCGACCCGGGCCTGGCTGTCGAGTTTTTCCAACTCCACCCCTTCGGCGCCCTTCTGGGCGCCGACGATCAGTTGCGGCACTCGCATATAGGGATCGGAAAACTGCCAGAGCTTGAGCCCGCCCGGGGATTGGGTCAGGCCCGGAGCTACGTCCACCTCGCCGGCGCGCACCGCTGCTTCCAGTTGTGCCAGGTCCTGGAAATTGCGCCAGGTGAGCTCGACGTTCAACGCCTTGCCCAGCCATTGCATCAACTCGACGTTAGTGCCGGACAAACGCTGCAGGCGCCGGTCGTATTGGGCATAGGGCGCCTGCAATACCAGGCCGACCCGCCATTGCGGATGTTGCACCAACCATTGGCGCTGTCCCGCATTCAATTGCACCCCATGCGTCGACGGTGCGGGCGCGGCCCACGCCATCAAGGGAAGCCATAAACAGCCGATAACCCACAGGCAGCAAAAACGCATCATCGAAGTCTCATGCACTGACAAATACTGACCAACCCATTAGGCTGCCGGAAATACTTCTGGTCATGGAATATCCAATGCCCTCTGTTTATCGCCTGGCGTTGCCAGCATTGTGCCTGTCGCTGATCCTGCCAAGTGCCTTTTCTGTACAGGCCAGTGAAACGGCGCCCGCCGCGCAGCAACCTGCCGAGGAAAAACCCGTCGAGCGCCAACCCTTGCTCGAGCGTAGCCAGGAAGAGGCGACCGCACTTGAACGAAGAGTCCCGGCCCAGGAACAACAACAGTTACAGACCGGCAGCGATGCCTTCCTGGCACTGTGGAAACCGGCCAATACCGGCGACCCCAGAGGCGCAGTCATCATAATCCCCGGCGCCGGCGAAACAGCTGACTGGCCTCAAGCTATCGGCCCTTTGCGGAAAAAATTGCCAGATGTTGAGTGGAGCAGCCTGAGTATCACCCTGCCGGACCTGCAAAGCGACGTCATTGCACCGCGTGTGGTAGAAACACCGCCAGAGACCAAGCCGACCGACACCGCTGCCGCAGCACCGGACGCCACCACTGCGGCGCCGATCGAACAGGCCGCAGGCGGCGAAGCCGATGCGGCAGATCCCGTCGTCGACCAAACCGATGAAGAACATGCCAAGGCCGACGCCGAGCGCATCTTCGCCCGTATCGATGCAGCCCTGGCCTACGCCGAACAGCAAAGCGCACGCCGTATCGTGCTGCTGGGCCATGGCACTGGCGCTTATTGGGCAGCGCGCTACTTGAGTGAAAAGCAGCCCTCACAAGTCGAACGCTTCGTGATGGTGGCCGCCCAGACCCCGGCCACCGCCAAGCCGGCCCTGGCCGAACTGACCTCGACCTTGAAACTGGCGACCGCCGACATTTTCTACATGGACAAGCCGCTGGATCGAAACGCGGCGCTGGAGCGCTTGCAGGCGAGCAAACGCTTGAAAGGCTCGACCTTCAGCCAGGTGTCCCTCAAGGCCCTGCCGAACCCGGCGGCGGAGCAGGAGCAGCTGTTTCGTCGGGTCCGGGGTTGGTTGAATCCGCAGAAGGCGGGGGAGTAAGGCTGACCCGTTCGGGATGTCGGCGCCCACCCTCCTGTGGCGAGGGAGCTTGCTCCCGCTGGAGCGCGAAGCGGTCCCCAAAGCGAGCACTGCGGTTCTTCATAAAGACCCGGACTGCGACTGCTGCGCAGCCGAACGGGAGCAAGCTCCCTCGCCACAGGGGATAGTAGCGCTACCGGAAATTCCGCCGTTCCCGTATCAAGCGATAGGCGTTGTGCAACTCCCGAGTCCTGTCAGTGGCTTCACGCACCTGCAAGGGCGTTGCCCCGCTGCCGGCAATCTTGTCCGGATGGTGGCGACTGAGCAATCGTCGGTAGGCTCGCTTGATCTGCGACGGTTCACTCGTGGCGGAAACGCCCAGCAAACGCAACGCCTCCTGATACGTCACCCCACTGCTGGGCAGCGACAGTTTGTGCGGTTCGTAATCGCTGGCCAATGCCTGGACCTGTTGTTGGGTCCAGCCCAGCCACTTGCCCCACCGGGCAATCAATTCACGCTCGCCGACGCCCGCCTTGCCATCAGCCCAAACCATTCGCCAGCAGGCCCGCAGCACGCCTTCCGCCGCATGCGGCTGGGTGCTGAGGCGGCGCAGATAACCGCGTAGGCGGACATCTCCAGACTTGCCCCGGTTGAATGCAGCGATGGCCCGGCGTTGCGCCGATTCGCTCAGGTCCAGGGCCCGCATTTCCTGGCGAGCCTGTTGGATGTGACCGTCGACCACACGCCCATCGCTTTTCGCCAAACGCCCCAGCAACACAAACAACAGTTCATCGTTGCGCAACGCTGGGCGCCCGCCCAGACGCTCACGAAGCTGCTCCCAGCTTTGCACGTTTAGGCGCCTATCCAACGCTTGTCCTAATAACGCACCAAGCATGGCCCCCGGGATGCTGGCTATGGCAAAGCCCGCCCCGGCTCCAATCAGAGTCCCTGGCCACCACATATCAACCGCTCGCTTCTATCAAGGTTTCGACCTGCGCCAAACGTTCATGGGTGCCGACATCGACCCAATGCCCTTTGAGGTGCTCGCCACTGACGCGTCCCTCGGCCATGGCCGCGCGCAACAGCGGTGCGAGCTTGAACGCACCCTCCGCGCAACCGTCGAACAACCGCGGGTGCAGAACGGCGATGCCGCTATAGGTCAGGTTGTCGGCAGGGGCGTGCCTATCGTGAACCTTTCCGTCGACCAGGACGAAATCGCCGTCTGGGTGATGCTCGGGATTATCGACGAGCACCAGGTGCGCCAACCCTTCGAGCGGCCGGCGCAAAGCGCTGAAGTCGTAGTCGGTCCAGACATCGCCGTTCACCACCACAAACGCTTCATCGCCCAGCAGCGGCAAGGCCCGGAAGATTCCACCGCCGGTTTCCAGCGGCTCGCCTTCAGGGGAAAACCGAATGCTCACGCCAAACCGTGCACCATCCCCCAGGTGATCTTCGATCTGCTGACCGAGCCAGGCGTGATTGATCACGATCTCGGTGAATCCGGCCCTGGCCAGCGCCCGCAAGTGGTATTCGATCAAGGGAACACCACCGACGCGAATCAACGGCTTTGGCGTGGTAAGGGTCAAGGGGCGCATGCGTTCGCCCTTGCCTGCCGCCAGAATCATCGCCTTCATGCCGTTGCTCCGGCCGATTGCCGCAGGCTGCCCAGAAGTTCATCGAGCGGCGCCAGTTCCGGACGGCGGGCAATGATCGCTTCTATATAAGCAAAGAATCGCGGCACATCGCCGAGGTAGCGTGGCTTGCCATCACGATGACAAATGCGCGCGAAGATCCCGATGACCTTTAGATGACGCTGCACACCCATCAAATCGCTGGCCCGCAGGAAGTCCTCGAGGTCCGGCTGCACGGGAATGCCGAGGGCGCCGGCCTGCTGCCAGTAACTCTCCAGCCAGCCGCGCACGCGCGCCTCGGGCCAACTGAGGAAAGCGTCCTTGAACAGGCAGGTCACGTCGTAGGTAACGGGACCATAGACGGCATCCTGAAAATCCAGCACGCCGGGGTTCGGCACGCTGAGCATCAGGTTGCGTGGCATGTAGTCCCGGTGCACCAGCACTTTGGGCTGGGCCAGGGCGCTGTCGATCAGCAGCTCGCTGGCCTGCTGCCAGAGCTGCTGCTGGGCCGAATCCAATTCAATCCCCAGCTCGCGCTTGACGTACCACTCGGGGAACAATTCCAGCTCCCGACGCAACAACGCGACATCGTAGCTCGGCAACGGCGCAACCATTGGCAGTTGCTGGAAAGCCAGCAAGGCTTGCAGGGCATCGCGGAATAAATCGTCGGCATTTTCGCCGTTGATCACGTCCAGATAGGTTTGGTTGCCCAAGTCATTGAGCAAAAGAAAGCCGCGCTCAAGGTCTTCGGCATAAATTTTTGGCACGTTAATGCCGGATTTCGCCAGCAAAAAAGCAATATCCACGAAGGGTTTGCAGTTTTCCTGGGGCGGTGGCGCATCCATTACGATCAAACTGCGACCCTCGCCTTCCCAGCGGAAATAACGCCGAAAACTCGCGTCACTGCTGGCGGCGGTCAACGTGGCCGGGGGTACGGGGCCCCAGCCCTGTTGAGTGAAAAGGATCGGCAGTTGTTCATCGAGCCAAACTTTCAGGTGTTGCAAGCGTACATCTTGGTCGGGCATTGCAAGGGTCTCCGACGGCGCTAGCCGTCAAGCGGGTCATGCTTTATTATCCAGCATCTTTTTCAGACCATCGAGAGGCGTGCGGCCCACACCGCGGGCAGATGGCACGCAGGAAGCCCGGACTAATAAGATGGCATTGAAATCCCCCGCGTTTCGTAAAAAATTTCCGTTGCTGGTCACCGGCAGTCTGCTGGCCCTGCAACCCCTGGCCTCTTCATTCGTCGTCGCGGCGCAGCAGTATGACTGCTCCGTCTCCGCTTCGGGTGCCTGGGACTGTGCACCCAAGACACCGGCCGCCGCGTTGCCGCCGCGTCCCGTGCATGACGGCAGTGCGGTTTCCGACAGCGGCGCGGCTCCGGCCGACAGCAGCTCGGGCGAGGAAGCCGGCGAAAAGCCGATGCTCGTTACCGAAGCCAAGGGCCGCGGCCTGAAGTCGCGCAGTGCAGACTACAGTCACCTGGATTGGGTTCCACGGGAGAACCTTACCCCGGCGCAATTGGCTGAAACCGGCCCTTACTGCTCGGGTGCCTATATCGAGCCGACCCGTCCTGGCATGAACGACAAGACGGCCAAGAGCGACGCTCCTACCTTCCTCGGCGCCAAGGCTTCGCGCTATCAACAGGAAGAACAGGTGGCGACGCTGGCCGGCGACGTGGTCATGCGCCAGGGCAGCATGCAGGTCGAGGCCGACGAGGCCAGCCTGTACCAGGCTGAGAACCGCGGTGAGCTGAGCGGTAACGTCCGCGTTCGCGACAACGGTGCACTGATCGTCGGCGACCATGCCGATGTACAGCTGGACACCGGCGAAGCCAAGGTCGACAACGCCGAATACGTGATGCACAAGTCGCGTATTCGCGGTAACGCGCTGTACGCCAAGCGTGCAGAGAATGCGATCATCCGTCTCAAGGACGGTACGTACACCACGTGCGAACCGAACAGCAACGCCTGGACGCTCAAGGGCAACAACATCACCCTGAACCCGGCCACCGGCTTCGGTACCGCGACCAACGTGACGCTGCGGGTCAAGGACTTCCCGGTCCTGTACACACCGTACATCTACTTCCCGATCGACGACCGTCGCCAGTCCGGCTTCCTGCCGCCGACCATCGGCAGCGGCAGCGACACCGGCTTCCTGCTGGTCACCCCGTACTACTTCAACCTGGCGCCGAACTACGATGCCACGTTGTATCCGCGCTACATGGCCAAGCGCGGCCTGTTGATGGAAGGCGAATTCCGCTACCTGACCAAATCCAGCGAAGGTCAGTTCGGTGCTGCGTACCTCAACGACGAGGACGATGAGCGCAGCGGGCAAAGCGACTACGACAAGACCCGCTACATGTATAACTGGCAGCACAAGGGCGGCCTCGACTCGCGCGTGCTGACGGAAGTCGACTACACCAAGATCAGCGATCCTTACTATTTCCAGGATCTTAAAAGCGATCAGATTGGTATCGAGACCAATGATCGCGTCAATCAGCAAGGGATCGTCAGCTATCGGGGGGATAACTACGTTGCCCGCTTGAATGCACAGGCCTACCAGTTGGCGACGATTTCGAAGATCACACCGTACAACCGCCTGCCCCAGATTACGTTCAGCGGTGCTCTGCCGGAGCACCCGTATGGGCTGGATTTCGCATACAAGACAGAGTTGGTGCGGTTTGACCGTGATTTGCGCACTGGCAACTATACCGATGAGGACGGCAACGTCGAGCCGTGGCTGGATACCAACGTTCGCGGCCTGGCACGGGCTAACGGCAATCGCATGAACCTCGCGCCGGTTATGAGCCTGCCGATGACCGCGTCCTATGGCTATCTCAAACCGTCCCTCAAGTACCAATACACCCAATATGATTTGGATCTGGATGGTACGGGCAAGAGCGTCGTTGGAAACGGCTACGACAGCACGCCAAACCGCAGTGTCCCTATCGCCAGCATCGACAGCGGTCTGTACTTCGACCGCAACACGCAATGGTTTGGCACCAACTATCGTCAGACCCTGGAACCACGCCTGTTCTATCTCTATGTACCCGAGAAGGACCAGAGCGACATTCCTATCTTCGATACCAGCGAATCGACCTTTAGCTATTCCTCGTTGTTTCGCGACAATCGCTTCACCGGCTCTGACCGTGTCGGGGACGAGAACAAGTTGTCCTTGGGCGTGACCAGCCGCTGGATTGAAGAGAACGGCTTTGAGCGCCAACGTCTCGCCGTCGGCCAGGCGTTTTATTTCAAGGATCGCAAAGTCCAATTGCCAGGCATTGACTTCGATACTCGAGAAGACGCCAAGTCGGACGTTTCTCCGTACGCACTGGAATACGAATACCACTGGAACCGCGACTGGCGCACCACTGCGACCTACAACTGGGACCCGGACACCCGCAGCCCCCGCTCGGGTAGCGCGATGTTCCATTACCAGCCGGAAGACAACCCGAACAAGGTCATCAATGCCGGTTACCGCTACCGCAACGACCAGGTCCGCTACGACGAGGCGACCGGCCAATGGCAAGTGGGCGGTGGCGACTATGGTCGCCCGGGCGATGCGGACTATGTGAAGGACTACTACAAGATCAAGCAGCACGACTTCTCGGTCATCTGGCCGATCGTGCCACAGTGGAACCTCATCAGCCGCTGGCAGTATGACTACAACCGCAACCGTACCCTGGAAGCCTTCGGTGGTTTCGAATACGACAATTGCTGCTGGAAACTGCGCCTGATCAACCGTTACTGGGTCGACTACGAAGAGTTCAGTCAAGCCGCCCCGGAAAACGAAAAAGGCGACCACGGCATCTTCCTCCAAATTGTTCTGAAGGGACTCGGCGGCCTGACCGGCGCCAAGGTAGAGAGCTTCCTCGACAAAGGCATCCAAGGTTATCGTGAACGTGAAGACCAAGCTTTCTGATTGTCTGCGCCCGCTGATGCTGGGCGCGCTGTTCCTGGGTACCGCGGCCAACGCCGCGGTACAGTCCATCGATAAAGTGGTGGCCATCGTCGACAACGACGTGGTCATGCAGAGCCAGCTGGACCAGCGCGTCCATGAAGTGCAGCAAACCATCGCCAAGCGCGGCGGAGGCCTGCCGCCTCCGGGCGTGCTGGACCAGCAAGTGCTCGAACGCCTGATCGTCGAAAACCTGCAGTTGCAGATCGGCGAACGCTCCGGCATTCGCATCACCGATGAAGAACTGAACCAGGCCGTCGGCACCATTGCCCAGCGCAATAACATGAGCATCGACCAGTTCCGCGCCGCCCTGGCTCGCGACGGCCTCTCCTACGAGGACGCCCGTGATCAGATCCGCCGCGAAATGGTCATCAGCCGTGTGCGTCAGCGCCGTGTGGCCGAACGCATCCAGGTGTCGGAGCAGGAAGTGAAAAACTTCCTCGCCTCGGACCTGGGCAAGATGCAGCTTTCCGAAGAACTGCACTTGGCGAACATCCTGATTCCAACCCCGGAAAGCGCCAACTCCGAAGCGATCCAGAGCGCTTATCGCCAGGCAATGGATGTCTACCAGCAACTCAAGCAAGGCGCTGATTTCGGTCAGATGGCCATTGCCAAGTCGGGCAGCGACAACGCCCTGGAAGGCGGTGACATGGGCTGGAGAAAACCCGCTCAACTGCCGCCTCCGTTCGACCGTGAACTGAGCGCCATGGCCGTGGGCGACATCACCCAGCCAGCACGCACCCCGGGCGGCTTCATTATCCTGAAAGTGCTGGAAAAGCGCGGTGGCGGAACCCAGGTCCGTGACGAAGTCCATGTTCGCCACATCCTGATCAAGCCAAGCGAGATTCGCAGCGAAGCCGAGACCAAGCGCCTGGCGGAGAAACTCTACGACCGCATCGAAGCGGGCGAAGACTTTGCTGAACTGGCGAAGAGTTTTTCCGAAGACCCGGGCTCGGCCCTCAACGGCGGCGACCTGAATTGGGTTGACCCCAATGCACTGGTTCCCGAGTTCCGCCAGGTCATGGCTGACACGCCGCAAGGCCAGTTGTCCAAGCCGTTCAAGAGCCCTTATGGCTGGCACGTGCTGGAAGTCCTTGGCCGCCGCGCCACTGACAGCACCACCCAGGCTCGCGAACAGCAGGCAATGACTGTCTTGCGCAACCGCAAATACGACGAAGAGCTGCAAACCTGGCTGCGTCAGATTCGCGACGAAGCCTACGTTGAAATCAAACTTCCTGGTGCAGACCAGGCAGCGCAGTGAAACCCAAGCGTTTCGCGCTGACCCCCGGCGAACCAGCCGGCATCGGTCCCGACCTGTGCCTGCTGCTCGCCTCGCAAGCCCAGCCACACCCCCTGATTGCCATCACCAGTCGCGACCTGCTCCTTGAGCGGGCCGCGCAACTGGGGCTGGTCGTCAACCTGTTGCCCGTGACCTCGCAGGCCTGGCCGGACGTCCCGGCGCCCGCCAACAGCCTGTATGTCTGGGATACGCCCCTGGGTGCTCCGGTCGTCACAGGGCAGTTGGACAAGGCCAACGCCGCGTTCGTCCTCGAGACCCTGACCCGCGCCGGCCAGGGCTGCCTGGACGGTGCGTTCGCCGGCATGATCACCGCACCGGTGCACAAAGGCGTGATCAACGAATCCGGGATTGCCTTTTCCGGGCACACCGAATTCCTGGCGGACCTGACCCACACCGCGCAAGTGGTGATGATGCTCGCTACCCGTGGGCTGCGTGTGGCCCTGGTGACCACTCACCTGCCCTTGCGGGACGTCGCCGACGCCATCACCCCGGAACGCCTGGAGCGGGTCACGCGCATCCTGCACGCCGACCTGCAGGAAAAATTCGGCATCGCCCGGCCGCGCATCCTCGTTTGCGGGCTCAATCCCCACGCGGGCGAAGGCGGACACCTGGGCCGTGAAGAAATCGACATCATCGAACCCACTTTGGAGCGCCTGCGCAGCGAGGGCATGGACCTGCGTGGCCCGCTGCCTGCCGACACTCTGTTTACCCCAAAATATCTGGAGCACTGCGACGCGGTGCTGGCGATGTACCACGACCAGGGCCTGCCCGTGCTGAAGTACAAAGGTTTCGGCGCGGCGGTCAACGTGACGCTGGGCCTGCCGATCATCCGCACCTCCGTGGACCATGGCACTGCCCTGGACCTGGCCGGCAGCGGCAAGATCGATACCGGCAGCCTGCAAGTCGCGCTGGAAACCGCCTACCAGATGGCCGAGACCCATTTATGACCGAGCAATACCAACACCGCGCGCGCAAGCGTTTCGGCCAGAACTTCCTGCATGACGCCGGCGTGATCGATCGTATCCTGCGCTCGATCCGGGCCAAGCCCGACGACCGCCTGCTGGAAATCGGCCCGGGCCAAGGCGCCCTGACCGAGGGCCTGCTCGACAGCGGCGCACAACTGGACGTGGTGGAACTGGACAAGGACCTGGTGCCGATCCTCAACCAGCAGTTCGCCGGCAGAAGCAATTTCAGCCTGCACCAGGGCGACGCGCTGAAGTTCGACTTCAATAGCCTGAACGCTGCACCGAACAGCCTGCGGGTGGTGGGAAACCTGCCGTACAACATCTCCACGCCGCTGATCTTCCACCTGCTGAGCAACGCCGGCCTGATCCGCGACATGCATTTCATGTTGCAGAAAGAAGTGGTCGAGCGCCTCGCCGCCGGTCCTGGCGGTGGTGACTGGGGTCGCCTGTCGATCATGGTCCAGTACCATTGCCGGGTCGAACACCTGTTCAACGTAGGCCCGGGCGCGTTCAACCCGCCGCCGAAAGTCGACTCGGCCATTGTCCGCCTGGTGCCCCATGCCATCCTGCCGCACCCGGCCAAGGATCATCGCCTGCTGGAGCGGGTGGTACGCGAAGCGTTCAACCAGCGCCGCAAGACCTTGCGCAATACCTTGAAACTATTGCTCAGCAGCACCGAAATCGAAGCCGCCGGCGTCGATGGCAGCCTGCGCCCAGAGCAGTTGGACCTGGCAGCGTTCGTGCGCCTGGCCGACAAACTCAGTGAACAGGTCGCCCCGCAAGTCGACGCCAACTGAACGGGTGACGATCGCTATCGGGCAGTACGCCAGTCTGGTCTACTACCCGATACTTGGCCTAGACTGATCTCCTGAGTCGCGCCCGCGTCCCGCTTCGTTTTTAAGGCCTTTTTGCATGTCCGATCCTCGTTACCAGGTCGACGTCAGCGTCACCACCCGTTTTCTGGCAGAACAGTCGCAACCCGAGCATGACCGCTTCGCTTTCGCCTACAGCATTACCGTGCGCAATAACGGCTCCTTGCCGGCCAGGCTACTGTCACGGCATTGGATCATCACCGACGGCGATGGCCATGTCGAAGAAGTGCGTGGCGAAGGTGTGGTCGGCCAGCAGCCGTTGATCGATGCAGGCAAGAGCCACAGCTACAGCAGCGGCACGGTGATGACGACCAAGGTCGGCACCATGCAGGGTACCTACCAGATGCTGGCCGAGGACGGCAAACGCTTCGACGCCGTCATCAAACCCTTTCGCCTGGCCGTGCCCGGAGCCCTGCACTAATGGCCACGTATGCGGTCGGTGACCTGCAAGGCTGCCTCGACCCGCTCAAATGCTTGCTGGAGCGCGTTGCTTTCGATCCTCAAAAAGACACGCTGTGGCTGGTGGGCGACCTGGTCAACCGTGGCCCGCAGTCCCTTGAGACGTTGCGCTTTCTCTACAGCATCCGCCAGTCGCTGGTGTGCGTGCTCGGTAACCACGACCTGCATCTGCTGGCTGCCTGGCAGAACATCGAGCGCCTGAAAAAATCCGACACCTTGAGCGAAATTCTCGACGCCCCCGATTGCGTTGAACTGCTGGAGTGGTTGCGCCAGCAGAAGCTCATGCACTACGACGAGGCGCGCAACCTTGCACTGGTCCATGCCGGCATCCCGCCCCAGTGGTCCCTGCGCAAGGCGCTCAAGTGCGCTGGCGAAGTCGAACAGGCATTGCGTGACGACAACCTGTTCGCCCCCTACCTGGACGGCATGTACGGCAACGAGCCGGTCAAGTGGGACAACGACCTCACCGGCAGCGCTCGTCTTCGCGTCATCACCAATTATTTCACGCGCATGCGCTTCTGCACCCGCGACGGCAAGCTCGATCTCAAGGGCAAGGAAGGTATCGAGACGGCGCCGCCCGGCTATGCCCCCTGGTTCAAGCACAGTGAGCGCAAGACCCGTAACCTGAAGATCATTTTCGGGCACTGGGCCGCACTCGGCGGCCAATCCGACGAACCCGGCGTCTTCGCCCTCGATACCGGTTGCGTGTGGGGCAGCGCCATGACCCTGATGAACGTCGACACTGGCGAGCAACTGCATTGCGATTGCGATGAACAGGGCCACGCCAAAACCCATCACCCGACCACTGCACCATTGCCGGCCGGCACTGCCGTTTGACCGGCGTTGCGCTTCAGCTACAGGAGCCCCTCATGAGCGAATTCAAACGCATCCCCCCGGAACAGGCCCAGGCCCTGCGCGAGCAAGGCGCGGTCGTCGTCGACGTCCGCGACCCAGCCACTTTTGCGGCTTCGCATATCAGTGGCTCCCGGCATCTGGATAACCATTCCATCGCCGACTTCATCCGTGCCGCCGACCTCGATGCGCCTACGGTCGTGGTCTGCTATCACGGCAACTCCAGCCAGAGCGCAGCCGCCTATCTGGTCAGCCAGGGCTTCAGCGACGTCTACAGCCTGGACGGCGGCTTTGAGTTGTGGCGTGCGACCTATCCTTCAGAAACAGCGCAAGACAATCACGAATAATTTTTTATGCCGTCCAAGCCCGCGTGAACCGTGGGCTTGAGCGATGGCAGACGAACGGTCTGCCATAACTAATTACGTATTCCACCTTTACCTCCGCGATTCCGAACTATCCTTAGCCTCAGGCCATCCAAAACAGGGGAGAGCCGGTACACCGGCGCGCGGGTCATCGGGAGTCAGCTTTCAAGAGCCTGCATGCTTGAAAGCATTCTGGGGGGTAAAACGGCAACTGGGTTCCCAGCGGCTGTCCAGCATCGACTGATTGATCCGACACCGGCTCCACGTATCGAGCGAGGTGACGTCATGAGCATTTTTAGCCACTTCCAGCAACGTTTCGAGTCCACGCGGCAGGAGGAATACTCGCTGCAGGAATACCTCGAACTCTGCAAGCAGGACCGCAGTGCCTATGCATCGGCTGCGGAGCGTCTGTTGCTGGCCATCGGAGAACCGGAGCTGCTGGATACCTCGACCAACTCGAGGCTCTCGCGAATTTTTTCCAACAAGGTGATTCGCCGCTATCCGGCCTTTGCGGACTTCCACGGGATGGAAGAATGCATCGAACAAATCGTGTCCTATTTCCGCCACGCCGCCCAAGGCCTGGAAGAGAAGAAACAAATCCTTTATCTGCTCGGCCCCGTGGGTGGTGGTAAATCGTCCCTGGCCGAGAAGCTCAAGCAACTGATCGAAAAAGTGCCCTTCTACGCCATCAAGGGCTCACCGGTGTTCGAATCGCCTCTAGGGCTTTTCAACGCCACTGAAGATGGCGCGATCCTCGAGGAAGACTTCGGCATTCCACGCCGCTATCTCAATACCATCATGTCGCCCTGGGCAACCAAGCGCCTGGCCGAGTTCGGCGGTGACATCAGCCAGTTCAAGGTGGTCAAGCTCTACCCATCGATCCTCAACCAGATCGCGGTGGCCAAGACCGAACCGGGTGACGAAAACAACCAGGATATTTCCGCCCTGGTGGGCAAGGTCGATATCCGTAAACTGGAAGAATTCCCACAGAACGACGCCGACGCCTACAGCTATTCGGGCGCACTGTGCCGGGCCAACCAGGGCCTGATGGAATTCGTCGAAATGTTCAAGGCGCCCATCAAGGTGCTGCACCCGCTGCTGACCGCCACTCAGGAAGGCAACTACAACAGCACCGAGGGGCTGGGGGCCATTCCGTTCACCGGCATCCTGCTGGCCCACTCCAACGAATCGGAATGGCATACCTTCCGCAACAACAAGAACAACGAGGCCTTCATCGACCGGATCTACATCGTCAAGGTGCCGTACTGCCTGCGAGTGAGCGATGAGGTGAAGATCTACGACAAGCTGCTGTTCAACAGTTCGCTGTCCAAGGCCCATTGCGCACCCGACACCCTGAAGATGCTTGCCCAGTTCACCGTGCTGTCGCGCCTCAAGGAACCGGAAAACTCCAACATCTATTCGAAGATGCGCGTGTACGACGGTGAAAACCTCAAGGACACCGATCCGAAGGCCAAGTCGATCCAGGAATACCGCGACAATGCGGGGGTCGACGAAGGGATGAACGGGCTGTCCACACGCTTCGCGTTCAAGATCCTGTCCAAGGTCTTCAACTTCGACCCTCACGAGATCGCGGCCAACCCGGTTCATCTGCTGTATGTGCTGGAACAGCAGATCGAGCAAGAGCAATTCCAGGCCGAAACCCGCGAGCGCTACCTGCGTTTCCTCAAGGAATACCTGGCCCCGCGCTACATCGAGTTCATCGGCAAGGAAATCCAGACGGCGTACCTGGAGTCCTACAGCGAGTACGGCCAGAACATCTTCGACCGCTACGTGCTGTACGCAGACTTCTGGATCCAGGACCAGGAATACCGCGACCCGGAAACCGGCGAAATCCTCAATCGCGTGGCCCTCAACGAGGAGTTGGAGAAAATCGAGAAACCGGCGGGCATCAGCAATCCGAAGGACTTCCGCAACGAGATCGTCAACTTCGTATTGCGCGCCCGGGCCAACAACAACGGCAAGAACCCAACCTGGCTCAGCTATGAAAAGCTGCGGGTGGTCATCGAGAAGAAAATGTTCTCCAACACCGAAGACCTGCTGCCAGTCATCAGCTTCAACGCCAAGGCCAGCAAGGAGGATCAGCAAAAACACAACGATTTCGTCACACGCATGGTCGAACGTGGCTATACCGACAAACAGGTACGACTGCTCTCCGAGTGGTATCTGCGGGTCCGGAAATCGCAGTAAGCAGCGGCAAGCTTCTAGCTACAGCCTGTAAGGGAACGGCGTTGAGCCCATGGCTCGACGCCACGCCCCTTGCAGCTTGAGGCTTACGACTTGAAGCTCCCCCGGAGGGGCCTATGAGCTATGTGATCGACCGACGCCTTAATGGCAAGAACAAGAGCACGGTGAACCGCCAGCGGTTTCTGCGGCGTTACCGTGACCACATCAAGAAGGCCGTCGAAGAGGCGGTCAGCCGGCGTTCCATTACCGACATGGAACACGGCGAACAGATCAGTATCCCCGGTCGCGACATCGACGAGCCGGTGCTTCACCATGGTCGCGGTGGCAAACAGACCGTCGTGCACCCCGGCAACAAGGAATTCACCAGTGGCGAGCACATCCCCCGTCCCCAGGGCGGAGGCGGCGGCAAGGGACCCGGCAAGGCCGGTAACTCCGGCGAAGGCATGGATGAGTTCGTGTTCCAGATCACCCAGGAGGAATTCCTGGAGTTCATGTTCGAGGACCTGGAGCTGCCGAACCTGGTCAAGCGTAACCTGACCGGCACCGACACCTTCAAGACCGTGCGTGCCGGTATCAGCAACGAAGGCAATCCATCACGCATCAACATCATCCGCACCCTTCGCTCAGCCCACGCCCGGCGTATCGCGCTGTCGGGCAGCAGCCGGGCAAAACTACGCGAGGTGAAGGAAGAACTGGCCCGCCTGAAACGCGAAGAACCCGACAATTTTGGCGACATCCAGGACCTTGAAGCGGAAATCGAGAAACTCAGCGCCCGCATCCATCGCGTACCGTTCCTCGACACGTTCGACCTCAAGTACAACCTGCTGGTGAAACAGCCAAACCCCAGCTCCAAGGCGGTGATGTTCTGCCTCATGGACGTCTCCGGCTCCATGACCCAAGCCACCAAGGACATCGCCAAGCGCTTCTTCATCCTGTTGTACCTGTTCCTGAAACGGAACTACGACAAGATCGATGTAGTGTTCATCCGCCATCACACCAGCGCCCGGGAAGTGGATGAAGAGGAATTCTTCTACTCCAGGGAAACCGGCGGCACCATCGTCTCCAGCGCCCTGAAGCTGATGCAGGAGATCATGGCGGAGCGCTACCCCGCCAACGAATGGAACATCTATGCAGCCCAGGCGTCGGACGGCGACAACTGGAACGACGATTCACCGATCTGCCGTGACATCCTGATCAACCAGATCATGCCGTTCGTCCAGTACTACACCTACGTGGAAATTACTCCACGCGAACACCAGGCCTTGTGGTACGAATACGAACGGATTGCCGAAGCTTTTTCCGACACATTTGCCCAACAGCAATTGGTCTCGGCCGGGGATATCTACCCGGTCTTCCGTGAACTCTTCCAGCGCAGGTTAGTGACATGACCGCCAAAAAAGAGCAGAAGCGCCAGCCTATTTCCACCGGCTCCGAATGGACATTCGAGCTGATCAAGGCCTACGACCGCGAAATCAGCCGTATCGCGGACCGTTATGCCCTCGACACCTACCCGAACCAGATCGAGGTGATCACCGCCGAGCAGATGATGGACGCCTACGCGTCAGTCGGCATGCCGCTGGGCTATCACCACTGGTCCTACGGCAAGCACTTCCTCAGCACCGAGAAATCCTACAGCCGGGGCCAGATGGGGTTGGCCTATGAGATCGTCATCAACTCCGATCCCTGCATCGCCTACCTGATGGAAGAAAACACCATCTGCATGCAGGCCCTGGTGGTGGCGCATGCCTGCTATGGGCACAACAGCTTCTTCAAGGGCAACTACCTGTTCCGCACCTGGACCGATGCCAGCTCGATCATCGATTACCTGGTGTTCGCCAAGCAGTACATCATGCAATGCGAGGAGCGCCATGGTATCGACGCGGTGGAGGACCTGCTGGACTCCTGCCACGCCCTGATGAACTACGGCGTGGACCGCTACAAGCGGCCGTATCCGATTTCCGCCGAAGAAGAACGCCGGCGCCAGAAGGATCGCGAAGAGCACCTGCAAAAACAGATCAACGATCTGTGGCGCACCATTCCCAAAGGTGCAGACAAGTACAACGAAAAAGACAATGCCCGCTTCCCTGCCGAGCCCCAGGAGAACATTCTCTATTTCATTGAAAAACATGCGCCGCTGCTGGAGCCGTGGCAGCGGGAAATCGTGCGCATCGTGCGCAAGATCGCCCAGTACTTCTATCCACAGCGCCAAACCCAGGTCATGAACGAGGGCTGGGCCACGTTTTGGCACTACACGCTGATGAACGACCTGTACGACGAGGGCCTGGTCACAGACGGCTTCATGATGGAGTTCCTGACGTCCCACACCAGCGTGGTGTTCCAGCCTGGCTTCGACAGCCCGTACTACAGCGGTATCAACCCTTACGCACTGGGCTTCGCCATGTACCGCGACATCCGGCGCATGTGCGAAAACCCCACCGAGGAAGATCGTCGCTGGTTCCCGGAAATTGCCGGCTCGGACTGGTTGTCCGCCATTAAATTCGCCATGAGCAGCTTCAAGGACGAAAGTTTCATCCTGCAGTACCTCTCGCCCAAGGTGATCCGCGACCTGAAACTGTTCAGCATCCTCGATGACGATCAGAAAGATGACCTGCTGGTACCTGCCATTCACGATGAGGGCGGCTACCGCATCATTCGCGAAACCCTGGCGGCGCAGTACAATCTGGGCAATCGCGAACCCAATGTGCAGATCTACAGCATTGACCGCCGCGGGGATCGCTCGCTGACCCTGCGGCACCAGGCACACAACCGCAAACCACTGGGCGACTCCACCGACGAAGTGCTCAAGCACCTGCATCGCCTCTGGGGTTTCGACATCCACTTGGAAACCCTGCAAGGCGACCAGGTGATGAAAACCCATCACGTACCCCCCAGAGGCGAACAAGCCGAAGGAGACTACGGTCGCCTGGACCTGGCCGTCATTCATCTTTGATCCCGTTTTCGCCTCCGGACGTCCGACGCACAGGTTATCCTGTCGGACCAACGGAGGTTTTTTATGCAGATCTATAAAGTCGGCGGCGCCGTTCGCGACCGCCTGCTAGGCATTCCCGTCACCGACATCGATCGGGTCGTGGTGGGTGCCACCGCCGAGGAAATGCTCGCCAAGGGGTTTCGCCCGGTGGGAGCCGATTTTCCGGTATTCCTAGACCCAAAGAGCGGCGAGGAGTACGCCCTCGCCCGCACCGAACGCAAGAGCGGCCGAGGCTATGGCGGCTTCGTGTTCCATGCCAGCCCTGAAGTGACCCTGGAGCAGGACCTGGTTCGCCGGGACCTGACGATCAACGCCATGGCCGAAGATGACCATGGCAACCTGACCGATCCGTACCACGGCCAGCGCGACCTGGAAGCCCGGGTGCTACGCCACGTTTCCCCCGCTTTCGCCGAAGATCCGCTCCGAGTCCTGCGGGTTGCCCGCTTCGCCGCGCGTTATGCTCCGCTGGGCTTCAAGGTGGCGGACGAAACCCTTGAACTGATGCGCCAACTCAGCGAGTCCGGCGAGCTGGAAGCACTGACGGCCGAGCGCAGTTGGAAAGAAATTTCCCGCGCCCTCATGGAAAAACAGCCGCAGGTATTTATCCAGGTCTTGCGCGACTGCACGGCCCTCAAGGTCCTGATGCCAGAGGTCGATGCGCTGTTTGGCGTACCCCAGCCTGAAGCCCATCACCCGGAAATCGACACCGGCGTCCATACCCTGAGCGTGCTGGAACAAGCCGCCCTGCACCAACAACCGCTGACAGTCCGCTGGGCCTGCCTGCTCCATGACCTGGGCAAAGGCCTGACGCCCCAACACGAATGGCCGCGACACATCGCCCATGAGCACACGGGGTTGAAGCTGATCAAAGCGGTCAACGAGCGCTTCAAGGCGCCCCGCGACTGTCAGGAATTGGCGTTACTGGTAGGCCAATACCACACCCATGGTCATCGCGCGCTTGAGCTCAAGGCGTCCACTTTGCTTGAGCTGCTGCAGAGTTTCGATGTGTACCGTCGTCCTCAGCGCTTCGAGGAATTCATCGCAGCCTGTGAGATGGATGCGCGGGGGCGCAAAGGGCTTGAAGACAGAAGTTATCCACAGGCTGATTATTTGCGGGGCGCTGCGGCAGCAGCCCGCGCAGTGGCGGTGCAGCCCTTGCTGGAGAAAGGCTTCAAGGGACCGGAGCTGGGTGAGGCGATCAAGCGCGAGCGCCTCAAGGCGTTGAAGGCCTATAAGGAGGCGGCGAGCTGACGGGCGTTTTCAGGTCAGTTCGCATTCCGGCCGGATGTAACGCCGCCATCGCGAGCAGGCTCGCGATGACGGCAGGCGCCTCACAGCAGATTCGATGGCGTAAGCTGCTGGCCACGCCATTCGAAAGCCACTGGCGCCAGCACCTGGTCGATCTGCGATTCTTCCCACAAAGTGGCGAAGCTTTTGCCGACGCCTGGGTGAATCCGATCCGGCGCGATCAACGACAAAGGCCATAGGACGAAGGCGTTCTTGAGGATTTCCGCACGCGGCAAGATCAATCCATCGAAGTTGCCGACCTGTTCGCCATACAACAACACGTCGATATCCAGCGGCAGCCCCTTGCGGTCCGGCGCATAGCGACCGTTGTCCGCCTCGATGAACTTGAGACGACGATCCAGCTCCATCAGCGGCAGATCCGTGAAGGCCGAGACGACGAAATTGAAGAATGGCCCGCTCTTGATACCCACCGGCTGGCTCTCGAACACGGCCGAACAGCGGATGTCCACCAGGAAACCGGCCAAGGCTTCAAGACCGGCGCACAGATGGGTTTCGCGCTCGATATTGCTGCCGAGCCCGAGAAAAACCTGAGTCAGCGACATCCGCGCTCGATCTCCACACCAACGCCACTGGCCGCCGGTACGGCGCCAGGCTTGGTTAATTTCAGACGCAGCCAGGTGATCTTGAACTCATCCATGAGCTCCTGGGCCAGTCGCTCGGCAAAGGTCTCGACCAATTGGAACTGCGCCTGTTCGGCAAATGCCTGGATGCGCGACGATACGCTGGCGTAGTCGAGTGCCAGGGTCAGGTCGTCGCCCGCGGCGGCCGGACGGTTGTCCCAGGCGAAGCTCAGGTCAAGCCGCAGGCACTGTCGGATGCCTCGCTCCCAGTCGTAGGCCCCGATTACCGTGTCGACTTCCAGGCCCTCGATAAACACTCTGTCCAAGCACTCTTCTCCGCAGCACGACAAGGGCGCAATGCGCCGTTAGAATCAGGGCGTCCTCGCCCGGAATAGTTAGCATGTTTTGGTTACTGGCGATTCTCGCCTACCTGCTCGGCTCGCTGTCCTTCGCCATTTTGCTCAGCCGCCTGACCGGTCGCCCGGATCCGCGAATGAGTGGCTCAGGCAATGCCGGCGCCACCAACATGCTGCGCCTGGCCGGACGCAAACTCGCCATCCTGACCCTGCTGGGCGACCTCTGCAAAGGCCTTGTCCCGGTATTGATCGCCAGCCTCGCAGGGCTCTCGTTGCAGCAACAGGCCTGGATTGGCGTCTGCGCCGTCATCGGCCATCTATTCCCGCTGTACTTTCGCTTTCGTGGCGGCAAGGGTGTCGCCACCGCCGCCGGCATGCTGCTGGGCCTGTACCCGCCCGCCGCCCTGCTGGCTGTCTGTGCCTGGCTGCTGACGTTCTACCTGACCCGCACCAGTTCCCTGGCCGCGCTGATCGCCACGCCGCTGACCCTGCCGTTGCTGGCCTGGCAGGAACCGGCGGCCTTGCTACCGATGACCGCGCTGGTTGCGCTGATCGTCTGGCGTCACCGGGGCAATCTACGCGACCTGTTCGCCGGGCGCGAACGGCATTTTTAAATGACGCTTCACAGGGGCGCCAACTGCTCCATCGGCCAGCGCGCCTGTACGCTGATCGCCAGGCTTTCGTGCTGGCCGGCCTGCAAGCGCTGGCAACCGGCAAAGGCAATCATCGCGCCGTTATCTGTACAGAACTCCGGTCGGGCGTAGTAAACGTCGCCTTTCATGTCGCCGAGCATTTTCTCCAGCGATGTCCGCAAGGCCTTGTTCGCGCTCACGCCGCCCGCGATCACCAGGCGCTTGAGCCCGGCCTGCTTGAGGGCACGCTTGCACTTGATGGTCAAAGTCTCCACCACGGCCTGCTGGAACGCCAGCGAGATGTCGCAACGGGCTTGTTCACTGTCGTCCCCGGCGCTGACGCACTGCTGCCAGGTGTTCAGGGCGAAGGTCTTCAACCCGCTGAAACTGAAATCCAGGCCGGGACGGTCGCACATCGGCCGTGGGAACACGAAACGCCCATCGACCCCTTGCGTCGCAAGCCGGGAAATTTCCGGCCCACCGGGATAATTGAGGCCCATCATTTTTGCAGTTTTGTCGAACGCTTCGCCGGCAGCATCATCGAGCGTCTCGCCGAGCAACTCGTATTGGCCGATGCCATCGACTCGAATGAGCTGCGTATGACCGCCCGATACCAACAAAGCGACGAACGGAAATTGCGGCGGTTGCGACTCCAGCATCGGCGCCAGCAGATGACCTTCCATGTGATGCACGCCCAAGGCCGGAATCCCCCAGGCAAAGGCCAGCGCCTGGGCACAGGAGGCGCCCACCAGCAACGCGCCCACCAGGCCCGGGCCGGCGGTGTAGGCGATGCCGTCGATCTCGGTCGGCACACAGTTGGCTTCGGCCAGGACCTGACGGATCAAGGGCAGCATGCGCTTGACGTGATCGCGGGAGGCAAGCTCAGGCACCACCCCGCCGTAGGCACGGTGCAGGTCGATCTGGCTGAACAGCGCATCGGCCAGCAGGCCACGTTCACTGTCGTAAAGTGCGACACCGGTTTCGTCGCAGGAGGTTTCTAATCCCAGTACTAGCATGGGTTTGCGCCTTGTAGAGGCTGAATTCGAAGGCGCGCATAATAGTCGCCGCGTTGTGCCCCGACCAGCGGTTTTCGATCAGAGGCTTTGCATTCCGAGCGTTGAGGGGTTAACATCCGCAACCCTTAAAAACCGACGTCTTCAAGTGCTCTTTTGCCGCGAGGATGTTGACCCCGGTAATGAATGAAGGTAGCTCTGGATGCCAGCCGTCAAAGTAAAAGAGAACGAACCCTTCGACGTAGCTCTGCGTCGTTTCAAGCGCTCCTGCGAAAAAGCCGGTGTTCTGGCTGAAGTTCGTAGCCGCGAATTCTACGAGAAGCCGACTTCTGAGCGTAAGCGCAAGGCAGCAGCCGCTGTTAAGCGTCACGCCAAGAAAGTTCAGCGCGAACAGCGCCGCGCCGTACGCCTGTACTAATACACAGACGTCCGTAGCAAGCTTCTGCCAAGCCCGGCCTTCAAGCCGGGCTTATGGCATTTGCGGAATAACGCTTGATGCTTCACTGTCAAATGTCGCAGACGCGACATAGACAACCTGCTTCACCGCGTCAGACCTGGCTCTTTTGCCAGCGGTGCACGTCTTTCCTGACGAGCCTTCCAAGGCTACCGACGAGCACACCCTGATTCCTCTAACGACGATCAGCCCAAGGCACCTGCCTGCGTGTCCGCTTCATGAGCTATCCGAGGCCTGAACAGCCGTTACCGGACTCAGCGCAACACATTCAAACAGTCGAATACTGATAGTTATTAACGTCAGTGGATTATCGGCAGATACACTTCCCGACAGCGATGATGCAGACGACCCGGTCGAGCCACCGATTTAGCGTGCCTCAAACCCAGACCCGGTTACGCCTGCCGATTTCGGGTCCATATTTCGCGCAGTGATGATGAGAACGCCATGGCCGGGCTGATTCCCCAGAGCTTTATTGACGACCTCCTGAACCGCACCGACATCGTCGACGTGGCCAGCTCTCGCCTGCAAATGAAGAAAGCGGGCAAGAACTACACGGCCTGCTGCCCGTTCCATAAAGAAAAAACGCCTTCTTTCAGCGTCAGCCCCGACAAGCAGTTCTACTATTGCTTCGGCTGCGGCGCTGGCGGCAATGCCCTCGGCTTCATCATGGACCACGACAACCTGGACTTCCCCCAGGCCGTCGAAGAACTGGCCAAAGCCGCCGGCATGGAAATACCCCGGGAGGAAAGCGGTCGACAGCACAAGCCACGCCAACCGACCGATTCTCCGCTTTACCCACTGCTGACGGCGGCGGCGGATTTTTATCGCCAGGCCCTCAAAAGCCATCCGGCACGCAAGGCTGCGGTGGATTATCTCAAGGGCCGCGGCCTGACCGGCGAAATCGCCCGGGACTTCGGCCTCGGCTTCGCCCCGCCCGGCTGGGACAACCTGTACAAGCACCTAAGCAGCGATACGCTGCAACAGCGCGCCATGATCGACGCCGGCCTGCTGATTGAAAATGCCGAAACCGGCAAGCGCTACGACCGCTTCCGCGACCGGGTCATGTTTCCGATCCGCGACACGCGCGGACGGATCATCGCCTTTGGTGGCCGGGTGCTGGGCGACGACAAGCCGAAATACCTGAACTCCCCGGAAACCCCGGTGTTCCATAAGGGCCAGGAACTCTATGGCCTGTACGAAGCACGCAAGAACAACCGCAACCTCGATGAAATCATTGTCGTCGAAGGCTACATGGACGTTATTGCCCTGGCCCAACAAGGCCTGCGCAACGCTGTGGCGACCCTGGGCACGGCCACCAGCGAAGAGCACATGAAGCGCCTGTTTCGCGTCGTGCCCAACGTGCTGTTCTGCTTCGACGGCGACCAGGCCGGTCGCAACGCCGCCTGGCGCGCCCTGGAAGCGACCTTGCCGTGCCTGCAGGACGGCCGGCGGGCACGCTTCCTGTTCCTGCCCGAGGGCGAGGACCCGGACACACTGGTGCGCTCCGAAGGCACCGATGCGTTCCGTGCGCGGATCAACCAGCACGCACAGCCGTTGGCCGACTATTTTTTCCAGCAATTGACCGAAGAAGCCGATCCACGCTCCCTCGAAGGCAAGGCCCACATGGCCACCCTCGCGGCACCGTTGATCGACAAGGTGCCCGGCGCCAACCTGCGCACACTCATGCGCCAGCGCCTGAGCGAGATCACCGGCCTGAACAGTGAAGCGGTCAATCAACTGGTGCACAGCGCCCCCCAGGAGGCGCCACCGGCTTACGACCCGGGCATCGATTACGACGCGATGCCGGATTTCGCCGACTATCATCAACCTCAGCAGGATTACGCCCCCCAGCAGGAATGGACACCGAAAAAACCCGGCAGTGGCGGCAAGAAATGGGACAAGAAACCCTGGGACAAGAACGGCAAGCGCGGCGATCGCGACCAGCCACGTGCCCCGCGCGTGCCGGCCGCCGTCGAACCACCAACACTGGCCGCCTTGCGCACCTTGCTGCATCACCCGCAACTGGCGGAAAAAGTAGAGGACGC
Source organism: Pseudomonas sp. NFACC51 (assembly GCF_900103575.1). Lineage (NCBI taxonomy): Bacteria > Pseudomonadati > Pseudomonadota > Gammaproteobacteria > Pseudomonadales > Pseudomonadaceae > Pseudomonas > Pseudomonas sp. NFACC51. Next base: position 497,225 of record NZ_FMXH01000003.1, on the reverse strand, counting down.
CGGGCACTTCGCCGCCGAGGACCACAGCAATACGCAATTGCTGGTCGCACTCCTTGAAGCCGTGCAGAAGAACCCCAAGCTAAACTCTTTCCAGTTGATTGCACGGTGGCACGGCACCGAGCAGGGGCGCCTGTTGAAGGCCCTGGCCGAGAAGGAATGGCTGATTGAGGGAGATAACCTTGAACAACAGTTTTTCGACACCATTACTAGCTTGTCCGCCCGCCAACGCGAGCGAAACCTGGAACAACTTCTGCGAAAAGCTCGCCAGAGCGAGTTGACCAGCGAAGAGAAAAACCAATTGCGCGACTTACTCAGCCGCAATGTTTGCGCATCAAACCCGACCTCAACTGGCGCGTGAGGTCACAGCTCAGGTATAATCCTCGGCTTGTTTTTTGCCCGCCAAGACCTTCAGTGGATAGGGTGTTATGTCCGGAAAAGCGCAACAGCAGTCTCGTATCAAAGAGTTGATCCTATTGGGTCGTGAGCAGGGCTACCTGACTTACGCGGAGGTCAACGACCACCTGCCGGAGGATATTTCAGATCCGGAACAGGTGGAAGACATCATCCGCATGATCAACGACATGGGGATCAACGTATTCGAGGTTGCTCCAGATAAGGATGCCCTTATGCTGGCCGACGCCGATACCGACGAGGCGGCCGCTGAAGAAGCGGCCGCAGCGTTGGCAGCGGTCGAGACCGACATTGGTCGCACCACGGACCCCGTGCGCATGTACATGCGTGAAATGGGTACGGTAGAGCTCCTCACACGTGAAGGCGAAATCGAAATCGCCAAGCGTATTGAAGAAGGCATCCGTGAAGTGATGGGCGCTATCGCGCACTTCCCTGGCACGGTTGACCATATTCTCTCCGAGTACACCCGCGTCACCACCGAAGGTGGCCGCCTGTCCGACGTCTTGAGCGGTTATATCGATCCGGACGACGGCATTGCGCCGCCTGCCGCCGAAGTGCCGCCACCGATCGACGCGAAAGCCGTCAAGGCCGACGACGACACCGATGACGACGACGCCGAAGCGAGCGACGACGAGGAAGAAGCCGAAAGCGGTCCGGATCCGATCATCGCAGCACAGCGTTTCGGCGCTGTGGCCGACCAGATGGAAATCACCCGCAAGGCGCTGAAAAAGCATGGCCGCAACAACAAGCAGGCGATTGCCGAGCTGTTGGCACTGGCCGAGCTGTTCATGCCGATCAAGCTGGTACCCAAGCAATTCGAAGGCCTGGTCGAACGTGTTCGCAGCGCCCTGGATCGCTTGCGCCAGCAAGAGCGCGCGATCATGCAGCTTTGCGTGCGTGATGCCCGCATGCCGCGTGCCGATTTCCTGCGCCAGTTCCCTGGCAACGAAGTCGACGAAAGCTGGACCGATGCGCTGGCCAAGGGCAAGAGCAAATACGCTGAAGCCATTGCCCGCCTGCAACCGGACATCGTTCGCTGCCAGCAGAAGCTCAGTGCGCTGGAGGCCGAGACTGGCCTGAGCATCGCCGAGATCAAGGACATCAACCGTCGCATGTCGATCGGCGAGGCCAAGGCCCGTCGCGCGAAGAAAGAGATGGTCGAAGCGAACTTGCGTCTGGTGATCTCCATCGCCAAGAAGTACACCAACCGCGGCCTGCAATTCCTCGACCTGATCCAGGAAGGCAACATCGGCCTGATGAAGGCGGTGGACAAGTTCGAATACCGTCGCGGCTACAAGTTCTCGACTTATGCCACCTGGTGGATCCGTCAGGCGATCACTCGCTCGATCGCCGACCAGGCCCGCACCATCCGTATCCCGGTGCACATGATCGAGACGATCAACAAGCTCAACCGTATTTCCCGGCAGATGCTGCAGGAAATGGGTCGCGAACCGACGCCGGAAGAGCTGGGCGAACGCATGGAAATGCCCGAGGACAAGATCCGCAAGGTATTGAAGATCGCCAAAGAGCCGATCTCCATGGAAACCCCGATCGGTGATGACGAAGACTCCCATCTGGGTGACTTCATCGAAGACTCCACCATGCAGTCTCCGATCGATGTCGCCACTGTCGAGAGTCTCAAGGAAGCGACTCGCGAAGTACTCTCCGGCCTCACTGCCCGTGAAGCCAAGGTACTGCGCATGCGCTTCGGCATCGACATGAATACCGACCACACCCTTGAGGAAGTCGGTAAGCAGTTCGATGTAACCCGTGAGCGGATTCGTCAGATCGAAGCCAAGGCGTTGCGCAAACTGCGCCACCCGACGCGAAGCGAGCATCTGCGCTCCTTCCTCGACGAGTGACCTTCAAAACCCCCGGCCCTGCCGGGGGTTTTGCTATGCACAGATAAAATCCCCTTCGCTACGCTCCTCAGCACCCTGTTGCCCGTCTACACTCGAATCATCCTCACCAAGCCATGACGAGACAGTGATGCCCAGACTGACGGCCGCGCTTTTGCTGTCATTGATGACCTGGACCGCAACAGCTGGCGCGTTGACGCTCACCGACGAGGAGCTCCGCTGGCTCAAGGACCACCCCGACCTGCGCCTGGGTGTCGATGCCTCATGGCCGCCGTTTGAGTTTCGTGACGACCAGGGCCGCTATCAGGGCTTGGCCGCCGACTACGTCGACATCATTCGTGAACGGCTGGCCATCAAGCTCACACCCATCGAGCCGGTCAGTTGGACCGCCGTGCTGGAGCAGGTCGCACAGGGCAAGATAGACCTTTTGCCGGGCATCATGTCTACACCGGAGCGTCAGAACTACCTGGCATTTACCCGCCCTTACCTGGATTTCCCCATCGTCATCCTGGCCCACCGCGGTGGCGCCCAGCCGCACAACCTCAAGGAACTGTACGGGCTGAAAATAGCCGTGGTGGAGAACTATGCCCCCCATGAATTGCTGCGCAACCACCACCCCGACCTGAACCTCGTGGCGCTGCCCAACGTCAGTTCAGCCCTGCAAGCCCTGGCGACCGACGAGGTGGACGCGGTAGTGGGCGATCTGGCCTCCAGCGTCTGGAGCCTGCGTCAACTCAAGCTCGAAGGCCTTTATGTCAGCGGGGAAACGCCGTATCGCTATCAGTTGGCAATGGCCGTCCCTCGAGACAACAAGATATTGGTGGGCATCCTGGACAAGGTCATGGCGGACATGAGCCCCGCCGAAGTTGCCGAGATCCAGCAGAAGTGGGTCGGCAATGTGCACGACTACCGCCAGCTCTGGTCAGACTTGCTGCTTTACGGCCTGCCTGCGTTGCTGCTCCTGGTCGGCATACTGGCAGTGGTGATTCGCATCAACCGCCGACTCAGCTCGGAAATCGCCCGGCGGGTCGAGCTGGAACAGGAGCTGCGCAGCAGTGAATACCATTACCGTGGTCTGGTGGAGAGCCTGTCGGCCATCGCCTGGGAGGCAAGGGTCAGCGACTTCACTTACAGCTACGTTTCGCCCCACGCCGAAGACTTGCTGGGCTATCCCCTTTCCCATTGGCTGATACCGGGCTTCTGGCGCAACATCATTCATCCCGCCGACCTGATCCGTGCCCAGACCTATTGCGATCATGAAGTGCTGGCGGGTCGCGACCACTGCATCGATTATCGTGTGATCACTGCCGATGGCCGTTGCCTGTGGGTGCGCGATATTGTCAGCCTCATCGAACACGGGCACGAACCGGTGATGCGTGGGCTAATGATCGACATCAGCGAAGCCAAGCGCACCGAGGAAGCCCTGCGCCTTTCGGAGCAGAAATTTGCCTCGGTGTTCCGCCAGTGCCCGGACATCCTGGTGATTGCACGGTTGTTGGACGGTTGCCTGCTGGAGGTCAACAAGGCCTTCGAAGAGCAGATCGGCCTGAGCGCCGCCGAGGTGGTGGGACACAGCGCAACCGAACTGAATATCTGGGGCATCCAGGGCGTGGGGCCGGGCCTGTTGCAGCGCTTGCAGGCCGGTAGCATTCGCAACCTGGAAATGCCCTTCCGCCGTAGCAATGGCCAGGTGTTCACCGGGCTGATCTCCGCCGAGCCCTTCGACCTCGACACGACGCCAGCCCTGGTCGTGGTGGTGCGGGACATCAGCCAGCTCAAGGAAACCCAGCAGCAATTGCAGACATCCGAAGAGAAGTTTGCCAAGGCGTTCCACGCCTCGCCCGATGGCCTGCTGTTGTCCCGGCAAAGCGACGGCCTGCTGATCGAAGTCAACGAAGGCTTCAGTCGCATTACCGGTTTCAACAGTGCCCTGTCGGTGGACCGCTCTACCCTGGACCTGGGCATCTGGGTCAACCTCAACGAGCGAAAGCAGATGCTCGACCTGCTGAAGCGGGACGGCTTCGTCAGGGACTTCAGCTGCCACATCCGTCGCAACGACGGGCAGATCCGGCTCTGCGAAGTCTCCAGTCGCCCGCTGCCCATCGGCAACGAAAACTGCATGCTGACCATCGCCCGGGACATCACCGAACGCCATCTCATGCAGGAGAAACTGCAACAGGCCGCCACCGTGTTCGAAAGCACTGCCGAAGGCGTGCTGATCACCGATACGCAACAGCACATCAGCGCGGTAAACCGAGCCTTCACCGAAATCACCGGCTACAGCGAAACCGAAGCCTTGGGCCATACGCCCCGGTTGTTGGCTTCCGGCCTGCACGACAGCGCGTTTTACGCCGCGATGTGGCATCAGTTGACGGCCGAAGGGCACTGGCAAGGAGAGATCTCCAACCGGCGCAAGAACGGCGAGCTGTACCCCAGTTGGCTGACCATCAGCGCGGTGCGCAATCGGGACCGACAGATCACCCATTTCGTCGCGGTCTTCGCCGATATCTCCAGCCTCAAACACGCCCAGGCCCGTCTCGACTACCAGGCCCACCACGACCCGCTGACCGGCCTGCCGAATCGCACGCTGTTCGAAAGCCGCTTGCTGGCAGCTCTCAATGGCCAGCAGGAAAACGGTAGCCAGGGTGCCGTGCTGTTCCTGGACCTGGACCGCTTCAAGCACATCAATGACAGCCTCGGACACCCGGTCGGCGACCTGTTGCTCAAGGGCATTGCCGTGCGCTTGCGCGAGCAGTTGCGCGACATCGACACCGTGGCGCGCCTGGGCGGCGACGAGTTCATTATCCTGCTGCCGGGCCTGCAACAGCCCAGCGATGCGGAGCACATCGCCCAAAAACTGTTGAACTGTTTTGCCGCTCCGTTCCAGGCCGGCGAGCACGAGTTCTTCATCAGTGCCAGCATCGGTACCAGCCTCTACCCGCAGGACGGCTGCGACGTCGCCACGCTGGTGAAGAATGCCGACGCGGCGATGTACCGTTCCAAGGCCAAGGGACGCAACCGGGTGGAAAGCTATACCCGCGACCTCACCGCCCAGGCCAGCGAGCGAGTGGCCTTGGAGCATGAGCTACGGCGGGCGATTGAACGCAACGAGTTGTCATTATCCTTCCAACCCAAAATCAGCCTCGTCGACAACCAACTGGTAGGTGCCGAAGCATTGATCCGCTGGACGCACCCCACGTTTGGCGACGTTCCGCCGGAACACTTCATCCCCCTGGCGGAAGAGAACGGCATGATCCTGCAAATCGGCGACTGGGTACTGGAGCGCGCCTGCCGGCAGCTGTGTGAATGGAATGACGCCTACGACAGCCTCGGCCCTCTTTCGGTCAATCTGGCCGGAGCCCAGTTGCGTCAACCCAATCTACTGGGGCGCATCGAACAACTGCTGCGAGAGCACCAGCTCGAACCCGGCTTATTGCAACTGGAAATTACCGAAAACTTCATCATGAGCCAGGCCGAAGAGGCCCTGACAGTGCTGCACCAGCTGAAAAAACTCGGCGTGCAATTGGCCATCGACGACTTCGGCACGGGCTATTCCTCCCTGAGCTACCTCAAGCGCCTGCCACTGGACATCCTCAAGATCGACCAATCCTTCGTCCGCGGCCTGCCCGACGACCCCCACGACGCGGCCATCGTACGGGCAATCATCGCCCTGGGCCGCAGCATGCAATTCACCATTATCGCCGAGGGCGTCGAAACCCTGGCCCAACAGCAATTCCTGACCGAGGAAGGTTGCGAACAGATCCAGGGCTACATCGTCAGCCTGCCCCTGTGCGCCGAGGAATTTGCCGCAACGTTTCTTCGTGTGCGCGTATCGGATTTTTCGGATAGCACAGCCGAGAAACCGTCGCTATAATCCGCGACCTACTGAGGGCCTATAGCTCAGTTGGTTAGAGCAGAGGACTCATAATCCTTTGGTCCACGGTTCGAGTCCGTGTGGGCCCACCATACAAAAAGCCGCGCATTGCGCGGCTTTTACGTTCTTGAGCCTGTTGACTCTTGCGCCCTAGGCGAAGGTCTTCATAAACGGCTCTGCGCACTGCCTGATGGCTGCGACCACATTCGGTGCCTGTTCACAAAGTTCAGTCGAGCGGGCCAGCACTTGTTCCAGTGCTTGCAACTGTTTGCGGATTACTTCTTCTGGCCGGACAACATCACATACCCGAGCGAAGTCCAACAGGCCCTGTCGCGAGGCAAATAGCGACTTGTTGCCGACCAGATCAAGGGCCAATACATCTCTTGGAATATAGGCCGTGGTGTTGACGATGTCGTAGGCAGGCGCCAACCGCGCGTCGCGCTGGGTAGGGTCGGAATAGAGCAGCCCGAAGTTCTTCAGATGGGCGTCACCATTGCCGACGATGCAACTCAAGGCCACGATGGCAAATAAATGGGCCAGGGAGTCCTGCACTTTCTCAGACGGGCAGAACAGACGGATGGCTTTGGCAATGGCTGAATAGCTCTTGCTGTACTTTTGCCCCGCAGCAAGCCCCATCAATGCGGCCATGTCCTCGAAGCCGATGGGGTTGAGCTGCTCGTCTCGATCGAAGCGACGCATAACGAACAGCTTGGAATTATCGGAAAGGTAGAACTCCGGCACCTTGATCCCGGCCTCCCTGGCTACAGACATGCAGAGGAACTCATTGATCGCCAGCCCCGGAAATTCGTCCCGGCCGCTCTTGATAATCAGGTCGGAGGTTTTCGAGGTAAACCGTTGCGCAGCACCATCCTGACGCTCTGGAACGAGCACCTTGGGCTGCACGCCCGATATCCCGGCACGCAGAACGTAACGATCCACCAAGTCGGCAAAAATGTCCTGCGCACCATCCCAGGCCAGGATTTCCTCCAGCCGTTCTCCAGGAAATTGTTGGCGTAGTAGAAGCGCATCGACCTCCGGTGAACTCACCTCCACCCGCCCGATAGGCGAGCTACTGCCAGACAGTGCAAGCAGCAGCATGGGGTCGACGTTCGTCACCTTGGCCAGACGGTTGCGTAGCTGCTCCAAGACGTAACCTTCGGGCAGATTCATCTGGAAGATCGGGTGCAGCTCTCGATGACGGTATTCATCCAGACGCACAGGCATCAATAAACTGATTGCCGCCTGTGCATCAGCATCTTCGCGATAACGAAACAGGTAGTCTCCAGTGCTGGAGAGGATCCTCCCGCTATCACCTTCAGGTGTTGCTACCCGTAGCAAGGTCGTCATCAGTCGAACACTCCGTGGATTTCCTCAAGCGTAGGCATCGCAGCCGGTACCACGGCGAACTCACAATCCAGGGCCCCCAGGACTCGTGCATAGGCAAGCATCCCCACCGACGGGTCACCCTTTTCGATGGCAATGACCTTCTGCCGAGTGACACCTGCCAAGGTAGCGAGATTGGCCTGGGTCAGGCCGCGATTGCGGCGGCGCTTGCGAACCTGCTCGCCCAGACGCATGAGGATGAGGGAATAATCCATGTTATGTATACAAGACAAATAAGATTAAATGTAACGTATACCTAACTTCCCAAAAAATCAAAGCAGATATGCCCTCGAAGTTAACGTGCTCACCTTTCACCGGAACATCCGTCCCCCGAATCGACTTCAAAAGCTCTCCGTTGCTTGACCGCGATAGCAACTTTGGCAACTGGCCGCCCCCTTTCCTTGTTCCTCGACTCACCTGGAAGTAATACTCTGGGGAATTAACGACGGGCGAGGCCCGTTCAACCTCCTCAAGCGAGATCTCCATCATCGCCAGCCCCAGCCTCTCCCGACTGTTTCTTGAACTGTTCTGGCAACTCGGCATCCTGCTGGTGCCGGCTTTTTTCGTCACGATATTGCCTCCCCCATTGGCTTTGCTGGCGGTGTTGTTCTTCGGCCTGCTGATGGGGTTTGCCGCACGATTCGGTTTTCTGTCGGCCGGGCGAGTCTGTGGCAGGTTGATCGTCGGCGCCGTGTTCGGCCTGGGTTTCAGTGTGGGTCGGGCCTTGCCTGAGTGGTGGGGCATCCTGGCGGCCATCGCCAGCATCGGCGGCGGCCTGGTGTGTGTCAGTGCCTGGGAGCGGCGCCTGGGTTTGGCGTCCGTTTCCTGCAAAGGCGCCAGTGCTTGGGGTGGAAGCGAGCCGCAATTGACGCCTGAAGGCGAGCCGATCCGGGTGTTCAACCACAGTGAAATCGCCATGGGTGGCCCCACTTATTGTGACTACCTGTTCCCCGACGGCGTGCTCCTGCAAGGCCTTGGCTCTTCGTCCATGTTCTCCCGCGACGGGCGCTATTTTGCGGCGACCGTACCGTCCCGGCAGAACTGGGGGCTGGTCGTCCTCGATCGTCAACAGCGCCAGGTGTACCGCTGTGCCGACAGCGAACTCTGGGAGTTGGACGCTTTTGATCTCGGCGTGTTGAGCGGGCGCCATAGCCCGCTGGTGGACGACAGCGTTCGCGAAATCCGACTGGATGAGTTGCTCCAGACGGCCAGCGTTACCCACCTGGTCGCCTTCGCCGACCTGTGGCTGGACTCCGATTGGCATCCCGAGCAGGTTCAACATGCCTTCGAGCGGCGTTCTGCGGACGGCCAGCACTGCCTGCGGGGCGACATTGCCTTGCCCGCGACATTTCGCGACCTGGCCCAGCCGCTGGAACCGCTGGTTTCACCGCGCTACGCCATCAGCGTCAACGGGCAACCGTCCGGCCTGTTGATGGCGGCCGATGCGCCGTTGGTATGGAGCAGCGATCAACGCGCCATGGTGTGTCTGGCCCAGGAACAACCCCCTCAAGCAGACGGCGACCAGTATTGGCTGTGGCAGCTGGACCTGGGCTGGCGCGCCCTGCCCTCGCCGTGGGTGAAGAGCGAAACAGAACCGTCCTTCTATTGGCACGAGCTGCTGGGTCTCGACGCAAGCCATGTGCAGATAGGCTCGTACCTTGACTATCCGCGACCGGGCTCCGGGCGTTATGGCTACCGCTTGGACAGCATCCACGGCGATACCGAGATCCAGGTCGATCATGACGCCCAAGGTCGCGTGCAGGTTGGCGAATTTGCGCTGACCCGCATGACCATCGCCATGCCGTTGGACAGCCAAGGCCAGCGCGGTGACTCGTACATCGAGACGCAGCCGATGCAGGACGGGGTGCGCGCGCGGTTGACCTGGCTTGGCGATAATCCCGATGGGCTGGGCGGTTATCGCTGTCAGATCGGCGACTGGCAATTACCTGGCCGCTGGTTGTTGGATCATCGGGTCTCCGATTGCGGGCGTTACCTGGCCCTGCTGCCCTTCGACGGTGCCACGACGGTCGCAACCCACGGGGTGGTCGCCGATCTGAAGGAACGACAGCTGCTGCAGGGGCCCGCGATGTGGGTCGCCCGCCTGCTCGATTTCCGCGCCGGCCGGCTGAGCCTGGCAGTGGTTGCCGGACGTCTTGATCAAGACCTGGAGAGCAGCGCACTGCAACGCTTCAACATCACCGCGCCGCAGAGCGATAGCGTCCCTTCGTTCTTTCAATCCGACGAACAATCCCGGCTGTTCTACAACACCGTGGAGCTGCAGGTGAGCGATACACACCTGCACAGCGTTGCCCCTTGGCGCCTGGTGGATTGTCCGCAAGTGGCCAACGCCGACGGTGACTTCATCCAGCCTGCCCCCGACCATCAGGATGCCGCCTGGCTGTTCGGCAGCGAAACGGAATATGCCGACAGTTGGGTGCGTGCACAGGCGCCCCGGCTCGGAGGCCATTTGCTGACAGCCTCAGGCTGCGCGTTGGTTGATCTGGCACCGTCGATGATCTGGTCGACGGATAGCCGTTACCTGGCCCTGACCTGCATGGCAACCGATGTGACAGAACAGTGTGGCAGTTATCGAGGCTGGCAATTGCTGCTCCTGGATGTCCAGGAACACACGTTGCGGGTGCATCCGCAGTGGCTGGGCAATCGGCCGCTGTTTGAAAGCTTCGACGACGAACAGCTGCATGTACGGTGTTTCGAGCGCGATTGGGAAGCAGAGGACAATGACGACCCAGGTTCGGTACAGTCATTGCCTCTGACCCTTTTGCTGCAAGCGCCCGCTGAACAGCTGGTGTGCCAGGACGGTTTCTGGCTCAGGTCTTCGCAAGTACACCTGGCCCCTGCCTGGCGAGCGCTGACCTTACCCGCCATTGGCTATTTCGAACGCGAGAGCCTGTAACATGCTCGCCACCGATGCCCCCGCCGGAGCCCACCTTGCCTGACACCCGCCCTCCCGTCCTCGACGAAATCGACCGCCAACTGATCGCGGCCCTGCAAATCAATGCCCGGGAAAGCGTCGCCATGCTGGCCCGGCAGCTGGGTATCGCCCGGACAACCGTAACTTCGCGCTTGGCGCGCCTGGAAAAGACCAAGGTGATTACCGGATATGGCGTGCGCCTGGGCCAACGGGTGATTGACGGCGGCTTGCAGGCTTACGTCGGCATCAAGGTCCAGCCGCGTTCCGGCAAGGACGTGCTGCGACGCTTGAGCGCCATGGCCCAGGTACAGCAACTGTGCGCGGTCAGCGGTGAGTTCGACTATGTCGCCTGGTTGCGCACGGACTCGCCGGAACAGCTGGACCAGTTGCTGGACCAGATCGGCAGCGTGGACGGCGTGGAAAAAACCACCACCTCGATCATCCTCAGCAGCAAGATCGATCGAGGCCAGCCAGTCTAAGCCCTGCGTACTTGACCTGTGGAAGCGAGCTTGCTTGCGATGGCGGTCTGTCAGTCCATGAAAGTGCTGACTGAACCGACGCTATCGCGAGCAGGCTCGCTCCCACTGGGAACAACGTAAGTTACGGTGTTGGATGGGAGAAATTTTCGATCCTGACCTGCCCCTCCGGGAAGGTCGCGATAATCTCCAACTCCCCCCCCATGGCCCGGATGTAGTTGCGCAATGTGCTGATGTACATGTCTGTACGGCGCTCCATTTTCGAGACTGCCGCCTGGTTGATATGCAGTGTCTTGGCCAAGGCCTCCTGGCTCAACTCCTGTGCCTGACGCAACTCGTGCAACGGCATTTCTGCACGCAACTGCTGATACAGAGCCTGTGCACGCGCCTGGGAGTCAGGCGAACGACGCGCCATCAAATCGGAAAATTTCTTAGCCATGGTCAAAGCCCTCTCTCTCCAATACTTCCAAATGCTCGTCATAGAGGCGTTCGGCCAAAGGCACATATTGCTGATACCAACGGTCCTGGCCGGTCTTGTCTCCCCCGATCAGCAGGATGGCGCAGCGTCGTGGATCAAACGCATAGAGCACACGATAAGGCCTACCTGCATGTTGCACCCGTAACTCACGAAGGTTGCCATGACGCGAACCTTTGATATCACTGGTGTGAGGAAAGCCCAGATACGGCCCGGTATCGCCGAGCAGCATCACCGAAACCTGTACCGAGTCCTGCTCTGACTCACTGAGACGGTCCCACCACAACTCAAATTCGTCAGTGTATTCAACGTCCCATTTCATACAAATATGCCACCCAGGATATATAACCTCAAGGGAATAACCATAGGAGTTTCGGCGGGTATCTGTTGCTGTTGATCGCGCAGACAATTGTTAGGGCGCGTTTCTGTGGGAGCGAGCTCGCGATGGTGTTAATTCACTCAGCACCTTCATTGACTGACGCACCGCTATCGCGAGCTAGCTCGCCCCCACAGTGGACAGGTTTCGTCATTATGATTTATGAATAGATCAAAATGACTGCAATACGCTCAAAACGACGACATATTGTGTCTTATTAACGTGTTCCACCCTCCCTAGAATGGCTGGCATCTTTCCTATACTCAGACGCGAACACCGCGTCGAGTCGCCCATCAAGGTCAGCCATGAACAAGAACAATCGCCACCCAGCAGACGGTAAGAAGCCCATCACCATTTTCGGGCCGGACTTTCCTTTCGCCTTTGACGACTGGATCGAGCATCCGGCTGGCCTGGGCAGCATACCCGCCCACAACCACGGTACCGAAGTGGCGATTGTCGGGGCCGGGATCGCCGGCCTGGTGGCGGCGTACGAGCTGATGAAGCTGGGTCTCAAACCCGTGGTCTACGAGGCGTCGAAGATGGGTGGGCGCCTGCGCTCACAAGCGTTCAATGGTGCCGAAGGGGTGATCGCCGAGCTGGGCGGCATGCGTTTTCCGGTGTCCTCCACCGCGTTCTACCATTACGTCGACAAGCTGGGCCTGGAGACCAAACCATTTCCCAACCCGCTGACCCCCGCTTCCGGCAGCACGGTCATCGACCTGGAAGGCCAGACCTACTACGCACAGAAACTGGCGGACCTCCCCGCCCTGTTCCAGGAAGTCGCCGACGCCTGGGCCGATGCGCTGGAGGATGGCTCGCGCTTCGGCGACATCCAGCAGGCGATCCGCGACCGCGACGTGCCACGCCTCAAGGCGCTGTGGAACACCTTGGTGCCACTGTGGGACGACCGCACCTTCTACGACTTCGTCGCCACCTCCAAGGCCTTCGCCAAGCTCTCTTTCCAGCACCGCGAAGTGTTCGGCCAGGTCGGTTTCGGCACCGGCGGCTGGGATTCGGACTTCCCCAATTCGATGCTGGAAATCTTCCGGGTCGTGATGACCAACTGCGACGACCACCAGCACCTGGTGGTCGGCGGCGTCGAGCAGGTGCCCCACGGCATCTGGAACCACGTGCCGGAACGCTGCGCGCACTGGCCGCAAGGGACCAGCCTGAATTCACTGCACCTGGGTGCCCCACGCAGCGGTGTGAAGCGCATTGCCCGTGCGGCCGATGGCCGATTCAGCGTGACCGACGTCTGGGACAACACCCGCGAGTACGCCGCTGTGCTGGTCACCTGCCAGAGTTGGCTGCTGACCACCCAGATCGAATGTGAAGAAGCGCTGTTCTCGCAAAAAATGTGGATGGCCCTGGACCGCACCCGCTACATGCAATCGTCGAAGACCTTCGTGATGGTCGACCGGCCATTCTGGAAGGACAAGGACCCCGAGACCGGCCGCGACCTGATGAGCATGACCCTGACCGACCGTCTTACCCGTGGCACCTACCTGTTCGACAACGGGGACGACAAGCCAGGGGTGATTTGCCTATCGTATTCCTGGATGAGCGACGCGCTGAAAATGCTCCCGCACCCGGTGGAAAAACGCGTGAAGCTGGCCCTCGATGCCCTGAAGAAAATCTATCCCAAGGTGGACATCGCCGCGCGGATCATCGGCGATCCGATTACCGTGTCCTGGGAAGCCGACCCGCATTTCCTCGGCGCGTTCAAGGGCGCCCTGCCCGGCCACTATCGCTACAACCAGCGTATGTATGCGCATTTCATGCAGGACGACATGCCGGCCGAACAACGCGGGATCTTTATCGCCGGTGATGACGTCTCATGGACACCGGCCTGGGTCGAAGGCGCGGTACAGACCTCACTCAATGCCGTGTGGGGAATCATGAAGCACTTCGGCGGTGAAACTCACGCCGAGAACCCGGGTCCTGGTGATGTGTTCCACGAGATCGGTCCGATCGCCCTGCCCGAATAAAAGGAGTTTTCGATGCGCGTAGCCCTCTACCAATGCCCACCGCTGCCACTGGATCCGGCCGGCAACCTGCACCGCCTGCACCAGGTGGCGCTGGAAGCCAGGGGCGCCGATGTGCTGGTGCTGCCGGAGATGTTCATGACCGGCTACAACATCGGCGTCGACGCGGTGAATGTATTGGCCGAGGTCTACAACGGCGAGTGGGCGCAACAGATCGCCCGCATTGCCAAGGCCGCCGGCCTGGCGATTGTCTACGGCTACCCTGAGCGCGGCGAAGACGGGCAGATCTACAACGCCGTGCAGCTGATCGACCCCCAGGGTGAGCGCCTGGCCAACTACCGCAAGAGCCACCTGTTCGGCGACCTTGATCACGCCATGTTCAGCGCCGGCGACGCCGCATTGCCCATCGTGGAGCTCAATGGCTGGAAGCTTGGCCTCCTGGTCTGCTACGACCTGGAATTTCCGGAAAATGCCCGACGCCTGGCCCTGGCCGGCGCCGAGCTGATCCTGGTGCCGACCGCCAACATGCAACCTTACGAGTTCATCGCCGACGTCACCGTGCGGGCCCGGGCCATCGAGAACCAGTGTTTCGTGGCGTACGCCAACTACTGCGGCCACGAAGGTGAATTGCAGTATTGTGGCCAAAGCAGTATCGCCGCGCCGAATGGCAGCCGCCCGGCGCTTGCAGGGCTGGATGAGGCCTTGATCGTCGCAGAACTGGATCGACAACTGATGGACGACTCCCGCGCGGCCTACAACTACCTGCATGATCGCCGCCCTGAGCTTTACGACGACCTGCACAAACACTGATTGAGGATTGAGAACGCGGCCTAATCCGCTAGCATGAGCGCATCTTTGTTCTGGAAGCGCTCATGCCGGCCCCCGACTCCCTCCGCCCCCACACTGAAACCCTGGCCAACGGCTTGCGGGTGACATTGCGTCACGTCCCAGGCCTCAAGCGCAGCGCTGCAGTACTGCGAGTCGCGGCTGGCAGCCATGACGCGCCCCTGGCCTGGCCGGGATTGGCGCACTTGCTCGAGCATCTGTTCTTCCTCGGCACCGAGCGTTTTCCCGCTGGGGAGAACCTGATGGCCTATGTGCAGCGCCATGGCGGCCAGGTCAATGCACGCACCAGCGAACGCACCACGGATTTTTTCTTCGAATTGCCACCCGCAACCTTCGCCGAGGGACTGGAACGGCTGGGGGACATGCTCACTCACCCACGCCTGGATGAGGCCGATCAGTTGCGCGAACGAGAAGTGCTGCACGCCGAGTTCATCGCCTGGTCCCAGGATGCAGCAGCCCAGCGCCAGCTTGCCCTGCACGACGGCCTGTCGGCGACCCATCCGCTGCGGGGTTTTCATGCCGGCAATCGCGACAGCCTCGCGGTGGCGCAAAGCGAATTCCAAAGCGCCTTGCACGACTTCTATCGCCGCTTTTACCAGAGCGGCCAGATGACCTTGAGCCTGGCCGGCCCGCAAAGCATCGACGCCTTGAAAGCGCTGGCTGAACAGTTCGGCAGGCACCTACCTGGCGGTGAAGCGCTTGCCAGGCCGGCACCACCAAGTTTGATGGCATCGTCCCCGACAAGTTATCAACAGGCCCGCGAGGGTTGCCTTGATCTGCTGTTCGCCTTCGAAGATTTACCGGCCGCCTCGCCTCAAGCCCTGGACTTTCTCTGTATGTGGCTGAACTCCAGCAAACCGGGCGGCTTGCTCGCCACGTTGCGTCAGCGCGGCCTGGCTGACAGCCTCAAGGCCACCGCGCTGTATGAGTTTGCCGGGCAGGCGCTGCTGCACATCGAAGTCAAGCACGCCAACGCTCTGGCATCGGCGCAAATCCAGCCGCTGCTGCACGACTGGCTGGGGTTCTTTGCCGCCCAGGACGACTGGGCGCCGTTGCGCCAGGAGTTCACCGCACTGTTGCAGCGTCGGCAGGAGACAGGATCGGCCTTGCAGGTGGCCCGCTGGGACGGTGAAGGACGTGACGGGCCGCTGTTGGCAAACGACCTCGTGAGGCTCAGGGAAATCCTCAGGCAACTGCACCCCGCCGATAACGTCGTGGAACCCTGGCAACTGCCCACACCCAATCCGTTCCTGCAAACGCCAAGCGAAGCGCCCCGCGCCGGGCTGATACGCGGCCAGACCAGCGCCCACCGCGGCTTGCGAACCTTCGCCCAGGACCGCTCCCGGGGGCGTCGGGAACGCTCACCCATGCAGTTCAGCCAGGCGCTGCCAGACAACGGTCGTGAAGGCGCGGTGTACCTGCGCTGGCAACTGGCGACCCAGACACCGCAGGACTTTCAATCCAGGCTCGACCGGCACCTGCAGGATGTGCGAGAGGATGCTCGCCAGGCCGGCGTGGATGTCAGCTTCCAGTCCTCCGGTAATCAATGGCTACTGAAACTGGTTGGCTTACAGGCGCCGATACCGTTGGTGCTCGAACACGTTCTGACGAAGCTTGCGCAACCGCTGCCAATGGCCCTGGCCAGTCAGGAACCCCCGCCGATGCCGATTCGGCATCTGTTGAAGGCGCTGCCAGATCACTGCCACCCCAACCGCCAAGCGTCAGCGTTGCCAATGCCCGACAGCGACCAAAGCGTGTGGACAACGGCCCGATGGGACGGGCTGTGCATCGGCCTGTCGGCGGCCACCCAAGGGCCGTTGGGCCCTGCGCTGGCCCGAGTGCCGGGCATTGCCGGCGATGAAGCCAGCCTGGCGCCGGCACCTCGCGGGCAACGCCTCTGGCATACGCTCCAGACTCACGGCGAAGAACCGGCCGTGTTGCTGTTTTGCCCGACAGCCACCCCGACGCTGGCCGACGAAGCCGCCTGGCGATTGCTGGCACAGCTGTGTCAGACGCCGTTCTATCAGCGCCTGCGCGTCGAGTTGCAGTTGGGCTATGCGGTGTTCAGTGGGTTGAAGCAGATCGACGGGCAAACCGGGATATTGTTCGGCGTCCAATCGCCCAGCCTTTCGGCGACGCAACTGAGCGCCCACATCGAACAGTTCCTGGCCGGGTTACCGACGTTGCTCCAGCAACTCGATGATGTTTCCCTGACCGGCCAGCAGCAGGCGCTTGCCGCCCAACTCCAGAGCACCGCCCTGCCCTGCGCCCAGGCCGCCGAGCTGCTCTGGCAGGGCAAGCTGGCCGGCCACCCGTCGGATTATCTTGAACAACTCTCCGCTGCCATCGTGTACCTGGATCGCACGCAGCTACAAAGAGCCGCCCAACGTCTGATCGAGGCTGAAGGGGGATGGTATTGCCTGAGCAACGGAGCCTGTCCGGGAGAGCGCTGGCAAGCGCCGCAGTGATCATTGCAGCGGCCGTAATGAGCTTTCTTCGAGAATCGCGGCGAACGATCTGTCAGATTTAGTAACATAGCCGCCTAAGCATCTGAACATCTCCGCGCGGAGGTGGACTATATGTATAGGTCTCAACCGTTCCAACTAACGAAAGCATCCCAACCAAAGGAGTATTCCCATGTCCTGGTCCAAACCCGCATATATCGACCTGCGTATCGGTTTCGAAGTCACCATGTACTTCGCCAGCCGTTGAATGCTGCAGGCGGTTAAGCACGCAGCACTACGCCTCGGCCAGCCGAGGCGTTTTTATTTCGGTTTGCAGATGGAGCAGCCATGTTCGTCCAGATTCTAGGTTCTGCCGCCGGTGGCGGTTTCCCCCAGTGGAACTGCAACTGCGCCAATTGCGCAGGTTTTCGCGACGGCAGCCTGCGGGCCCAGGCGCGCACCCAATCGTCCATCGCCCTGTCCGATGACGGTGTGAACTGGGTGCTGTGCAACGCCTCCCCGGACATTCGCGCCCAGCTCCAGGCGTTCGCCCCGATGCAGCCGGGCCGGGCCCTGCGCGACACCGGCATTGGCGCGATCATCCTGATGGACAGCCAGATCGACCACACCACCGGCCTGCTCAGCCTGCGCGAAGGGTGCCCGCACCAGGTCTGGTGCACCGACATGGTCCATGAAGACCTGAGCACAGGCTTTCCGCTGTTCAACATGCTGACCCACTGGAACGGCGGGTTGAGCTGGAACCGTATCGAACTCGACCAATCGTTCACCATCCCGGCCTGCCCGAACCTGCGCTTCACCCCGCTGCCCCTGCGCAGCGCCGCACCGCCCTATTCACCGCACCGCTTCGACCCGCACCCGGGCGACAATATCGGGCTGATCGTCGAAGACCTTCGCACGGGAGGCAAACTGTTCTATGCCCCGGGCCTGGGCAAGGTCGACGAGTCGTTGCTGGAGATCATGGCCGGCAGCGATTGTCTGCTGGTGGACGGTACGATGTGGGACGACGATGAAATGCAGCGCCGTGGCGTCGGCACCCGCACTGGCCGGGAAATGGGCCACCTGGCACAGAATGGGCCCGGCGGGATGCTGGAAGTGCTGGAGCGACTGCCCAATCAGCGCAAGATCCTTATTCATATCAACAACACCAACCCGATCCTCGATGAAGACTCCGTCGAACGGGCCGAGCTGGTGCGGCGCAATGTCGAAGTGTCTTACGACGGCATGAGTATTGAACTGTAGGAGCAACGGAAATGACTGACACCCCCCTGTCCCCCGCCGAGTTCGAAGCCGCCCTGCGTGCCAAGGGCGCGTATTACCACATCCATCACCCCTATCACGTGGCGATGTATGAGGGCCGCGCGACTCGCGAGCAGATCCAGGGCTGGGTCGCGAACCGTTTTTACTATCAGGTCAACATCCCGCTCAAGGATGCCGCAATCCTGGCCAATTGCCCGGACCGGGAAATCCGCCGCGAGTGGATCCAGCGCCTGCTCGACCATGACGGAGCCCCCGGCGAAGACGGCGGTATCGAAGCCTGGCTGCGGCTGGGCCAGGCGGTGGGCCTGGACCCCGATCAACTGCGCTCCCAGGAATTGGTGCTGCCAGGTGTGCGTTTCGCCGTGGACGCCTACGTCAACTTCGCCCGGCGGGCCTGCTGGCAGGAAGCCGCCAGCAGCTCGCTGACCGAACTGTTCGCCCCGCAGATCCACCAGTCGCGCCTGGACAGCTGGCCGCAGCATTACCCGTGGATCGACCCAGCCGGCTATCAATACTTCCGCACCCGCCTGGGCCAGGCCCGGCGTGACGTGGAGCATGGCCTGGCGATCACCTTGCAGCACTACACCACCCGCGCAGGGCAAGAGCGAATGCTGGAGATTCTCCAGTTCAAGCTGGACATCCTCTGGAGCATGCTCGACGCCATGAGCATGGCCTACGAATTGAACCGCCCGCCCTACCACAGCGTGACCGACCAACGGGTTTGGCACAAAGGAATTACCTTATGAGTTTTAACCGCAGCCAAACCCCACGCTGGCGCCCTGGCTATCGCTTCCAGTACGAACCGGCACAGAAAGGCCATGTGCTGCTCTATCCTGAAGGCATGATCAAGCTGAACGACAGCGCTGCGCTGATCGGCGGGCTGATCGACGGTGAACGGGATGTCGCGGCCATCGTCGGCGAGTTGGCGAAGCAGTTTCCCGACGTGCCGGAACTCGGTGACGACATCGAGCAATTCATGGAGGTCGCCCGTGCACAGCACTGGATCGAACTTGTCTGAGACCAACGGGCTGCCGCCCAAGCCTGAAGTCGGCCTGCCGCTGTGGCTGCTGGCCGAGCTGACCTACCGTTGCCCGCTGCAATGCCCATATTGCTCCAACCCGCTGGACTTCGCCGAACAGGGCCAGGAGCTGAGCACCGAGCAGTGGTTCAAGGTCTTTCGCGAAGCCCGCGAGATGGGCGCCGCGCAGCTGGGCTTTTCCGGCGGCGAGCCGTTGGTGCGCCAGGACCTGGCCGAGTTGATCGGCGAGGCGCGCCGGCTGGGTTTCTATACCAACCTGATCACTTCCGGCATCGGCCTGACCGAGCAGAAAATCAGCGACTTCAAGAAGGCCGGCCTCGACCATATCCAGATCAGTTTCCAGGCCAGCGACGAGCAGGTGAATAACCTCCTGGCCGGCTCGAAGAAAGCCTTCGCGCAAAAACTGGAAATGGCCCGGGCGGTGAAAGCCCACGGCTACCCGATGGTGCTGAACTTCGTGACCCATCGGCACAACATCGACAAGATCGATCGCATCATCGAGCTGTGCATCGCTCTGGAGGCCGACTTCGTCGAGCTTGCCACGTGCCAGTTCTATGGCTGGGCGCAGCTCAACCGCGTCGGCCTGCTGCCCACTCGGGAACAACTGGTGCGTGCCGAGCGTGTCACCAACGAATACCGCGCCAAGCTGGAAGCGCAAGGCAATCCGTGCAAGCTGATCTTCGTCACGCCGGACTACTACGAAGAACGCCCCAAGGGCTGCATGAACGGCTGGGGCAGCATTTTCCTCACCGTCACGCCGGACGGCACGGCATTGCCCTGTCACGGTGCCCGCCAGTTGCCGGTGCAATTTCCCAACGTGCGCGACCACAGCATGCAGCACATCTGGTACGACTCATTCGGCTTCAACCGCTTCCGCGGTTATGACTGGATGCCCGAACCGTGCCGCTCCTGCGATGAAAAAGAAAAGGACTTCGGCGGCTGCCGCTGCCAGGCGTTCATGCTCACCGGCGACGCCAGCAACGCCGACCCGGTGTGCAGCAAATCCGAACATCACGGGGTGATCCTGCAGGCGCGTGAAGACGCCGAGCACGCCACGCAAACCATCGAACAATTGGCCTTTCGCAATGAACGAAACTCGCGCCTCATCGCCAAAGGCTGAGCCTTTCAGCGCCGCCCAGGCCGTTGCCGCCGGCACCGACTTCGCCGAACTGCAGCTCGGGCCTTTGGGCCTGTTCTGGAATGAATACCGCCCCGCAGACGGTGCCTGCCGGATCTGGCATTGGCAAGACGCCATGCCCCGCTGCCTGACACCGGACGGGTTCAGCGCGCGCAGCCGGGTCTATGAATACGGCGGTGGATCATTCTGCCTGAGCCATTACGGTGTGCTGTTCGTCAATGAGGCCGACCAGCAGCTGTACCACCAATCCCTGAACGACGAACGCCCCATAGCGCTGACCTCGGGTGACTGCCGTTATGGGGATCTGAGCTTCGCCGACGGCCAGGTACTGGCGGTGGAAGAACGGGCCAACCAGCATCGCCTGGTGTCGATCGGGCTGGTGGATCATCAGCGACACCTGCTGGCCGAAGGTGCGGATTTCTACGCGTCACCCACCGTGAGCCCGGACGGCCAGCGGCTCGCCTGGATTGAATGGAGCCGCCCGCATCAACCCTGGACCGCAACGCGCTTGATGCTGGCCGAGCGCAACACCGCGGGTTGGGGTGCGCCGCGCTGTGTCGCGGGCAACGGTGAAGAAGAGTCCATCCAGCAACCGCGCTTCGATGCGGCCAGTCGTCTTTATTGCCTGACTGATCGCGGGGGTTACTGGCAGCCTTGGGTGGAGTCGGCCCAGGGCCTGGAACCGCTGCCTGCCGCCCAAGCCGATCACGCCCCAGCGCCGTGGCAACTGGGTGGTTGCACCTGGCTGCCGCTGGGCGAACACACGTACCTGGCCAGCTGGACCGAAGCGGGTTTCGGGCGCCTGGGTCTATGCCACGGTGACGATGTCGAAGAAGACTTCACCGGCCCCTACACCCGCTTTCGCAGCCTGGTGCTGGATGAACGGTTCATCTACGCCGTTGCAGCCTCGCCGACCCGGCCATCGGCGGTCATTGCCATTGAGCGGCACAGCCACGAAGTGGCCGTGCTGGCCGGCGGCGTCACGCCCTTGCCTATCGAACAGATCAGCCGTCCTCGAACCCTGCGCTATCCATCCGCGTCAGGCGAGGCCCACGGGTTCTTCTACCCGGCCATGAACGCACCCGCAAAGCCACCATTGGTGGTGTTCATTCATGGCGGACCCACCTCGGCCTGTTATCCCCTGTTCGACCCGCGTATCCAGTATTGGACCCAGCGTGGCTTTGCCGTCGCCGATCTCAACTACCGCGGCAGCAGCGGCTATGGCCGGGCCTATCGGCAGGCGTTGCATTTGAATTGGGGCGTGGTGGATGTCGAGGACGCCTGCGCGGTGGTCGCGTATCTGGACGAACAAGGCCTGATCGATGGCCGACGCGCGTTCATTCGAGGCGGCAGTGCCGGTGGCTACACGACGCTCTGCGCCCTGGCATTCCATGATGTATTCCGCGCCGGCGCCAGCCTCTATGGCGTGAGCGATCCTGTCGCCCTGGCCCGTGCTACGCACAAGTTCGAAGGTGATTACCTGGACTGGCTGATCGGCGATCCGCAACAAGACGTCGAGCGTTACCGCGCCCGTACCCCGCTGCTGCACGCCGGGAACATTCGCGTGCCGGTGATCTTTTTCCAGGGTGAACTGGACGCCGTGGTCGTGCCGCAGCAAACCCGCGTCATGGTCAACGCTTTACAGGCCAACGGCGTGGCGGTCGAGGCGCACTACTATCACGATGAACGCCATGGTTTTCGCAAGGCGGCGAACCAGGCTCATGCGCTGGAGCATGAGTGGTTGTTTTATCGCAGGGTGATCGATTGCGGTCTATGACAACGGCGCTCATTGTGGCGAGGGAGCTTGCTCCCGCTCGATTGCGCAGCAATCGCAAAAACATTGGGACCGCTGCGCGCTCCAGCGGGAGCAAGCTCCCTCGCCACAGATAAATCCCTCATGGCCTCAGCGCTTGGCGATGATGTACACCGCATGCACGATGCCAGGGATATAACCCAGCAGCGTCAGCAGGATATTCAGCCAGAAAGCCCCGCCAAAACCCACCTGCAGAAACACCCCCAATGGCGGCAGCAGGATGGCGATAATGATACGAATGAAATCCATGGATAACTCCCTGATCGACGATGGCCAAATTGCCATATAGCTCATTGACCCCAGGCCGCTCGCCAGGGTTCAGTGAAACGCAACCAGAAGCAGCCCCGATGGAGGACGCCTGCCAGGAACAAAAAACGCAGGCAAAAGAAAACCCCGCCGAAGCGGGGCTTTGCAGACTGTTTCCCTGACATCCATTTCACTCCGCCTTCCTGGCAGAATCCTACGTGTCCGTGTTGTTACTTTTGCGCATCCTGCGCGGCGTCCATGTGAAGTAGATTAGCCTTGGATCCAACCTGCCGATAGAGGGAAAACGCCAGCACATTGTGTAAGCGTTTGCTTACACAATGTCAGTTTTTAGAACTGTCCGGGCTCCAGCAAGAACAGCGACTCGCTCCCTGCCTTCACCGAAGCACTCAAGGAGTGAATACGCGGCAGCAGGCGGGCGAAATAAAACCGCGCCGTGCCCAATTTGCTCGCGTAGAAATCATCCTGGCTTTCTTTGCCCAAGGCCGCCCTGGCCATCAGAGCCCACATGTAGGCATATGCGGTGTAGCCAAACGCCTGGAGATACTCCACCGACGCCGCGCCGATTTCGTTCGGGTTGCTTTTCGCCCGGTCCAGCAACCATTCGGTCAGCTCATCCAGCGTACCGACCGCATCGTTCAGCGGCTTGGTGAACTCCGCCAGGTCGCTGTTCGCGGTGGCAGTGAAGTGCCGGATTTCATCGGCAAACAACTTGTAGAACGCACCGCCGCTGCCGACGATCTTGCGCCCCACCAGGTCCAGCGCCTGGATACCGTTGGTGCCTTCGTAGATCTGGGTGATACGCACATCGCGCACCAGTTGCTCCTGGCCCCATTCACGAATGTAACCGTGGCCGCCGAACACCTGTTGACCATGGACTGTGGTTTCCAGGCCCAGGTCGGTCAGGAAGGCCTTCGCCACCGGTGTCAGCAACGCCACCAGGTCTTCGGCGCGCTTGCGCGTGACTGGATCTTCGCTGAACTTGGCGGTGTCCAGTTGCATCGCCACGTAGGTGGAAAATGCCCGACCGCCTTCGTTCGAGGCTTTCATGGTCAGCAGCATCCGACGCACGTCGGGGTGGACGATGATCGGGTCGGCGACCTTGTCCTTGTTCTGCGCACCGGTTGGCGAACGACTTTGCAGGCGGTCACGGGCATATTCGATGGCGTTCTGGTAGGAACGCTCACCGGAGGCCAGGCCTTGGATGCCGACGCCCAGACGTTCGTAGTTCATCATGGTGAACATCGCCGCCAGGCCCTTGTTCGGCTCGCCTACCAGATAACCCACGGCTTCGTCGAAGTTCATCACGCAGGTGGCGGATGCCTGGATGCCCATCTTGTGTTCGATCGAGCCGCAGTTGGCCGCGTTGCGCGCGCCCAGGCTGCCGTCGGCATTGACCATGAACTTGGGCACCAGGAACAGCGAGATGCCCTTGGGGCCTGCCGGCGCGTCCGGCAGTTTCGCCAGCACCAGGTGAATGATGTTCTCGGTGAGGTCGTGTTCGCCGCCAGTGATGAAAATTTTCGTGCCGCTGACCTTGTAGGAACCGTCGGCCTGGGGTTCGGCCTTGGTGCGGATGATCCCCAGGTCCGTACCGGCATGAGGCTCGGTCAGGCACATGGAACCGGCCCAGACGCCGGCGTACATGTTCGGCAGGTACGCCGCTTTCAGTTCTTCACTGGCGTGGGCATTGATCGACAGGCAGGCGCCGGCGGTCAGCATCGGGTACAGGCCGAAGGACAGGCTGGCGGAGTTGACCATTTCCTCGACCTGGGCCGAAACGGCCTTGGGCATGCCCATGCCGCCGTACACCGGGTCACCGCCGACACCGACCCAACCGCCTTCAGCGTAAGTCTTGTAGGCCTGTGGGAAACCTGCCGGCGTGGTGACGGCGCCGTCGGCCCAGTGGCAACCTTCTTCGTCAGCGGCGCGGCTGAGGGGCGCGATGCTTTTGCTGGTGACTTTGCCGGCTTCTTCAAGGATCGCTTCGACCGTTTCGGCATCCACGGCATCGGCCAACGCCGGCAATTGGGCCCAGAGTTTCGCGACCTCGAACACTTCATTGAGGACGAAGCGCATATCGCGCAGGGGCGCTTTGTAGTCAGCCATGGCAAACCTCGCAGGATCTAAACAGTTGGTTCGAAAGAAAACGCTTTTGCAGTGGCTTGAGTGTACCCCAACAACTTTTGAGACACATAGGGTCGACCTATGACTGTTTTGTTATTTTTAGTCAATATACAGGCTTGAATGTTGATGGTGGCGAGGGAGCTTGCTCCCGCTTGAGTGCGCAGCACTCACAAAAAGGGCTGCTACGCAGCCCAGCGGGAGCAAGCTCACTCGCCACGGGTTCAGTCAGAGGGCAAACAACTCTGCCGGTAGCTTCATCAGGCAGTCGCTCCCGGCCTCGACCGCAGCCCGATGGGCGGTCGTACGCGGCAGCAGGCGCTTGAAGTAGAACTCGCAGGTCGCCAGTTTGGCCTGGCAGAAATCGCCGTCACCGTTGCCGCTGTCGAGTTGCGACTGAGCCACCAATGCCATGCGCAACCACAGGTAGGCCAGGATGACGTAACCGCTGTACATCAAATAATCCACGGAGGCGGCGCCGACTTCATCTGGATTCTTCATGGCGGCCATTCCAACCCGAGTGGTCAGCTCGCCCCACTGCTGGTTGAGCCCGTCGAGTTGCGCGACGTACGCCTTGAGCTGCGGGTGTTCGGCATTGGCCACGCAGAATTTATGGACGATTTTGGTGAAACCTCGCAACAATTTGCCCTGGCTGCCCAGCACCTTGCGTCCCAGCAGATCCAGGGCCTGGATTCCATTAGTGCCCTCGTAGATCGGCGCGATGCGGCAATCTCGCACCAACTGCTCCATGCCCC
Source organism: Pseudomonas sp. NFACC51 (assembly GCF_900103575.1). Classification (NCBI taxonomy): domain Bacteria; kingdom Pseudomonadati; phylum Pseudomonadota; class Gammaproteobacteria; order Pseudomonadales; family Pseudomonadaceae; genus Pseudomonas; species Pseudomonas sp. NFACC51. The sequence continues at coordinate 471,753 of NZ_FMXH01000003.1, read as the reverse complement.
ACTCACGAATGAAGCCGTGACCGCCAAACACTTGCATGCCGTGGTTGGTCACCTCCAGCCCGGTGTCGGTCATGAACGCCTTGCAGATCGGCGTGAGGAACGCCAGCAGGTCCTCGGCCTCCTGGCGGGCGGTTTCGTCCGGGCTCAGGTGCGCGGTATCGAGCAATTGCGCGGTGAAATACGTCAGCGCCCGATTGCCTTCGTTGAAGGCTTTCATGGTCAGCAGCATCCTGCGCACATCGGGATGGACGATGATCGGGTCGGCGACTTTTTCCGGCGCCTTGGGGCCGGTCAGCGCGCGCATCTGCAAACGGTCGTTGGCGTACCTGATGGCGCCCTGGAAGCTCGCCTCGCCCAGGCACAGGCCCTGCATGCCAGTGCCGAGCCGGGCGTGGTTCATCATGGTGAACATGCAATTGAGGCCCTTGTTCGGCTCGCCGATGAGGAACCCCTTGGCCTCATCGAAATTCAGCACACAGGTGGCCGATGCCTTGATGCCCATCTTGTGTTCAATCGAACCACAGGACACGCTATTGCGCGCCCCTGCCTCACCCCTGGCGTCGGGCAGGAACTTGGGCACGATGAACAGCGAGATGCCCTTGGTCCCGGCGGGAGCGTCCGGCAACTTGGCCAGCACCAGGTGGATGATGTTATCGCTCATGTCGTGTTCGCCGGCGGAAATGAAGATCTTGCTGCCGGAGATCGCATGGCTACCGTCGGCCTGGGGCACGGCGCGGGTCTTGATGATGCCCAGGTCGGTGCCGCAGTGGGCTTCGGTCAGGCACATGGTGCCAGTCCACTGGCCGGCGGTGAGTTTGCTCAGGTAGGTCTGTTTCTGTTCTGCCGTGCCGTGGGCATGAATCGCCGACATGGCGCCATGAGTCAGGCCCGGGTACATGCCCCAAGATGTGTTGCTGGAGCCGATCATCTCGCTGATGACCAGGCCCAGGGAGCTAGGCAAGCCCTGGCCGCCATACGCCGGGTCCGCCGCCAGCCCATGCCAGCCGCCCTCCACATACTGTGCGAAAGCCTGCTTGAAACCTGTCGGCGTCGTGACTACACCGTTGTCGAAATGGCAACCCTCTTCATCACCGGAGCGATTGAGCGGCGCCAGCACGTTCTCACAGAACCTGGCACCTTCCTCGAGGATCGCGCTGACCATGTCCGGGCTTGCGTCGCTGGCGCCCAGCTCGGCATAGCGACCATGGAAATCGAAGACGTGATCGATCAGAAAGCGCATGTCGCGCAGTGGGGCTTTGTACTCGGGCATGGTGGTTTTCTCCGGTAGCAGATCGTTTCAACCTACTGCCGGCCACCCAGGCCCACAATCACAGTCCAGACGCTGAATGCGCCGTCATCACTCAACCCGCGGCAGCCTCCATGCGCACCGCACCGCGGCGGTTCTGCCCGAAGGCAATCACACAGTTACGCCCCGCGCCCTTGGCGTTATAGAGCGCCTGGTCGGCGGACTTGAGCACTTCTTCAGGCGTGCGTTGCTCGAGGCGTTCCGCGACACCGATGCTGACCGTCACCGAGACGCTGGACGCACCGGCACCGGAGCGACGCTGGCGGCCTTGCTGGTCGTCCTGGGGACGACTGTCAGGGTTGCGCAGTTGGATGGCGTACGTCTCGATGGACTGGCGAATGACTTCCAGATGGGGCATGCACTCGTCGATGGTCTTGCCTGCGAACACCAGGGCAAATTCCTCACCGCCGTAGCGATACGCCCTACCGCCACCGCCGATTTTCGACAATTTGCTGGCCACCAGGCGCAGGACCTGGTCACCCACATCGTGGCCGTGGGTGTCGTTGAATTTCTTGAAGTGGTCCACGTCACTCATCGCCAGCACATAATTGCGGCCCAGGCGCTGCATGCGTTCGTTCAGCGCCCGACGGCCCGGCAGGCCGGTGAGTTCATCACGGAAGGCCATTTGATAGGCCTCATGGGCGACCGCTGCCGCGATCATCAACATCACCTGGCTGCACATGATGTTCAAGGTGAACGGCAGGATGAAGGTTTTCGGCAACATCCAGAACAACCCCAGCACCCCCACCAATTGCGCAGCATGCAGTGGCCGGGGGTTGCGCCAATATTGCCAGGCCAGCAGCAGGAACGCGGCGGCGAACATCGGGTAAGACAATTGGATCAGGCTCATCCAGGCACCGTGCAACGCCGGCCAGCGGATCTCCGAAAGCCACAACAGCAAGGCCTGGGGGTAACTTTGCTCCAGGGCCAGCGCCACGCTGCCAAAGACCAGCAACACCGCGAACCGCGCCACCATGTCCTGGAACAGATGGGTGCGCTCCTGCCACGCGGCGAACAGCCCGAACAACAGCGGCAACAACAGGCAAACGAGATGGAACACCACCGCCGCGTCTTCGCGCACCTTGCCGTTATCGCGATAGAAGTCAGTCTGGGTGTCCAGCAGGAAATAGGCGATGTACACCGTGACCATCAGAAACAGCTCACGTTGACGTCGGTAGACCGCGCAATACGCCCCACCCAGCAACAACACCAGTGTCGGGAGCACGTTGAACAGCGAGGTGAAGAAAACGTTGAGATCCTTGACGTAGGCAGCCGCAAGCCCCGCCAGCAACAGCAGCAATGACGGCAGGAAATGGCTGAAACGTACAGCGGAAGAACGCGGCAAGGGTAAAGCTCCAACCCGGCTGATCAAAGATGGCATTGTGCCTGCAACTGGAGCAGTAAGGCACGCGAGATGTGACAGATGTCACACTGCCATCGCTGTAACGGCAGAGGTGACGGTTTTCTTAGGGTCGAGTTGGATGAATATTGTTTCAGGATCCTGGTTGCCCCTGTGTGCGAGCTCGTTCCCACAAGGGCCTGCGGTGAATACAAATTTGTGGCAGGCATGAAAAAGCCGCTGCTCCCGAAGAAGCAGCGGCTTTTGGAAGAAGCGCGTGAGGCTTAGTAGCCCAGCGCGAAGTCCTCTTCCTTCATGTCCATCAGGTTGTTGGCGCCCGACAGCATGGTTGCCACGTGGGTACGGGTACGCGGCAGGATGCGCTGGAAGTAGAAGCGCGCGGTCTGCAGCTTGGCGGTGTAGAAGGCTTCTTCAGTGGTGCCGGCTGCGAGTTTTTCCGCCGCCAGGCGCGCCATGTCGGCCCAGAAATAGGCCAGGCAGGCGTAACCGGAGTACATCAGGTAGTCCACCGACGCGGCGCCGACTTCTTCGCGATCCTTCATGGCCGCCATGCCGACCTTCATGGTCAGCTCGCCCCATTCCTTGTTCAGCGCAGCCAGGGGTTCTACGAATTCCTTGACCGCTTCGTTGCCTTCGTTGCCCTGGCAGAACTTGTGGACGATCTTGGTGAAGCCCTTGAGTGCCTCGCCCTGGGTCATCAGCACTTTACGGCCCAGCAAGTCGAGTGCCTGTATGCCGGTGGTCCCTTCGTACAGCATCGAGATACGGCTGTCGCGAACGTTCTGCTCCATGCCCCACTCGGCGATGAAGCCGTGGCCGCCATAGATCTGCACGCCGTGGTTGGCCGATTCGAAACCGACTTCGGTCATGAAGGCCTTGGCGATCGGCGTCATGAACGCCAGCAGTGCATCGGCCTTTTTCTTCTCTTCTTCATCCACGCCGTACTTGACGATGTCGACCTGCTTGGCGGTGAAGTAGACCATCGCCCGGTTACCTTCGGCGAAGGCCTTCATGGTCAGCAGCATGCGACGCACGTCAGGGTGGACGATGATCGGATCAGCGGCCTTGTCTGGCGCTTTCGGGCCGGTCAGGGAACGCATTTGCAGGCGGTCGCGAGCGTATTTCAGGCCGCCCTGGAAACCGATTTCGGCGTGGGCCAGGCCTTGCAGCGCGGTGCCCAGGCGTGCGGTGTTCATGAAGGTGAACATGCAGTTCAGGCCTTTGTTCGCCGGGCCGATCAGGTAACCGGTGGCCGCGTCGAAGTTCATCACGCAAGTGGCGTTGCCGTGGATGCCCATCTTGTGTTCCAAGGAACCGCAGCTCACCGCGTTGCGCTGGCCGATGGAGCCGTCGGCGTTAGGCAGGAACTTGGGAACGATGAACAGCGAAATGCCCTTGGTACCAGCCGGTGCGTCCGGCAGGCGCGCCAGCACGATGTGAACGATGTTGTCGGCCATGTCGTGTTCGCCGGCCGAAATGAAGATCTTGGTGCCGGAAACCTTGTAGGAACCATCGGCCTGAGGCTCGGCCTTGGTGCGCAGCATGCCCAGGTCAGTGCCGCAGTGTGGTTCGGTCAGGCACATGGTGCCGGTCCATTCACCGGACACCAGCTTGGTCAGGTAAGCCTCTTGTTGCTCAGGCGTACCGTGCTCGGAAATGGTGTTCATCGCGCCATGGGACAGGCCCGGGTACATGCCCCACGACCAGTTGGCTTCACCGACCATCTCGCTGACTGCCAGGCCGAGGGATTCCGGCAGGCCTTGACCGCCATGCGCGACATCATGGGCCAGGCTTGGCCAGCCGCCTTCGACGAATTGCTTGTAGGCTTCCTTGAACCCGGTCGGGGTTTTCACACCGGACTCGCTCCAGGTGCAGCCTTCGAGGTCGCCCACGCGGTTCAGCGGCGCCAGCACCTGCTCACAAAACTTGGCGCCTTCTTCGAGAATGGCGTCAACCATGTCCGGCGTTGCGTCCTGGCAAGCCGGAAGGCTCTGATAATGCGCTTCATAGCCAAGCAGTTCGTCACGAACGAAGCGAATATCACGCAAGGGGGCCTTGTAGTCAGGCATAGCGATAAACCTCTGCTGATGTAACCGGGAATGAACGACCGCGTGGATTTGTTGTAGCGATCAAACAGTTGTTTGAAACATACGTTTACGCCGAAATCTTGTCAAGCACCGATCCGTTACCACTCGTCCCTCGTCTTGAAATTGATCGCGCTTGGCGCGGACCAACGCCACGACTGTCAACCTTTACAGGTTCGGCTTTGCGAGAAAACTGGTGTACTGACTCCGAGGCACAGAACAGCGCCGTTTCGGTCCAGACTAGTTCCCAATGGAGGAAAGCACATGGCCACTCAATCCGCAGGAGACAGTTCGAATCGCATACCAGGCGAACTGGACCGGAAATTTGGTACAGATGGCTATATTCAATTCAATGAACGAGGTAGCGCCACCACGATTGCTCACGACAGGGAAGCCAAATTGGTCTTTGCCTTGCAACTCCAGGATCATTTTGCACTGACGCGCTACCTGCCTAACGGGACCAGGGACGAGGCGTTCCAGGAAATTGGTTGGAATTTCCGGGATGGCGACAAGAGCTGGCCGACACGCGTATTGCTGCAAGAGGATGAGAAAATCCTGCTCATCGGAGCTTCGTCAAAAAACAGCGAGTGGAACCCGGCGGCGGTGCGTTTTCTTGCAAATGGCGGTCATGACATCGTGTTCGGTCGTAGGAGCCTCCCTGGCCCCGTCAATGCAAACCATGGGTCGATATGGAATGACAAACTCGTAGATGGATGCCTGCAAAAAAATCAAAAAATATTGATCTGCGCCACTTACTTCCTTTTTCCTGACGAAGAAAAACCAGAAGCATCGCTTAGTCGCCTGTTTTGCCTGCAACCCAACGGGGAACTTGATACTGGCTTCGGCGCAGGCCGCGGCTTCATCGATATCCGATTCCATGACCACGCAAGCTTCGCCTGTAATGTGCAGGTACAAAGGGATAGCAAGATCATTGTGGCTGGCAGTTGGCGACGCCTGGACGAAACCCTGAGGACGCGAACCGTTGCTCGCTACATGCCGACAGGCGAATTGGACCTTAGCTTTGGTAATAACGGTTTCGCCGATATCGTTGTTGAAGGAGAGGCCGCGCAATTGCTGCCTGCAGAGCGCTTTAAGCCGGAGATCGTTACCCGCGTGCTGGTCCAGAATGACGACAAGATTCTCGTCGCCGGCTACGCCAACGCTCCAGACGACCTGCAAAGCGGCTTACTTGTCAGATTGGAAGCGAACGGTGAAATGGATGGAAGTTTCAATAACGGTGAACCGCTACTGATTTCTCGCACTTTAAACAAACTGAGCCACAACTCGATGACTCTGCAACTGGACGGCAGAATCGTGGTGGTAGGTACCGCCGTCTCGGCAGGTGTAAACCTGAGGCAGTACGAGCGCGTGACTCAGAGCGGACAGTTAGAGGGCTTCTTTTTGGCGCAAAGCCCCGGCGACTGTGCAGATGTGACAGTCCAACCCTTGGGGCGGGTTGTTATTGCAGGCAGCTCTGGAGTTGGTAGCGCAATTACCCCAACGATCTGGGGATACATCGGAAGCTCATGAGGCGGGATAGTATGCACTCAAATCGGCATGAAGCGTTGAGTGCATTTGCCTAACGACGTTCAGGCAAACGTATCGATTAACGTACCGAGCATTTCGTCGGATGCCTTGGCGACATTAACGCCCAGTTGCAGCTGGAACTTGCCCTGGGCCATTTCGACCATGTTGGCGGCCTGGTCCGACTGCTGGCTACGATCCACCGAACGCAAGCGATCAACCTGGACTTCCGAGGACTGGCTGGTGACCGAACGCTCGATCGTATTGTTGGCGATCTGGCTGGAGGCCTGATCGACGCGGTTCTGCCCTGTCTGAATCGTGCTCAGACCGGCATAGAACGCGGTGTTTCCTGAGATTTCCATGGCAGAACTCGTCTTCTTGAAGGGTCGACAGTGGCAATTGAATCAGAAGCCCCGGGAAAAGGCCCGACAAAAACACTAATGGCACAGTGCCGCGTCATAGGCAAAACCTTGGCGGGACTCAGTCCAGCAGATCCAGTTGCAGGTGTCCGGCCACGGCTTCGGCCGTCACGCTCTGAATCCGCGCCACCCTGCCCAGGCACGGCGCCGGAAGTCGCTCGGCCAAGGTTGCCAGGTTTTCTTCCAGGCGCGAGGTGGCCGGGTCGACGATGTTCGCGACCCAACCGGCAAGCTGCAAGCCATCACGGGCGATAGCCTCGGCGGTCAACAACGCGTGGCTGATGCAACCCAGGCGTACGCCCACCACCAGAATCACCGGCAAGCCCAGCGCGATCGCCAGATCGGAAAGATTGTCCTGGCCGGCCAGCGGCACGCGCCAACCACCCGCGCCTTCGATCAAGGTGAAGTCGGCGCCCAGCGCCAGCACTTCGCGCATCGGGCCGAGTAGCGACTGCACCGTCAACGCAACGCCCGCTTCCCGAGCGGCCAAGTGCGGCGCTATTGCCGGTTCGAACGCCACCGGATTGACCTGTGCATACGTCAACGGTATCGAGCATTCGGCCAGCAAGGCCAAGGCATCGGCGTTGCGCAGGCCCTTGGGCGTCACGTCGCAGCCAGAGGCCACGGGTTTTCCGGCAGCCGTGCTCATGCCAGCCTGTCGCGCAGCATGCAGCAGGCCTGCCGCGACGGTGGTCTTGCCCACGTCGGTGTCAGTGCCGGTAATGAAGTAGGCCTGGCTCATAGCGGTTTCTCCAAAACGGCGTAGACCACCTGGTAAGTCGCCGGCAGTCCCAGCGCCTGACGAAACTGCTCATAAGCTTCAACCAGCGCCAGGATCCGCGCCCTGCCGGTCAAGCCGCCGGGGCGGCCAGGGTTCAGATTGTGGGCGCCCAAGGCTTTCAATTCATGCGTCAGGCTGCGCACGTCGGGGTAATGCAGCACATGGGGACGGTTTTCCAGACTGACGACATTCAGCCCGCTGTCCGCGCAAAGGTGTTGATACGTCTCGAACCCACGGAAACGATTGACGTGCACCAAGCCATCCACCTGACGCCAACTGTCGCGCAATTCGTACAAAGTGCCTACACAAAGGCTGGTGAAGGCAAACACCCCACCCGGTTTCAACACACGATGGGCCTCGCTCAGCACCGCGGCAAAATCCGCACACCATTGCACCGCCAGGCTGGAGAACACCAGGTCACAGCTCGCCGCTTGCAAAGGCAACCGCTCAGCATCACCCGCGACAAAATGCGCAGCGCCACCTTGGGGACGAGCATGGTTGAGCATGCCTTCGGCGATGTCCAACGCCAGGCCGGAATCCACGCCATAACGCGCGCCCAGGGCCCGGGTGAAATAGCCAGTGCCGCAGCCCAGGTCCAGCCAACGTTGTGGGATAAACGAAGACGGCAAGCGCCCGAGCAACTGTTGGCCCACGTCGCGCTGCAGTTCGGCCACGCTGTCATAGCTGGTTGCCGCCCGGGAAAACGACGCCGCCACCTGGCGCTTGTCGGGCAAGGCACCGGGCAATTTGGGAAGAGACAGATCAGTCATCGCCGGACTCATGCAAAAAAGCCTGGATCGCCCCCGCGACACCGTGCGGGTCCTCCAGAAGGAATCCGTGGCCGGCCTGTTCGATCAGGCCGATTTCGACATCCGGCAGCAAGACCAGCAACTCACCCGCGGCTTCGGCCGGCACCAGGGCATCGAGCCCGGCAAACAGATGCAGTTGCGGGCCACGAAAGCGCTGCAATGCGGCGCGAGTGTCCAATTGCGCCAACAGTTCGAGCCCGGCCATCAAGACCTCGGGCGATGTGCCCGGCGCCCCAGCCAATAACAACCGCGACAACCCGCGTGGGTCGCTGCAGCCCTGGGCACACAGCAGACTGAAACGCTTGAGGGTCTGGCGTGGATCGGCCGCACAGCCGGCGAGAAAACCATCGAAGGTTGCTCCATCCATCGCACTCGGCCATTGCTCATGGGCAACAAAGGACGGATTGCTCGCCAGGGTCAGCAGGCCGCAGCAGCGCTCCCCCCGACGCGCCGCCAGCGCCGAGGCCAGCATACCGCCCAGGGACCAACCGCCCAGCCAGGCATCCTGGGGCACGGTGGCGTCCAATTCTTCGAGCCATTCATCCGGATCGTTCGATAGCAACGCCGGCAACGGTTCGATTTCCACTCGCAAGTGTTCGTCGAGCCCGTGCAACGCTGCCGCCAGCGGCTCCAGCGGTGAAACGCCCAAGCCCCAGCCCGGCAGCAATATCAGTCGGTCACGCATCGCTTGGCTCCGGTCCCAACAGGGCAAAACACTCGGCCAGTGCATTCAACAATAGCTGCACCTGGGCCTCGCTGTGGGCGGCGGTCAGGGTCACGCGCAAACGGGCGCTGCCAGCCGGTACGGTGGGTGGGCGGATCGCCGTAACCATCAGCCCGCGCTCACGCAGCATTTGCGACAAACGCATGGCCCGTCCCGCATCGCCAATCAGGATCGGCTGGATCGGCGTGAAGCTGTCCATCAATTGCAGGCCGATCTGCTCGGCACCCTGGCGGAACTGACGAATCAGCACCTGCAAGTGCTCGCGCCGCCAATGCTCGCTGCGCAGCAGCTCAAGGCTCTTGAGCGTGGCGCAAGCCAGGGCCGGCGGTTGGCTGGTGGTGTAGATGTAGGGGCGAGCGAACTGGATCAGGCTTTCGATCAGTTCTTCACTGCCGGCGACAAAAGCCCCGGCGGTGCCAAAGGCCTTGCCCAGGGTGCCCACCAATACCGGTACGTCATCCTGGCTCAAGCCAAAATGCTCGACGATACCGCCACCATTGGCTCCCAACGGGCCGAAACCGTGTGCATCGTCGACCATCAGCCAGGCGCCCTTGGCCTTGGCTTCACGGGCCAGGGCCGGCAGGTCGGCGATGTCGCCGTCCATGCTGAACACGCCATCGGTAACCACCAGGGTATTGCCGGTGGCTTTTTCCAGGCGGCTGGCCAAACTCTGGGCATCGTTGTGCAGGTAACGGTTGAAACGCGCACCGGACAACAGGCCGGCGTCGAGCAGCGAGGCATGATTGAGGCGGTCTTCCAGTACCGTGTCGCCCTGCCCCACCAGCGCGGTGACCGCACCGAGGTTGGCCATGTAACCGGTGGTGAACAGCAACGCCCGCGGGCGGCCGGTCAGGTCGGCCAAGGCTTCTTCCAAGGCGTGGTGAGGGCCGCTGTGGCCGATCACCAAATGGGAGGCGCCCCCCCCGACACCCCAACGGAGCGCCCCGGCGCGCCAGGCTTCGATCACTTGCGGGTGATTGGCCAGGCCCAGGTAATCGTTGTTGCAGAACGCCAGCAACGGCTGGCCGTCCACCACCACTTCCGGGCCCTGCGGGCTTTCGAGCAGCGGGCGCTGGCGATAGAGGTTGTCGGCACGACGGGCAGCCAGGCGTGCGGCGAGATCGAAGGGCATGCAGGCCTCAACTGTTTAAAGACTGGCCAAAGCCCCTTGTGGGAGCGAGCTTGCTCGCGATAGCGGTGTGTCAGTCGACATCAATGCGAATGTTCCATCGCCATCGCGAGCAGGCTCGCCCCCACAGGGTCTTGCATTCCAATCCGGGTATCGGTGAGTGGTCAGACAGCGGCGTTATAAAACTGCTCGCTGCTCTTCTGCTCCACCAGCGCCTGTTCAATCGCTGCCTGGTGCACTTCGTCGGCATGTTCTTCGCGGGCTTCGGGCTGGATGCCCAGGCGTGCGAACAACTGCATGTCCTTGTCGGCTTGCGGGTTGGCGGTGGTCAACAGCTTGTCGCCGTAAAAAATCGAGTTGGCACCGGCCAGGAACGCCAGGGACTGCATCTGCTCGTTCATCGCTTCACGGCCGGCGGACAGCCGCACATGGGACTGGGGCATCATGATCCGCGCCACGGCGAGCATGCGGATGAAATCGAACGGATCGACGTCCTCGGCATTCTCCAGCGGCGTGCCGGCGACTTTGACCAACATGTTGATCGGCACCGATTCCGGGTGCTCCGGCAGGTTCGCCAGTTGGATCAGCAGGTTGGCGCGGTCGTCCAGGGACTCGCCCATGCCGAGGATGCCGCCCGAGCAGATCTTCATCCCCGAATCACGCACATAGGCCAGGGTTTGCAGGCGCTCGCTGTAGGTGCGGGTGGTGATGATGCTGCCGTAGAACTCCGGCGAGGTGTCGAGGTTATGGTTGTAATAGTCCAGGCCGGCCTGGGCCAGCGCTTCGGTCTGTTCCTGGTCGAGACGGCCCAGGGTCATGCAGGTTTCCAGGCCCATGGCCTTCACGCCTTTGACCATTTCCAGCACATACGGCATGTCCTTGGCCGACGGATGTTTCCAGGCCGCGCCCATGCAGAAACGGGTCGAACCGATGGCCTTGGCCCGTGCAGCCTCTTCGAGGACCTTCTGCACTTCGAGCAATTTCTCTTTATCCAGGCCGGTGTTGTAGTGACCGGACTGCGGACAATATTTGCAATCTTCAGGGCAGGCGCCGGTCTTGATCGACAGCAGCGTGGAAACCTGGACGCGATTGGCGTCGAAGTGCGCGCGGTGCACGGTCTGCGCCTGGAACAGCAGGTCATTGAATGGCTGGACGAAGAGTGCTTTGACTTCGGCCAAAGACCAGTCATGACGCAGGTTGGCAGTGGTGCTGGCGCTCATGGGCATTTCCTTGATTATGCTTGGCTGGCGCCTGGGGACATGGAATACCCACAGGCGCGACACGGATGTTCGGCATATTTAAGGAAGAGTCATGCGCTGTCAACCACGATACAAAGGACAGGTTTACATCTGGTTAAAAAACAAACAATCTTGCCTGCTGTGCGGCGAAAGCACCGATACGCCGCAGCCTATCTGCACCCCTTGTGAAAGCGAGCTGCCCTGGCTCGGCGATCAATGCTGCGTCTGTGCCTTGCCGCTGCCCATGGCCGGGCTGCGTTGCGGACAATGCGCCGCGCAGCCGCCGGCCTTCGAACGGGTCCTGGCGCCTTGGGCCTACGACTTCCCGGTGGACAGCCTGATCACCCGTTTCAAGCATCAGGCGAAATGGCCCCTGGGCCGACTGCTGGGCGACCTGCTCGCGCAGTCGTTGCAACATCATTTCGACGAAGGGCTGGAACGACCCGACGCACTGGTCCCGGTGCCACTGGCGACCCGGCGTTTGCGCCAGCGCGGTTTCAACCAGGCAGCGCTGCTGGCCCGCTGGCTCAGTGGGCCGTTGGCGATCCCTTGCGAAGAACACCTGCTGCGACGCACCCAGGACACCCCCGCCCAACAGGCACTCGATGCCAGGGCTCGGCGGCGAAACCTGCGTCAGGCCTTTGCCCTGGCACCCCAGGCTGCGTTGCACAACCGTCACTTGGCGTTGGTCGACGACGTGCTCACCACGGGCGCCACCGCCCAGGCGCTGGCCGCCCTGCTGCTCGATGCCGGCGCTGCGCGGGTCGATGTGTACTGCCTCGCTCGCACGCCGAAACCCGGAGAGTCGGCTTGACGCGCCACGCCCAAGGCGCCAACGTCCGCTCATCGACCTTTGCACGCAGTTTTCCGTCATGTCCTTGCCCACGCTTCTGACCCAGCACATCGCTCGGCGACCACAACGCATCGCCCTGTTGCAGCACATCGCCGAACAAGGTTCGATCACCCGCGCCGCCAAGAGCGCGGGCCTGAGCTACAAGGCGGCGTGGGATGCCATCGATGAGTTGAACAACCTCGCCGACCAACCGTTGGTGGAGCGCAGTGTTGGCGGCAAGGGCGGTGGCGGCGCCAGGCTGTCGGAGGAAGGCCAACGCGTGCTGCGCCTGTATCTGCGCCTGCAAGCGCTGCAAACACAACTATTGGAAGCGAGCGAGGATGCCGACGACCTGGGCCTGCTCAGTCGCCTGATGCTGCGCACCAGCGCCCGTAATCAATTGTATGGCAAGGTCCTGGGCATCGAGGCCCAGGGGCACAACGACCGGGTACGCCTGGAGCTGGCCCGGGGCCTGGTCATCGAAGCCCAGATTACCCACGACAGCACGCTGCGCCTGGAGCTGGATGTCGGCACCAACGTGGTGGCGCTGATCAAGGCCGGCTGGCTGGAATTACACCCTGTCGAGCAAGTGGAAAAAACGCGGATCAATACGCTGCGCGGCATGATCGAACAGGTCGACGCCGCCGAAGACGGCCCCAGCGAAGTGCGCATCAGCCTGCCCAACGGCCAGACGCTGTGCGCCCTGGCCGACCCGCTTGAGCTACAAAAGCAGCATTTGGAAGGCGGCTCACCGGTGCAAGTGACGTTTTCAGCGACAAATGTGCTGCTCGGCACACCGCTGTAGCGTGTTGCAACAATAGTTTCATCGACCCGCTTTAAGGTGACTGCCAAAACCAGCAGGGAGCCTGAGATGAGCCTATTAGAAGAAAACCAATCCACCGACCTGGAAAAGATCGTCGGCCTGAGCCGGCGCAGTTTCATCAGCGCCGGCGCCCTATGCGGCGCGGCGATGTTCCTGGGCGGCAACCTGCTGAGCCGCAGCGTGCTGGCCGCCGCCGTGAGCGAAGGCAACAGCCGGCTGCTGGGCTTCAACAGCATCGCCGCCGCCACGACTGACACCATCACCTTGCCGCAGGGCTACAAAGCCTCGGTGCTGATCAGTTGGGGCCAACCCCTGCAGAAAAATGCACCGGCGTTCGACCCCAGTGGCAACGGCACCGCCCGCGCACAAGAAGTGCAGTTCGGCGACAACAACGACGGCATGAGCCTGTTCCCGTTCCCCGGCGACAACAACCGGGCGCTGATGGCGATCAACAACGAATACACCAACTACCAATACCTGTTCCCTCACGGCGGCCAGCCACAGTCGGCCGAAGACGTGCGCAAGGCCCAGGCCAGCGAAGGCGTCTCGGTGATCGAAATCCAGCGTCGGCGCGGCCAATGGCAATTCGTCCAGGAATCGCGCTACAACCGCAGGATCCACGGCAACACACCGATTCGCCTGCGTGGCCCAGCCGCCGGGCACGACCTGCTGAAAACCAGCGCAGACAAGAGCGGCAAGAAAGTGCTGGGCACCTTTCAGAACTGCGCCAACGGCATGACGCCTTGGGGCACCTACCTGACCTGTGAAGAGAACTTCACTGACTGCTTCGGCAGCAGCAAGTCGGACCTGCAGTTCGACGCGGCCCAGAAACGCTATGGCGCCACAGTCACCAGCAGTGAAATCAACTGGCACTTGCACGACCCGCGCTTTGACCTGGCGAAGAACCCCAACGAACTCAATCGCCACGGCTGGGTAGTGGAAATCGACCCGTTCGATCCGCAATCCACCCCGGTAAAACGCACCGCCCTGGGCCGCTTCAAACACGAAAACGCCGCCCTGGCGCAAACCAATGACGGTCGCGCCGTGGTGTACATGGGCGATGATGAGCGTGGCGAATTCATCTACAAGTTCGTCAGCCGCGAGCGCATCAATCACAAGAACGCCAAGGCCAATCGCAACCTGCTGGACCATGGCACCTTGTATGTCGCGCGCTTCGATGCCGGCGACGGCAACCCGGACCATCCCAAAGGCCAAGGCCAGTGGATCGAGCTGACCCATGGCAAGAACGGCCTCGACGCCAGCAGCGGTTTCGCCGACCAGGCCGAAGTTCTCATCCATGCACGCCTGGCCGCCAGCGCCGTTGGCGCCACCCGCATGGACCGCCCGGAGTGGATCGTGGTCAGCCCGAAAGACGGCCAGGTCTATTGCACCCTGACCAACAACTCCAAACGCGGCGACGCCGGCCAACCGGTGGACGGGCCTAACCCTCGAGCCAAGAACGTCTACGGGCAGATCCTGCGCTGGCGCACCGACCGCGACGATCACGCCGCCAAGACCTTCGCCTGGGACCTGTTCGTGGTCGCCGGCAACCCGGCGGTACATGCCGGCACGCCAAAGGGCGGTTCCTCCAACATCACCCCCCAGAACATGTTCAACAGCCCCGATGGCCTGGGCTTCGACAAAGGCGGACGCCTGTGGATCCAGACCGACGGCGACTCGAGCAACGCCGGGGACTTCGCCGGCATGGGCAATAACCAGATGCTCTGCGCCGATCCCAACAGCGGTGAAATCCGTCGTTTCATGGTCGGGCCGGTGGGCTGCGAAGTGACCGGGATCAGCTTCTCGCCGGACTACAAGGCTATGTTTGTCGGTATCCAGCATCCCAGCGGCGGCTCAACCTTCCCCGAGCACCTGCCCAACGGTAAGCCGCGATCGTCGGTGATGGTGATTACCCGCGAAGACGGCGGGGTCATCGGCGCCTGACCCTTGTCTGGACCGGGGACATAACACTTCGTGGCGAGGGAGCTTGCTCCCGCTGGGTTGCGCAGCGCGCCCTTCTTCTTTGGGCGCTTCGCACCCAAGCGGGAGCAAGCTCCCTCGCCACAACGGTGCAAGTCTCACCGATCAATCCAGGCTGCTTTGCGCTACCATGCTGGGCCGGACGCGGCAGCCCTGCCGCTGCGCAGGAGTCAGCATGTCCCATCCGTTTGAAACCCTCACGCCCGACCTGGTACTCGATGCCGTTGAAAGCATCGGTTTCCTCAGCGACGCCCGCGTGTTGGCCCTCAACAGCTACGAGAACCGCGTCTATCAGGTCGGCATCGAAGATTCCGAGCCGCTGATCGCCAAGTTCTATCGCCCTCAGCGCTGGACCAACGAAGCGATCCTGGAAGAGCACAGCTTCACCTTCGAGCTGGCCGAATACGAAGTGCCCGTGGTCGCGCCACTGATCCACAACGGCACCAGCCTGCACGAACACGCCGGGTTTCGTTTCACCCTGTTTCCCCGTCGCGGCGGTCGTGCACCGGAGCCGGGCAACCTCGACCAGCTCTATCGCCTGGGGCAATTGCTCGGGCGCCTGCACGCAGTCGGGGCGACCCGTCCGTTCGAGCATCGTGAAGCCTTGGCCGTGAAAAACTTCGGCCACGATTCACTGGCCACTGTGCTGGCAAGCGGCTTCGTCCCTCGTAGCCTGCTGCCGGCCTACGAGTCGGTGGCCAGGGATCTGCTCAAGCGTGTCGAAGAGGTCTACGCCGCCACGCCCCACAAGAGCATCCGCATGCACGGCGATTGCCACCCCGGCAACATGATGTGCCGCGACGAGGTGTTCCACATCGTCGACCTGGACGACTGCCGCATGGGCCCGGCGGTGCAGGATTTGTGGATGATGCTCGCCGGCGATCGCCAGGAATGCCTGGGCCAACTGTCGGAACTGATGGACGGCTACCGAGAGTTCCACGACTTCGACCCGCGAGAACTGGCACTGATCGAGCCACTGCGGGCACTGCGCCTGATGCACTACAGCGCCTGGCTGGCGCGGCGCTGGGACGACCCGGCCTTCCCCCGCAGCTTCCCGTGGTTCGGCAGCGAACGTTACTGGGGCGACCAGGTATTGGCGTTGCGCGAGCAACTGGCGGCGCTCAATGAAGAGCCGTTGAAGCTGTTCTGACGACCACTGCGGATCCCCTCTGGGAGCGAGCTTGCTCGCGATTGCGATCGAACATTCGACGCCCTTGTCGACTGATCCACCGCTATCGCGAGCAAGCTCGCTCCCGCAAGGAATTGCAGTGAAACGCTCACAAAGGTTCACAGCACGACCCGACAAATCTCCTTACAATCACGCCTTTGTTAGCTGCCTAAGCAAGGATTCTGCATGCAAGCCGCCAACCCGCGTCGCGGGTATATCCTGGGCCTGAGTGCCTACATCATCTGGGGTCTGTTCCCGATCTACTTCAAGGCCATCGCCAGCGTGCCGTCGGTGGAGATCATCATCCATCGGGTGCTGTGGTCGGCCCTGTTCGGCGCGGCGTTGCTGCTGGTCTGGAAACACCCGGGCTGGTGGCGCGAACTGCGGGACAACCCACAGCGCCTGGCTATCCTCGCCCTGAGCGGGACGCTGATCGCAGCCAACTGGCTGACCTACGTCTGGGCGGTGAACAACGAGCGCATGCTCGAAGCCAGCCTGGGTTACTACATCAACCCGCTGGTGAACGTATTGCTGGGCATGTTGATCCTCGGCGAGCGCCTGCGCCGCATGCAGTGGTTGGCGGTGGGTTTGGCGGCGGTCGGTGTGGCGCAGCAGGTCTGGCAAGTGGGCAGCCTGCCCTGGGTGTCACTGGTGCTGGCGCTGACCTTCGGCTTCTACGGGTTGATCCGCAAGCAGGCACCGGTCAAGGCATTGCCGGGGCTGGTGGTAGAAACCTGGATGCTGGTGCCGATCGCCATCGCCTGGTTACTGTTCAATCCCACGGCCACCAGTGCCCAGGCGGCATTCTGGACCACCTCCGAAGCCTGGTGGCTGGTGGCGGCAGGCCCCGTGACGCTGGTGCCGTTGGTGTGCTTCAACGCCGCAACACGGCATTTGCCCTACACTACCATCGGTTTTCTCCAGTACATCGCGCCGACGCTGGTGCTGCTGCTCGCCGTGATGCTGTTTGGTGAGCACCTGTCGTCCAGCACACTGGTGGCGTTCCTGTTTATCTGGGCCGGGCTGGCGGTGTACAGCGTCGATGCGGTGATCAGCATGCGTCGGCGCAGCTGATCAAAAAACGCACAAACCTCTACAGGCCACGTCTGGCGTGGCCTGCGCTCATCCTTCCCAAGGTTATCCACAACGTGATCCCCGCCGTTTGTGCACAAGCCCTTGAAAACTGATGATTTTTTGAGCATTCCTCGCCGAGGCCCGGCGGGCTTGGGCTGGAGCCGGGTCTCTACAGGTTATCCACAGGCAGACGCAGTTTTTCCTTGGATAACCTTCGTCACGCTTCGTCGCTGAGCTTGAGCTCCACCATCAACTCATCGGCCAGGGTCTCCAGGCGTTCCTGCAACGTCTCCAGCGACAGGGTCAAGGGCACCCCCAGGATCGCTTCGGCGTGGAACAGCAGCTCGCTGCTCATCGGCGCCGGCCGGACGTAAGTCACCAGACGCTCGACATTGACGCCCTGCTCGCTCAACAGCCGGGTGATGTCCCTCACTATGCCGGGACGGTCGTTGCCCACCAGCTCCATGGTGATGGGTTTCCAGGTGCAGGACTCCTCAAGGGCGCTTTCAGCGATCAACACGCGGATGTCGTAAGTCGATAGCCCCTGCAAGGCTTCGATCAGTTCCTCATGGGCCTCGGCGGGAGCGCCGATTCGCAAGATCCCGGCAAACTGCCCAGCCAGGCGCGACATGCGGCTTTCCAGCCAGTTACCGCCGTGGTCGGCGATGCAATCGGCAATGCGCTCGACCTGCCCGGGCTTGTCCGGGGCGAAAACAGTGATGACGAGGTGGTCCATGGCGCAGTCCTCTTGTTGGGGAAGGGACAGTATAGGCAAGCCATGAATCGGCACCGCCCTGCTTTCGTGGCGAGGGAGCTTGCTCCCGCTGGGCTACGCAGTAGCCCCCCCTAAACAGGGGAGCGCTTCGCACTCCAGCGGGAGCAAGCTCCCTCGCCACGGGACAATGTGTACATTAATTAGATTTATCTGGAACAATGATCCGCTTTTTTGAGAACATCCTATACCGCGCCGTGACTGTACTGCTTTAGTCGGTCGCGGAACGACGCAATTAGTCTAATTTTCACAACCGCAATTGATCATGTAGTATGCCGCAGCGAGCACTACATAACGTTGTACCGATGTCTGCTTAAGGCGCAGTCGCATCCCTGAAAAGCCCCGTCAGCAAGGCTTACCACCCAGCCGCCAGCGATGGCATGTACTGGTTCCGGGGTTTGTGCTTTAAATGTCCCGAGGCTTCATTGTCAAAATCGAAGAGCTGAAAAGCGAAATAGCTGAGCAGAGTGAGGCAAGCAATGACTGAACACGTTCAAGTCGGTGGCCTGCAGGTCGCCAAAGTCCTGTTCGACTTCGTGAATAACGAAGCCATTCCCGGAACCGGCCTCACCGCCGACGCGTTCTGGGCCGGTGCCGACAAGGTCATCCACGACCTGGCGCCGAAGAACAAAGCCCTACTCGCCAAACGCGATGATTTCCAGGCGCGGATCGATGCCTGGCACCAGGCCCGTGCTGACCAGGCCCACGACGCCGTGGCTTACAAAGCCTTCCTGCAAGACATTGGATACCTGCTGCCAGAAGCGGCGGATTTCCAGGCTACGACCCAAAACGTCGATGACGAAATCGCCCGCATGGCCGGCCCGCAGCTGGTGGTGCCGGTGATGAACGCCCGCTTCGCCCTCAACGCATCGAACGCCCGCTGGGGTTCGCTGTATGACGCGCTGTACGGCACCGATGCCATCAGCGAAGCCGATGGCGCGGAAAAAGGCAAAGGCTACAACAAGGTCCGCGGCGACAAGGTCATCGCCTTCGCCCGTGCCTTCCTCGACGAAGCCGCGCCCCTGGCGGCCGGCTCCCATGTCGACTCCATTGCTTACAAAATCGTCGACGGCAAACTGGTGGTCACCCTCAAGGGCGGCAGCAACAGCGGCCTGCGTGACGATGCCCAGTTGATCGGCTTCCAGGGCGATGCCTCGGCACCGACCACCGTGCTGTTGAAACACAACGGCCTGCACTTCGAAATCCAGATCGATGCCAGCACCCCGGTCGGCCAGACTGACGCCGCTGGCGTCAAAGACATCCTGATGGAAGCCGCGCTGACCACCATCATGGACTGCGAAGACTCGGTCGCCGCCGTCGATGCCGATGACAAAGTGGTGATCTACCGCAACTGGCTCGGCCTGATGAAAGGCGACCTGGCTGAAGAAGTCGCCAAAGGCGGCCAGACGTTCACCCGCACCATGAACCCCGACCGTGTCTACACCGCCGTCGACGGTTCGAGCGTGACCCTGCACGGCCGCTCGCTGTTGTTCGTGCGTAACGTCGGCCACCTGATGACCATCGACGCGATCCTGGACCAGCACGGCAACGAAGTGCCGGAAGGTATTCTCGACGGCCTGATCACCAGCCTGGCAGCGATCCACAGCCTCAACGGCAACACCAGCCGTCGCAACAGCCGCACCGGCTCGGTGTACATCGTCAAGCCGAAGATGCACGGTCCGGAAGAAGCTGCGTTCACCAACGAGCTGTTCGGCCGTGTCGAAGACGTACTGAACCTGCCGCGCAATACCCTCAAGGTCGGGATCATGGACGAGGAACGCCGTACCACGGTCAACCTCAAGGCCTGCATCAAGGCCGCCAGCGAGCGCGTGGTGTTCATCAACACCGGCTTCCTCGACCGTACCGGCGACGAGATCCACACCTCCATGGAAGCCGGCCCGATGGTGCGCAAGGCCGACATGAAAGCCGAGAAGTGGATCGGCGCGTATGAGAACTGGAACGTCGACATCGGCTTGAGCACCGGCCTGCAAGGCCGTGCGCAAATCGGCAAGGGCATGTGGGCGATGCCGGACCTGATGGCGGCGATGCTCGAACAGAAAATCGCTCATCCGCTGGCCGGCGCCAACACCGCATGGGTTCCCTCGCCGACCGCCGCGGCCCTGCACGCGCTGCATTACCACAAGGTCGACGTGTTCGCCCGCCAGGCCGAGCTGGCCAAGCGCGCGCGAGCATCGGTGGACGACATCCTGACCATCCCGCTGGCCGTCAACCCGAACTGGACGCCGGAGCAGATCAAGAACGAACTGGACAACAATGCCCAGGGCATCCTTGGCTACGTGGTGCGCTGGATCGACCAGGGCGTGGGCTGCTCCAAAGTGCCGGACATCAACGACATCGGCCTGATGGAAGACCGTGCGACGCTGCGTATCTCCAGCCAGCACATCGCCAACTGGCTGCGCCACGGCATCGTTACCCAAGACCAGGTGATGGAAAGCCTCAAGCGCATGGCGCCGGTGGTCGACCGCCAGAACGCCAGCGACCCGCTGTACCGTCCGCTGGCACCAGACTTCGACCGCAACATCGCCTTCCAGGCGGCGGTCGAGCTGGTGATCGAAGGCACGAAGCAGCCTAACGGCTACACCGAGCCGGTGTTGCACCGTCGTCGTCGTGAGTTCAAGGCAGCCAATGGGTTGTGATTGAGCAGCCGTGACAACGAAAAAAGCCCTGATCGAAAGATCAGGGCTTTTTCATTTGCAAATACATGAGCGCTTTTGTGGCGAGGGAGCTTGCTCCCGCTGGGCTGCGAAGCAGACCCTTTTCCAGCGTTCGGAATCTTATTGACCTGCACTGCGGTCGCTGCGCAACCGAGCGGGAGCAAGCTCCCTCGCCACAAAAGCACCCGATAGCGCCATTCTCACGACAGGCTAGAGATCCATCCCCAACTCATGCTTGACCAACCCCAGCAACTTGTCGGTATCGATCGGCTTGAGCAGAAAGTCCACCACGCTCAGGTGCATGGCTTCGATGGCGTCCTTCACGTCGGCATCGCCCGATACGATGATGATCGGCAGCGCCGCCCGCGGAGACTCGCGCACCAGGCGAATAAGTTCCAGCCCATCAACATTGCCCATCCGCAGGTCGGTGATCAACAGGCCGATCGATGGCTTGGTTTCCAGCATCTTGAGTGCCGTTTCACCACTGGCGGCGGTCATGCAGTGAATCCCGTCCAACGCCAGGATCTCCGACAGCAGCTCACGAGCGTCCTTGTCGTCATCGACGATCAAGACGCGCTGCGGCGGCAGGTCGGGTTCCAGCATGACGGCACTCAGCGCCTCGCGCTCGGCGTCACTCAAAATATCGTGGTCGGACATGGTGCTCTCTACGTTCTTTAAATCGATCCCCTGGCACAGTGGTCAGACATCGTTCTGCGGCGCTTCAATGTGCACTTCGTCGGATTTTTTTCCAAGAACATTTAATGAAGATTTTTCTGACGCTTGGCGTAGGTTTTTTCCGTAAGTTCACCCCTAGGCCGCGACCTAGACTTACGTCCAATGGGCACCCCGCTCTGAGGGGCCGACCATGGGAGAACAGATCGACCACAACAATTCAAAAAAGACTGCGTAATGGTTATGAAAAAAGCGGACGCCTTCACCCAGGCAGGGAAAACCGCGGTGTTGCAAAACATCCAGGGAACACTGCAGTTTCTCCAGCGTTTCCCACCGTTCAACCAGATGGAAAACGCTCACCTGGCCTATCTGGTGGAGCAATGCCTGCTGCGTTTTTATGCCCCGGGCGAAACCATCATCAAACCAGCCGACGGCCCGGTGGAGCACTTTTACATCGTCAAGCAAGGCCGGGTGGTAGGTGAACGTCCGCATACGGCCAAGGGTGGAACCGAGACGACCTTCGAAATCACCACCGGCGAATGTTTCCCCCTCGCCGCGCTGCTGGGCGAACGGGCCACGCGCACCGAACACCGGGCCGGCGAAGACACGTTCTGCCTGCAGTTGAACAAACTGGCCTTCATCAAGCTGTTCGCCCTGTCCGGCCCGTTTCGCGACTTCGCCCTGCGCGGGGTCAGCAGCCTGCTCGACCAGGTCAATCAACAGGTCCAGCAAAAGTCTGCGCAAACCCTGGGCACCCAGTATTCCCTCAACACGCGACTGGGCGAACTGGCGATGCGCCATCCAGTCAGTTGCAGCCCGGACACGCCGCTGCGCGAAGCCGTGAAGCTGATGCACGACCAGCAGGTCGGCAGCATCGTGGTGGTTAATGAACAGAAAGCTCCGGTGGGAATCTTCACCTTGCGCGACCTGCGGCAGGTGGTGGCCGATGGGGCCGGGGATTTTTCCCAAGCCATCGTAGGACACATGACTCAGGCACCGTTTTTCCTCTCGCCGGACCACAGCGCCTTCGATGCGGCCATCGCCATGACCGAACGGCACATCGCCCACGTCTGCCTGGTCAAGGACCAACGCCTGTGTGGCGTGGTGTCGGAGCGCGATCTGTTTTCCTTGCAGCGCGTCGACCTGGTGCACCTGGCCCGGACCATTCGCAACGCGCCCAAGGTGGAAAACCTCGTGGCCCTGCGCGGCGAGATCGGCCAACTGGTGGAACGCATGCTAGCCCACGGCGCGTCATCGACCCAGATCACCCACATCATCACCCTGCTCAACGATCACACCGTATGCCGGGTCATCGAGCTGACCCTGATCGACAAAGGTGACCCAGGCGTGCCGTTCAGTTGGCTGTGCTTCGGCAGTGAAGGCCGGCGCGAACAAACCCTGCACACCGACCAGGACAACGGCATTTTGTTCGAGGCCCGGGACGCCGCCCATGCCGCGCAGATTCGCGGCCTGCTACTGCCCATCGCCCAGCAGATCAACCAGAGCCTGGCCTTGTGCGGCTTCACCTTGTGCAAGGGCAACATCATGGCCGGCAACCCCGAGCTGTGCCTGTCCCGAGCTGAATGGGCCCGGCGTTTTTCGGCATTCATTCGCGAAGCAACCCCGGAAAACCTGCTGGGCTCGAGCATCTATTTCGACCTGCGGGTGGTCTGGGGCGATGAGCAAGGCTGCGAGCAGTTGCGCCGGCAGATCCTCGATCAAGTGGCCGATAACCGTTTGTTCCAACGCATGATGGCCGAAAACGCCCTGCGCCACCGCCCGCCCGTGGGCCGCTTCCGGGATTTCGTGCTGAGTCGCAAGAACGGCGAAAAAGCCACCCTCGATTTGAAAGTGCAAGGCCTGACGCCCTTCGTCGACGGCGCCCGTCTGCTGGCGCTGGCCAACGGCATCGAAGCCAACAATACCCTGGAGCGCTTGCGGCAATTGGTCGACAAGCAAGTGATCGAACCGCTCGATGGCGCAGCCTACGAAGAGGCCTATCACTTCATTCAACAGACCCGCATGCAGCAACATCAATTGCAAACCCGCGAGAACCTGCCCTACTCCAACCGCGTCGACCCCGACAGCCTCAACCATCTGGACCGACGTATCCTGCGCGAATCCCTGCGCCAGGCCCAACGCCTGCAAAGCAGCCTGACGCTGAGGTATCAGTTGTGAGCATTTTTTCCTGGTTGCGCCCAGCCCAACCAATGTTGTCCGAAGAAATGCAGAGGCGCCTGGAACGCCTGCCGGCGGCTTCAGCCTTGGGTGAATGCGATCTGCGGGAACAACGCTGGGTCGTGCTGGACCTGGAAACCACCGGATTGAACCTGAACAAGGACCAGGTGCTGTCCATCGGCGCGGTGGTCATCGAAGACGGCGCCATCGACTTCAGCCAGCAGTTCGAACGCACCTTGCAATGCGATAAACAGAAACTCGGACCCAGTGTGCTGATCCATGGCCTGGCGCCCAGCGCCATTGCCGCCGGCAGCGACCCGGCCGAGGCGCTGCTGGCGTTCATGGAGTTCGTCGGCGACAGTCCGCTGCTGGCCTTTCACGCGCCGTTCGATTCCCACATGCTCGGGCGCGCCTTGAAAGACTACTTGGGCTATCGCCTGCAGCATTCATTCCTCGACGTGGCGGACCTGGCCCCGATGCTTTGTCCCCAGGCCAACCTGCGCAAATCGGGCCTGGACGAGTGGATCGACTGGTTCAAGCTGCAAGTCTTCGACCGCCATAACGCCAGTGCCGACGCCCTGGCCACGGCAGAACTGGCGCTGATCCTGTTCAGCCGCGCCCGCCAGCAACAGATCCTGAGCCCGCTTGACCTGCAACAACGGCTGAGCCAATGGAAACGGCGGCAGCAAGCGCCTTCGCTTTGACTCACCTTGAAGATGAACACACTACCCTGTGGGAGCAAGCTCGCTCCCACGCAGAACCCGGCCTCAATTTCCTTATCCCACGCCGCCCGACCGGCGCCAATTGCTTTCCCGCCCCCGCCTCTGACACAATCGCGAACAATTCTCGTTACTTAAAACATCGGTGATGCTCCGTGTCGTCAGTCCCTAGCCCCCACAGTGATCTGGTTGGTGCGTTATACCGTGACCATCGTGGTTGGCTATTGGCCTGGCTGCGACGCAACGTGGCGTGTTCGCAACGGGCCGAGGACCTGAGCCAGGACACCTTTGTGCGCTTGCTGGGTCGCGAAGAGCTGAAGGCGCCCCGCGAACCGCGGGCGTTTCTGGTGGCCATCGCCAAGGGCCTGTTGTTCGATTATTTCCGTCGAGCGGCACTGGAGCAGGCCTACCTCACCGAACTGATGCTGATTCCCGAGGCCGAGCAGCCCTCGGTGGAAGAACAGCAAATCATTCTCGAAGACCTCAAGGCCATCGATCGCCTGCTTGGCAAACTGTCGAGCAAGGCCCGCGCAGCCTTCCTCTATAACCGCCTCGACGGCCTCGGCCACGCCGAAATCGCCGAGCGCCTGGGGGTTTCGGTGCCGCGCGTACGGCAGTATCTCGCCCAAGGCATCCGCCAGTGCTACATCGCACTTTATGGTGAGCCGACATGAGTCAGGCCCATGCCAAACCGGTCTCGGCCAGCGTGCTGGATGCCGCCATTGCCTGGCAGCTGTCCCTGGACTCGAGCAGCGCCCAGGAACGTGAAGCCTTCGCCCAATGGCATGCCGCCGACGAAGAACACGCCCGGGCCTGGCGACAGCTGGGCATGCTTGAGCAACGCTTCAGTGTGGCCAACGGGCCGGCGCGCGCCGCGTTGCTGCAATCGCGGGTGAGCATTCGTCGCCGGATACGCAAGGTCGGCAGCGGCCTGGCCAGCGTTATCGCGGCCATCGGCCTGGCGCTGTTTGCCGGCGATCGTTACCTGCCGCTGGATTACTGGCTGGCCGATCAGCGCACCGCGACAGGCGAACAGCGCACCCTGCGCCTGGACGACGGCACGCTGATCAACCTCAACACCCACAGTGCCCTGGACGTGCGTTTCGATGACAAGCAGCGCCGCATCGTCCTGCAGGAAGGCGAGATCCTGGTTGAAACCGGTCACGACGACCCGCGTCCGTTCATCGTCGAGACCCGTGAAGGCCGCCTGCGCGCCTTGGGCACACGATTCCTGGTCAAGCGTGAAGACGAAGGCACGCGCCTGAGCGTGTTGAAATCCGCTGTGGCGGCGCATCCCCAGGCCACGGACCAGGAACAGATCCTGCGCGAAGGCCAACAAGTGCTGATGCGCCGCGACGGCCTCGGGCCGACCCTCGCCTTGAACCCCGGCGCCGATGCCTGGACCCGCGGCATGCTGGTGGTGGATAACGCCCGTCTTGAAGATTTGGTCCATGAGCTGGGGCGCTATCGTCGCGGCTACCTGGGTGTGGAGCCGCAAGTGGCGGATTTGCGCATCACCGGCAGTTTCCCGCTGCACGACACCGACCTGGCCTTGACCGCCCTGCTGCCGACCTTGCCGGTGCAGGTCGGATATCACACGAAGTGGTGGGTGGTCGTGGAACCGAGGAACGGGGCCAAGCCCTGAGGGATGTTGTGTCAGGCAGGCCGCCTTCGCGGGCAAGCCCGCTCCCACAAGGGGATGGCGGCGCACACAATATTGCGGGCGACCCGGTCAAAAATGTGGGAGCGAGCCTGCTCGCGAAGCGGCCACCCCACACACCACAAAACCCAGGCCGATCTAAAAACTGAATCTAAATTATTTTCATCCAGCCCTATCACTTTTCAATTTTCATCCGGCACCCAGGCAATTGAGAAATATTTCCATTCAGGAGCCGCCGTATGTCCCGCCCGCTAGACACCCTGTTGCGCCCCAGCCTGTTGGCAATCGCCATTGCCTTCGCCACTCCCTTCGCCAGCGGCCCGCTACTGGCCGCCGAACAGGCCTCGAGCGTGCGCACCTACAACCTGCCTGCCGCGCCACTGGCCAGCACCTTGAACCAGATCGCCAGCCAGGCTGGCCTCGCCCTGAGCCTGAATCCGTCTTTGGCCTCGGGCAAGACCTCGGCCCCGGTCCAGGGCCAGTTCGACGCCACCGGCGCATTGCGCCAGGCCTTGCGCGGCACCGGCCTGCAACTGGAACAAAGCGGCGCCGGCACCTACAGCCTGGTGGCTGTACCTGAAGGCGTCATGGCCCTGCCGGAAACCAGCGTGATCGGCGCCGGCGTCAGCGAAACCGCGTGGGGCCCGACCGAGGGCTACGTCGCCACCCGCACTGCCGCCGGCACCAAGACGGATACGCCGATTGTCGAACTGCCGCGCTCAGTTTCCGTGGTCACGCGCCAGCAGATGGAAGACCGTTCGGTCCTCAACCTCAATGACGCCCTGCGCTACACCGCCGGTGTGCAGAGCAGCGGCTACGGCTCGGATTCGCGCAACGACTGGCTGTTGGTCCGTGGCTTCATCCCGACCCAATTCCTCGATGGCCTGCCGCTGCCCAAGGGCAACTACATCACGCCGAAAATCGAGCCCTGGAACCTGGAGCGCATCGCCGTGCTGCGCGGCCCGGCGTCTTCGGTCTACGGCCAGACGCCACCTGGCGGCATGCTGGACATGGTCAGCCGTCGCCCGCAAGCCGAGAGCAGCCATGAAGTCGAATTGCAGGCCGGCAGCTACGAACACAAGCAGATCAATTTCGACAGCACCGGCAAGGTCGATGACGAAGGTCAGTTCCTCTATCGGCTCAGCGGCACCGTACGTGACAGCAATTCCCAGGTCGATCACATCCCGGACAAGCGCTACAACCTCGCGCCGAGCCTGACCTGGAACATCAACGACGACACCCGCCTGACCTTCCTGTCCCAGTACACCCGCGACGACACCGGCATCACCGGGCAGTTCTTGCCGCTGCAAGGCACCAAGCTGTCTTCGCCGGCGGGCAAGATTTCCCACCACAAGAACCTCGGCGATCCGGATTGGGAATTCTACGACCGTACCTACTACGCCCTGGGCTACAACTTCGAACATCGCCTGAACGACACCTGGCAGTTCCGCCAGAATTTGCGTTATACCAAGAGTGATCTGGAGTCCCAAGGCATCACCGCGGGAACATTTCCTCCTGATCAAGCAGTAAGCCCCGACGGTACAGTCAAGCGCAGCGCCGGGATTGTTGACGAAGACATCAGCCAGTTCGCCGTCGACAACAACTTCCAGGCCGACTTCCAAACGGCAAGCCTGAGCCACACCTTGCTGCTAGGCCTGGATCACCAGCGCTCCAACAGCAATTCGCGTTGGCTGTGGGGTTCCACTGGTGTTCCCGACAGCAATATCCATAACCCGATCTACGGACAGGACTTTTCCAACGTTCAGTATTTCACCATGTACGACTACAACCAGAAGACCCAGCAAACCGGTCTCTACGTCCAGGACCAGATCGCCCTGGACAACTGGCGCCTGACCCTCGGTGGTCGTGAGGACTGGATCCACACCGGCACCGAGTTCCACAACCAGGCCGGTGCGACCAACACCCAGCGCGACAAGAAATTCAGCGGCAACGCGGCGCTGAGTTACGTCTTCGATAATGGGGTGACGCCGTACATTTCCTTTGCCCAGTCGTTCCAGGCGGCGGCGGGTTCAACCGTCAACAGCACCGACGCGTTCAAGCCGACCGAAGGCGAACAGTACGAGGTGGGCATCAAGTACCAGCCGCCCGGCACCAAAACCTTGCTGACGGCGGCGGTGTTCGACCTGACCCAGCAGAACAACTCCGTCACTGAAAACAACATCACCCGCCAAGTGGGTGAAGTACGAGTACGCGGCCTGGAACTGGAGGCGTCCGGTGACGTGACCGACAGCCTCAAGCTGATCGGCTCATACACCTACAACGACAGCGAAATCACCAAAGGCACCGTGGCTGAAGAAGGCAAGCGCATGACCCAGGTGCCGCGTCACCAGGCCACAGCCTGGGCCGATTACACCTGGCACAACGGCCCGCTGGACGGTTTCGGTGTCGGCGCGGGTGTGCGTTATGTCGGCGACACCTATGGCAACACCACCAACACCGATTGGGGCCACGTCGGCTCCTATACCGTGTATGACGCGTCGGCCCATTACGACCTGGGGCGCCTGAACAACTCGCTCAAAGGGGTATCGGTGGCGGTGGACGCAAAAAACGTCTTCAACAAGGACTACCTGTCCACTTGTGACGGTTCCTACTGCTACTACGGCGACCAACGCAACGTCGTCGCCAGCGTGAATTACAAATGGTAAACGGTTAGCATTTGCAAAACCTTTTGAGGGCACGCCGCTGAGTGCAATGTTACTCGTCGAAGTGAATGGATCCGTGGCGAGGGAGCTTGCTCCCGCTTGAGTGCGCAGCGCTCATACAAGAGGGGCTGCTGCGCAGCCCAGCGGGAGCAAGCTCCCTCGCCACAATGGATTGGCGCCTTGAGTCAATAGTGTGCTCGCCGCAAACGGCCTTTTTGCATTTGGAACCATCATGAAAAGCAAAACCATCCGCCGCTGGTCCTTCGTCCACACCTGGACCAGCCTGATCTGCACGGTGTTCCTGCTGATGCTGGCGATCACCGGGCTGCCGCTGATTTTCCATCATGAAATCGAACATCTGCTGGGCGACGCCCCCGAGTTCCGGGAGATGCCTGCCGACACGCCACACCTGGACCTCCAGCAATTGGTGGAAAAGGCCAAGGCCCATCGTCCGGGTGAAGTGGTCCAGTATTTTGGCTGGGACGAAGACGAGCCCAACGGCATCTTCACCATCATGGCGCCGACACCGGACACCGAGCCCAACTCCTCCCATACCTTCATGCTCGATGCGCGCACCGGCGAGGCCCTGGAAATGCCCTCGGCCAACGGCGGTTTCATGATGGTCATGTTGCGCCTGCACGTGGATATGTTCGCGGGTTTGCCGGGCAAGTTGCTGCTGGCGTTCATGGGGCTGTTGTTCGTGATCGCCATCGTTTCCGGGGTGGTCCTGTACCTGCCGTTCATGCGCCGGTTGAAGTTCGCCACGGTGCGCCAGGACAAATCCACGCGCCTGCGCTGGCTCGACCTGCACAACCTGATCGGCGTGGTCACGCTGGTCTGGGCGCTCACCGTTGGCGTCACCGGCGTGATTGCCGCGTGCGCCGACCTGATCATCGCCGCCTGGCGCAACGACAGCCTCAGCGCCATGGTCGAACCCTATCGCAACGCCCCGCCACTGACGCAATTGGCTCCGGCTACCCGCTTGCTCGACATCGCCAAGGACGTCGCGCCGGGCATGGAACCGAGCTTCATTGCCTTCCCCGGCACATTGTTTTCCAGCCAACACCACTACGGCGTGTTCATGAAAGGCGGCACCCACCTGACCTCGCATTTGCTGACGCCGGTATTGATCGACGCCAGCACCCTGGAGGTCACCGCCGTGGCCGAGCGGCCGTGGTACATGGATGTCATGAGCCTGTCCCTGCCACTGCACTTCGGCGACTACGGTGGCCGGCCGATGCAGATCTTCTGGGCCACCCTCGACGTGCTCACCATCATCGTCCTCGGCAGCGGCGTCTACCTGTGGCTGGTGCGGCGTAAAGCGGCCAAGCGCGCAGCCGTCGGCACGGAGGTCGTCTCGTGAGGCCTCGGCAGTCGAGTTTCTGGAAGGTGTTTGGTATTCCCGTGGTGATTGGCGTACTGAGCGCAGCAGGGTTGTTTTCGGCGCTGCTGGGCGATGGGATGTGGGATGCAGTGGCCTGGGTGGGCCTGGGGGTTCCGACGGTGCTGGGGACCTGGGGATTGCTCAAGCGCGGATAAGCTCAGCCGGACGCGGCCACTCGCCAGCCGCACCGGAACTGTCTAGGCTAAGTCCTGCCCGCCAATCGAGGAGACTTTGCATGTCCACCCCCAGCATGACGCTGTTCCACAACCCCGCTTCGCCTTTCGTTCGCAAGGTCCTGGTGCTGCTGCACGAAACCGGTCAGCAGGATCGCGTGGCATTGCAGCTCAGCCAGCTCACGCCGGTCAAGCCGGATCGGGCGCTCATCGATGACAACCCGTTGAGCAAGATCCCGGCCCTGCGCCTGGCCAACGGCAGTGTCATCCACGACAGCCGGGTCATTCTCGATTACCTCGACCACCAGCACGTCGGCAACCCGCTGATCCCCCGCGATGGCGCGGCCCGCTGGCGGCGCCTGACCCTGGCCTCCCTGGCCGACGGGATCATGGATGCGGCGGTGATGATCCGTTACGAAACCGCGCTACGCCCGGCGGAAAAGCACTGGGACGACTGGCTCGAGGCGCAGCGGGACAAGATTCGCCGCGCCTTGGGCATGCTCGAAGCCGAGGCGATTGCCGAACTGGCCTGCCACTTCGACGTGGCCTCCATCA
Source organism: Pseudomonas sp. NFACC51 (assembly GCF_900103575.1). Classification (NCBI taxonomy): domain Bacteria; kingdom Pseudomonadati; phylum Pseudomonadota; class Gammaproteobacteria; order Pseudomonadales; family Pseudomonadaceae; genus Pseudomonas; species Pseudomonas sp. NFACC51. Next base: position 441,051 of record NZ_FMXH01000003.1, on the reverse strand, counting down.
GCGTGGCGTGTGCCTTGGGCTACCTGGACCTGCGCCATCCCGACCTTGAATGGCGTAGGGCCCATCCACAACTGGCGGCGTGGTTTGCCGAGGTCAGTTTGCGGCCATCAATGCTTGAAACAGTGCCCCGGGTCTAACGCTGCACAAGCTGTGCCGGCCTCATCGCGAGCAGGCTCGCTCCCACATAGAATCGTGTTGCACCTTGTGGGAACGAGCCTGCTCGCGATGGCAGCGCACCGGATCCAGCGGGAACAACCCGGCAATGCGCATCACCAACACTTCGCGCACTCGCTGATCCTCACGCAACCCGAGCGACCGGCTCATTTCACCTCTCCCAGATCAAAGCTCATCGCCGCCGCCGGCTTCGCGCCAACCCCGTACCAGTCCAGCTTGCGGGTCAGCACCATGAACACCCCCAGCAGGCCGAACAGCAACAGCGAACCCATCAACAACGCGTAGTCCTCTGCGCTCAACAAGCCGTAGAGCAAACCGTACAAGCCCGCCAGCCCCGCCGAAAATCCCAGGCCATGGCTGACGCTGCGCAGCACATGGCAGACATAGAAGCCGATCAGCAATACACAGGCACTGGCCGACGCCAGGTAGGCCAAGGCGAAGCCAATGTGCTCCGACAATGACAGCAGCAACAGGTAAAAGAACGCCAGCGCCACACCCACCAAGGCGTACTGCACCGGATGCACCGCCAGGCTCTTGAGCACTTCGAAAAGGAAGAAGCCGGCGAAGGTCAGGGCGACGAACAGCAACGCATATTTGATCGCCCGGTCGCTCTTGAGGTACTGGTCCACCGGGTCGATGAAACTCACACCGAAGGCCCGGCTGCGGAACGCTTCACAACTGTCGCTTGGTTCGCAGGCTTGCAGTGTTTCCAGAAGGTTGGTGGAGAAAAACGACGTCTGCCAGTCGGCACTGAAACCCTGCTCATTGATCTCGCGATTGGTGGGCAGGTAGTTGCCAATGAAGCTGGGATGTGGCCAGTCGGCCGACAGGTGCACCTTGGTGGATTTGCCCACTGGCAGAATCTGGAACTCGCCGGTGCCTTGCAGGCGCAGGTCAAAACCGAAGGTCAGCTCAGGGCCGCCCTGGGCGGTGATCATTGGCAGCGGCACATGCACACCCTGCCCCAGCCAGCCGAGCCGCGAGCCAGGCAGGAAGTCGACGGTCTGTTGGTTCAGCGTCAGCGTCAGCGCATTCTCGATGCCGCGAATATCGCTGATGCCGACGCTCAGGTATGGCTCGTCGAAGCGGTAGTCGGCAAAGTCCTTGGCAGCGACACCGTAGCGCTCAGGCACCTTGAAGCGGCCATCGATCCGGTTATCGGCATGGAATAAACGCGCTTCGTAGATGCCCCGGGCACGGGTTTCGGTGCGGACCTGGCCGTCGAGTTCAAACTGCTCCGGTAAAAAATACAACTCACCTGCTCGCTCGACGGTTTCCAGGAAACGCACGCCGGTCTTCTCGTTGGTATTCCAGACCTTCACGCTCTTGCGAAACGGCACCACGATCATCGGCCCGATCAGTTGCTGGTTGTAGCTGGAGCTGCGGGCGATGTCCTGCAGCACACCGTCACGCAGTTCCTGGCGCTCATCAATGAGCCCGTTGATCATCAACAACGGGACCATCAACAAGAGAATCAATAGGGCGATCATGCCCAGTTTTATGGCGAGACTGCGGTTCATGTGGGGCTCTCCCTGTTCGAATGAGGGAGAGTCTGGAGTGGCTGTGTGCTGGGCTTATGGAGCGATTGTGGAGATTGTGTGGAGACTGCCATCGTCGTGCTGGGCGCGAACGCCGGCCTCCGCCACATCCACGACCTGGAAAGCTTCGCGCAGGGAATCCTCCATCAGTTGCCAGGCCTCCTCGGCCGACTCGTCCGGCCCCAGGTGGGTGAACATGTGGTCGCAGCCTTCAAACATTCGCAACCGCACTGGCACGCCGGCCTGACGCAACTTTTCGGCGTAGGCCTCGCCCTCGCCACGCAAGATATCGTACTGCGCGGTGATCACCGTGGCCGCCGGCATCCCCACCAGCGAATCGACCGGCGACAGCAAGGGCGACGCCAACGGATCGAGCGCCTGCGCCGGATCGCTCAGGTAACAGCGCATGAAGAAGCGCATCAGGCCGACACCGAGCAAGGGACGGGCAACGGTGGAGGTCTTCAGCGCTGGGTCTTGGGCCAGGTCCAGCGCCGCATAATCGATCAATTGATGCACCACCTTCAGTCTTCGATGCCCCCGCGCCAGGCCCGCCACCACCGCGGCCAGATTACCGCCGGCGCTATGACCACCGACGGCGATCCGCTGGGGATCGATACCCAACGCTTCGGCCTGGCCCGCCAACCACTCCAGTACCGCAAAGCATTGCCGCGGCGCTGCGGGAAAGACCTGCTCTGGCGCCAGCGCATAGTCCAGGTTGACCACCAGGCAATTCAGGTTGTGGGCCAGTCGACGGCAATAGCTATCGTCATGTTCGGGCGTTCCGGCGACAAAACCACCCCCGTGGAAATTCAGATACACCGGCAGCGTCGTCGATACCTGGGAATGGGGCCAGTAGAACAACGCCCGCGCGGGTCCCCATGGGGTTGCAATGGTTTGTTCGGCCACGGCGCGCAACGGAAACCGCGCGGGGTCATAGGTGAACTTCGCCTTCATTCGCTTGGCGAAGGCGCGCAGCAACTTGGCCTGCAATTTTTGCCAGAGGCTTACCATGCTCATGCTCCCGGTTGTGTAGCCACGAATAGGACCAACGAACCGAAAGCCATCTCGCCGTAAGGCAGGGCGTGCTGACAGGTCTAGTTATTGTTCGTCAGTGCTAAGCGAAAACTAAACCTAAAAAATGATTATGTAAATTAACCAATAACAAAATTAACCAAATTTTTCTCAAGGCAAGCGCAGCACCACCTCCACCCCACCCTCGACGTTGCCAATCCTGAATTCACCGCCATGCAACTGCACCACTTCCTCCACGAAGTTGAGCCCCAGGCCAGTGCTCTTGCGACCGCTGTCCGGGCGCGGCAAGGAGTAGAAACGCTCGCTCAGGCGTGGCAGGGCGTAGTCGGGAATCGGTTCGGCCTGATTGAACAAGCGGATCTCGACGTGGTTGTCGATTCGTTCGGCGCTGATGCGCAGCAATCCATGGGCGGGAGTAAAGTCCAGGGCGTTTTCCAGCAGATTACCCAGGGCCTGGCGCAACAGAAATGTCTCACCCGTTAGGGTCAGGTCGGCGGCAATACGTTGCTCGACCTTTAGCTGACGACTTTCGATCCAACCACCGCGCGCTTCCAGCAACTCATCCAGCAAAGCCACCAGCGGCACAGCGACCACGTCCTCCAACCCCTGTCGTTGCTCGATCTGGGCCAGGTTGAGCAAGCGTTCGATCAACTGCTGCATGCGCACGCTTTCACTCTCGATGTTGCTGACGAAACGCTGGTGCTGGGCCGCCGGCATATCACTTTGCAGCAGTTCGGCAGCGCCGCGGATCGCCGCCAGCGGGCTCTTGAGCTCGTGGGTCAGGGTGTGCACGTAACGCTCGACGTAGGCCTTGCCTTCGAGTTGGGTGCGCATGTGCTCCACCGCCCCCGCCAGTTGCTCGAACTCGCCGCCGCGATAATGCGGCACTTCCACCCGGCGTCCCTGGCTGACCGCCTGGGCGTAGCTCGTCAAACGCCGCAATGCTGCGCTGAGCCACCATGACAACAAAGCCCCCAGCAGCAGACCGAGCACGATCAGCCCGGCGCCGTAGGCCAGCAGGCGCCGCTCCGTGCGGTCGACATAGGGCTGCAGCGAACTGTTGGGCTTGGCCACGGTGACGACACCGATGATCCGGCCGCTGTCGCGGATCGGCGCACCGACGTGCATCACCGAAGACGTTGGATCATCGGCAACGCTGCGGGTCGAACGGGCGCCGTAGTGGCCGCGCAGGGTCAGGTAAACGTCGTTCCAGCGCGAATAATCCTGGCCCACCGCCACGCCACTGGAATCGAGCACCACGATACCCTTGGCATCCGTGACGTAGATGCGATGGCTGACCTGGTTTTTCGGCAAGCCCCAGATCGTCGCCGCCGGCTGGCGCTCGCCGTAGGCCTTGAGCAACTGCGGCCAGCGATTCTGGTTGAGGGTGCCGGCCTTGAAATCGTCCCGCAGGATCTCGGCCATCAGGTTGGCCGTGTCCACCAAGGTTTCTTCGGTGGACTGGCGCACGCCGGGGCGGATTTCTTCCATGACCGTATTGAGCACGAAATACCCGGTCAAACCGATAAACAGCACATAGACCAGGAAAATCCGGATCCCCAGCGACATCAGCTGTGCCCCGGACTGTAGCTGTAGCCCAGGCCTCGGTGGGTCTGGATCGGTTCGGCTTCGGCCCTCACCAGGCGCAACTTGGCGCGCACGCTCTTGATATGGCTGTCGATGCTGCGCTCATAGCCGGCATCACTGGCCACGCCCAGGGCGTCGAGCAATTGTTCGCGGCTGAAGACCCGTTCGGGCTGTTCCAACAGACAGTTCAGCAGGCGAAATTCGTGACGCGTGAGGTTCAGCGGTTTGCCGCGATAGTTGATCTGCACCCGGTCGCTGTCCACCTGGAACAACGCTGTGCTTGAGTCCGCCGCCGGTCGCGGCGCCACGCGCTTGAGAATCGCCCGAACCCGGGCCGCCACTTCGCGGGGGCTGAAGGGCTTGACCACATAATCGTCGGCACCGATCTCCAGGCCCACGACCCGGTCGATCTCGCCATCCCGGGCTGTCAGAAAGATGACCGGAACGTCGCTGAAACGTCTGAGATTTTTACACGTCTCGAATCCGCTGATATCCGGCAGGCCCACATCGAGGATGATCAGGTCGGCCGGGGTGTTCTTCTGGTGATCGAGGGCGGCGGCGCCAAGGCTCAGCCACGTGGTGTCGAACCCCTCCCCTTGCAGGGCAAACACCAGCGTATCGGCGATGGCGGCTTCGTCTTCGACAATCAGGATATGAGGCATGGCTTGCGAGCCCGGCAATAAAGTTGCCGGAACGGTGCCCCAAGGCTTGGGGCACGTCAATCAGGGAAATCAGCAGTCCGGCTTATCCGCCGTAAACCGCCGCGCCGGATTCACCGCCGCGCCAAACTCGCGCAATGCCTTGGCACCAATCAACAACGGGTAGTTGAAACTGCTGCGGTCGGTCAGGTTGACCTCCACGGTGCGCTTGACGTTACCCAGGCACAGCTCCAGATCCACCACCGGGCGCTTGGTCGGCGCAATTTTTTCGTCGTCGTCCTCGTCTTCTTCAGAGCGGGTCTTGATCTTGCTGATGCGCGCGATCTTGTGCTCGTAGAGTTTATTGCTCGCACCTTTGGTCGCCAGGCGGAAGCGCACCCAGTCATCACCGTCGCGGGTGAACGTTTCGATGTCCTTGGCCGACAGCGAGGCGGTCAACGCGCCAGTGTCCATCTTGGCCTTGAGCACTTCACCACCGATTTCCGGCAGCGCGATGTATTCGTAGCGCCCGTACAGGGTCGGCTCGGCGGCCAGCACTGGAAGGGCCACCAGGGTAAGCAGGGCTAGAACTGATTTCATGTAGTCAGGGCTTCCATTGTGGGAGTGGGGTTTTAGACCGTTGCTGATGAATTCGTTCGGTTAAACATCCCTGTGGCGAGGGAGCTTGCTCCCGCTCGGCTGCGCAGCAGTCGCAAATCGGTCTGGCCATCGCCGCCAATTGGGGGCCGCTTCGCAGCCCAGCGAGAGCAAGCTCCCTCGCCACAAAAGCCCATCCAGTTTAGCCAAGCCCAAGTGAAACATTTGTCCACGCCGATTTGGCCTGCCGCCGGAAGCTGCTTATCATGGCCCGCCCACCCGCTTGCAAGAGTCATGTATGCGCCGCCTGCTCACCGGCTGTTTCGTCACGCTGCTGTTATTGCTCAACACCCTGGTGCTGTTCGGGCCGCTGATGGTGTTCGCCCTGCTCAAACTGATCCTGCCCGGGCGCTTTCGCGACTACGCCTCGTGGGCGGTGATGTGGATCGCCGAGACCTGGGCCGAAATCGACAAACTGATCTTCGCCCTGTGCATCCCCACCCGCTGGGACATCCGCGGCGGCGGTAACTTGCGTCGCGACACCTCTTACCTGGTGATCAGCAATCACCAATCCTGGGTCGACATCCCCGCCCTGGTCCAGACCCTCAACCGGCGCACGCCATTCTTCAAGTTCTTCCTCAAGAAGGAACTGATCTGGGTGCCGTTCCTGGGGCTGGCCTGGTGGGCGTTGGACTACCCCTTCATGAAACGCTACACCAAGGCCTTCCTGGCCAAGAACCCGGAACTGGCCGGCAAGGACCTGGAAATCACCAAGGCCGCCTGCGAGCTGTTCAAGCGCCAGCCGGTCACCGTGGTCAACTACCTCGAAGGCACGCGCTTCACCGCCGCCAAAAGCCAACAGCAACAGTCACCCTTCACCCACCTGCTCAAACCCAAGGCCGGGGGCGTGGCATTCGTGTTGGCGGCCATGGGTGAACAACTCGATGCCGTACTGGACGTGACAGTGGTGTACCCGCAGGAACGGATTCCCGGGTTCTGGGATTTGATCAGCGGCGCGGTGCCCCGGGTCATCATCGACATCCAGACCCGCGAGCTGGACCCAGCGCTGTGGCAGGGGGATTACGAGAACGACCCGGTGTTTCGCCAGCATGTGCAGGATTGGGTTAACCAGCTGTGGACTGAAAAGGATCGGCGGATTGCGGCGTTGCGTAGCGAAACAATGGATTCCTAACAGTTCTGATAGTAGGCAGCGGCGGGAAAACCTTCGATGCTGGAGGTCCGGATTTTTGGACCCTTGCATGGAGCCCGGTGCATGCCTACTGCCCCTCGCGAAATCGTATTGTGCCGGTACCACTACGACCCGCTCGATCGCCTGACCGATTGTGCGCCCTCCGCCGAGGCCCGCACCCAGCGTTTTTATTGCAAGAGCCGATTGGCGACCGAAATACAGGGAGCGGTGCAACACAGCGTCTTTCAACACGACGACCAACTGTTGGCGCAACTACGGCGCGAGGATGCAAGGGGCGACACCACGCTGCTGGCGACCGATCAACAGCGTTCGGTATTGAACGCCCTCGATGCGACCCGACCGCATCCTCTCGCCTATACGCCTTACGGCCACCGCCCGGCGGAAAACGGCTTGCTCAGTTTGCTTGGGTTTAACGGCGAACGGCCGGATCCGGTGACGGGGCATTATTTGTTGGGGCATGGGTATCGGGCGTTCAATCCGGTGTTGATGCGGTTTAATAGCCCGGACAGTTTGAGTCCGTTTGGGGAGGGTGGGGTGAATGCGTATGCGTATTGCGCAGGGGATCCGGTAAACAAAAGCGACCCTAATGGGCATTTAGCGCAATCGATCATTAATAAAACGCTGATTTGGATGCGCAACGCCCGAGCACGTGTAGCACTTCGAGCCACAAAGAGCCCAGGGAACCCTACGTTCGGTTGGAACACCGAAGAAAGATATGTAACGGACTCCATATCACGGCATAGTTCATCATCCTCAATAAGTTCAATAGATACGAGAGAGGCCATATCACCAACTTCTTCACCTATCTCTCCACGCCGCGCCTCCGCAATCTCGTCCACGCGCGAGAATAGTGGCAGTGGGCGTCGACGCCGTTTCGGCGTTATCTATGACCCAAATGACACTGCAGTAGTTGAGCTGCGAAATAGACCGGAAGCGGTGGCGCATGGGAACCAAATGGATGCTGCATCTTCGACCTCCAGCCACAACCCTGACGCAGGCCTCCAACGCGATCCTCCTTCTTTCGGGTTAGCAACTACTGGTTTACCAAACTATGAGGAAGCACTGGATGCCGCACAGCAGGCAAGAGCTCCAAGAACAAGAGAGAGAACTGAAGAGCTGCGGATGCGAGGACAAGTATTAAGGCGATCATAAGCCAAGCTATGTCACGAAATAATATACAAGGCTTGAAGACTGCATCCCGCAAGCATGGCACTTGACTTTCCGGGACCAAACAATCTGGTTTCACTGGCTTGTGCCATGCGGTGTTTGACATTACCTTTCGTACATCTAATTCCAAATCAACATAAAAACTGTCATCCCTGACAGATTCTGGTACCCCCTGTGGCGGGTTTTCGAAGTCGCTACCCTCATCACCCCCCCGCACCGCTCCCGCAAATACCCCCAAGTTCTGCAACAGCGAACCGGCAACACCCTGCTGACCAAGGTACTGCAGAATAATCGGAGCAAACTGCCCGATCATGTCGCTGTCCATGCCCAGCGCGCTGAAGGCGTTGTTCAAATCATTGGTGTCCTTGACGTTACCAGCAACCCGTCGAGTAACGCGTTTTTGTCCGACCCGCCACCGAGCAAACCGCCCAGGCCATTGAGCCCGCCGATGGCACTGTTACCAGCAATCTGATCAAGACCCGGCACGCTTTTGCCCAACTCGGAAAACTGCGGCGCGCTGAGCTGGTTTTTCGCCAGACCGAGCATCGCACCGGCCCCGCCCACGGCCTGTTCCGGCGTGATCTTGAGTTCCGAGCCCAGGGTGTTGAGCAGCCCGGCGGCTTTCGGCGCGGCGGCAATGGCGCCTTCGCCCTGCCCGCCTTGATTGCCCTGCATCGCCGACACACATTGGCCACATCACTGAGACTGAACAGCGCGAAGGCCGGGCTGACGGCCAGCGTCAGCAGGCAAGACAGAGCAAAACCGCGTGAAACCTTCATCCCGAACGTCATCGGAACCCTGAAAAAACCGCCCCATCTGTTAATCCTTCAGACGTTTCCGCTTTTCATGAAGTTTGAGTTAATTATCGCCAAAGGTTAACAGTCAAGAACCAACTAATTCCAAATCAACATAAACAACTGTCAGCATTGACAGTAGCCCTCACCAAGCACAGCCGCAAACATGTCGCCGGGACACATTGTGGAGGCAAGCCCATGAGAAACTTAATGACTGATGGCGGCGCAGGAATTTGCTTACTGATAATCGGCCATGTTCATGCCGCAGAAGTCACCTGTCCGGCTACAACACTCATCCATGGCACCACTGAAACAGTAGAAATTCAGGATGATCGCGAATGGCAGAGCCAAGACCTTGGACAGGAGGCCAATCCGGCGGTGCAGCAATTCAACGGTGCTGAGTTCGCGGTCCATGAACCCGACGAAGATGAACAGGTGCCGAGGAGAGTGATCATTAGCTGCAATTACGGCGAGAACAACCTCACGCTGGATTATCTTGACGTCCAGGAGCCGGCGTCCTTGCCCTGGTCGGCCAACCATTGCGCCAGTCGGGACACCTACTCCTGCAAGCCGGTGAACGCCGACTATTTCAGCTTGAGGTTTTGATGGTTCCGTGGCGGATTTTCGATGTCGCCACCTTCATCAAACACCCGCCCCCGTACCCCAGATCCCCCCCAGATTCTGCAGCAACGAACCTGCCACGCCCTGTTGGCCGAGGTACTGCAAGATAATCGGGGCAAACTGGCCGATCATGCCGCTGTCCATGCCCAGCGCACTGAAGGCATTGTTCAGGTCGCCGGTGTCCTTGACGTTGCCCAGCAAGCCGTCGAGCAGTGCATGCTTCTCCGATCCGCCCCCGAGCAAACCGCCCAGGCCATTGAGCCCGCCGATGGCGCTGTTCCCAGCGATCTGATCCAGGCCCGGAACACTTTTGCTCAACTCGGAAAACTGCGGCTCGCTGAGTTGGTTCTTCGCCAGCCCCAGCATCGCACCGGCACCGCCGATGGCCTGTTCCGGCGTGATCTTGAGTTCCGATCCCAAGGTGTTGAGCAACCCGGCGGCTTTCGGCGCGGCGGCCACGGCGCCCTCGCCCTGTTCGCCTTGGTTGCCCTGCATCGCCGACACCACATTGGCTGCATCACTGAGACTGAACTGCGCGAAGGCTGGGCTGGCAGCCAGCGTCAACAGGCAAGACAGAGCAAAACCACGTGAAACCTTCATCCGGGACATCCTCTAGACCATGAAAAAGCCGCTCATCAAGAGCGGCGTAAAGCGAGCGTTGGACTGGAGCGGATGCAGATTGTTCCTAAACGTATTACAGGAGTGGCCGATAGCCACTACAGAAAAATCTTCCAAGCCCGTCAGAAGTGTCTGATTCAATGAAAACTGCGCTTTTTCTTATAGCTATAAGTTACCAAACATCCATATACAGTTCTGAATTGACATAAATAACTGACAACATTGACAGTAGCCCGCCCGACCAAAGCCGTGAATCGTTGATCTGAGCCCTGGAGCCTGGCACATGAGAAAAATACTGGCTGGAGGCGCGGCGTTGCTTTTGCTGATCATCGGCCACGCCCATGCCGGTGAAATAACCTGCCCTGCCGTCACTGACATCCATAAAAACATTGAATCGGTGGAAGATGTTTTTTTCGTCGAGGCACAAGACAACCACGAATGGGAGAGCGAAAGCCTGGTGGACGTGGTCGACCCGGCAAGGCTGCAATTCGAAGGCGCCGAGTACGTTATCCATGAAGCCGACGAGGACAGACAGGCAGCCACAACGGCGACCGTCACGTGCCGGTACGGGGACATAAATCTGAATATGGAGTATCAGCAGATATTGGAACCGGCCTTTTCAGGGTGGGTGAATAATCGCTGCGAAAGCCCGGACACCAAAATGTGCAAGTTAATGGACGCAGACTACTTCAACCTGTTGCTTTGATCGGGAATGGCAAACGCGTCACTGTTCCTGCACAGCATTTCAAGGCGCCCTGCCATCGCCTGCACCGTTACCGTACAGTGCGGCTTTCTCCTGCAGAGTTTGCCTATGAACGTAAAAATCGGCGGCGCGGCCCTCGCCGTCATCCTGACGGGCATGCTCATTGTCCTGGGCGTCAACGAGTACCAGCGTGGCCCGCTGAATCCGGAACTGGCCGACGGCACCAGCGAAGAACAAAAGACCTGGCTGACCATCGAACACCGCATCAAGCGCTCCGCCCCGACGCTTACCGATGTGACCCGCGACCAGCAAACGCTGACGTTGCGCTACCGTCCAAACACCGCCGCGGATGACAGCAACGCCTGGGTTGCGGACCTGCTGCGGGTTGTCGGCCATGGCCTGGCGGCGCTCAACGGCGCACCGGGGGGTAAGCAGTACACGCAAGTGACGGTCAAGGCGCGCCTGCTGGCCGATGATGACGTGGAGCTGGTCTACGACATGCAAGGCTTCGACGCCATCAAGACGCAACAGGATGGCTACGTCACCTTCGCCAGCATGCCCCGTAGCCTGGACTTCAGCGCCGATGCCCTGACCCAGGCGCAAGACTATTGCCAAGGCCCCAGCGCCCGGGGTTTCTACCCTGAATTCTGCGACCGGGTCGAGGCCGCGACTGCACACCAATAACCGGGTGGCGAGGGAGCTTGCTCCCGCTCGAGTGCGAAGCGCTCGCCGCTGGTATCTGAAAAGCAGGGGACTGCTCTCCCTTTGTGGCGAGGGGATTTATCCCCGCTGGGCTGCGCAGCAGCCCTAAAGCCGCGAACTCGATCTTCCTGACGCACCGAGTTGTCTGGTTTGGGGGCCGCTTCGCAGCCCAGGGGGGATAAATCCCCTCACCACAATGGAAGCGGTGTTCCTGCCTGAATACTCACGACCAAAAATCCCACAAATACTTGGGAAATCCCCCGCAACAGCGAGCCTTGCCCAGCCCAATAGGCGATGCCTATAGTTCTTCCCGTCGTCCACATGGCGACTCGGGTTTGGCGACTCGATAAACTACGGTCAGAAGCCCTGCTTTTTGGCACGGGCTTTTGCACTCGAAAAACTACTTAATGGTAGTTGTGCGCGGGAGACCTGAGGTCTGCCGGAGTCCGTAGCTATCCGGTTCGCCAACCCGCGTACAGCTGCCACCCATTCGTTTGGCGACGAGTGAGTGGCGGCATCCACCAAGCTACGGGAGATCTACCCAATGAACCGATACATCCCCATCACCGGCGTCGACTGCACCCCCGCCACCCTGCTCATCGACACCCAAGCCCCCCTCGACGTCCTCTACGAAACCGCCGCCTACCGCATCCGTGCCGCCACCCAACTACTGGAAAACATCGCCTTCCGCGAGGAGATCAGTTCCGACGCCGTCGTCCTCCACGACTTCGCCCTGCTCCTGGCGATTCCGTTGCGCGATGGCTGCGACGTGCTGGACGTGATCGGCCGACGATTGCAGGCGCAAGCCCTGGCATGATCGCCTCATGACAGTCATCTGAATATCACTTGCAATCGGTTATTCCCTCTCGGTATTGCCTACTGTCAACTCTGACAGTAGGCAACGATTTGCCCCGATCCTAAGCTCCCGTCGTGTCAACGAAAACAAGGCCATGGGCAACCACGCCTTTATCCATTCGGGCAAGCAGGACAATAAAAATGAACGACCGAATCAAGGGAACCGTTAAATGGTTCAACGATGCAAAGGGCTATGGCTTCATTTCCTGTGGCAAAGGTGGCGAGGAATTGTTCGTTCACTACTCGGCGATATCCGGCGAAGGCTATAAAACCTTGAAGGAGAGGCAAACCGTCTCCTTTGAAATCGAGCAGGGAAGCAAGGGAATGCAGGCCACTAAAGTTACGCCGGAATAATCGGTCCATTCAGGGAGCCAACCCATGTCTGCTAACCGTGAAACACCGCTCTGTCGCTACCATTACGACCCATTGGATCGTCTGGCCGACTGTTCACCATCGACCCAGGCCAGTACCCAGTGCTTTTATCTGCAAAAGCGCCTGACCTGCGAGATACAAGGTTCTATAGGGCGCTCGATTTTCCAGCAGGCCGATCAACTCCTCGCGCAACAACAGCGCCAGAACGGCGCCGTCGAAACCACTTTGCTTACCACCGATCAACAACGCTCGGTATTACACGCGCTCAATGCAACGCAGCCTTATGCCCTTGCCTACACGCCTTACGGCCACCGCCCGCCGGAAAACGGTTTGCTTAACTTGCTCGGCTTCAATGGCGAACGGTCGGACCCGGTGACGGGTCATTATTTGCTGGGTAATGGTTACCGGGCATTCAACCCGGTGTTGATGCGGTTCAACAGCCCCGACACTTTGAGTCCTTTTGGAGAGGGAGGGTTGAATACGTATGTGTACTGCGCAGCAGATCCGGTGAATCGGAACGACCCGACGGGCCATGTTTGGCGCCCACTCATGAAGCAATACAGGTTCAGGACCCCATCGACTCGTCGCCCGGCAGATATAATAGGAGGCTCTGAAGAACCTGGCCAAAACATCCCAATAAAACAAAAAAACATGGATTTACCTGAGCGCATTTCTTATGTAAAAAATCCAAAGACTCAAAAAAAACACAGTGAAAGAAGCACTCAACACTGGATTGCCGAAAAATCCGAAACGCCACACAGAACAAATCCCGAAGACATCCCGAACTGGATTGAAAGCGGCGCCAACCTCCCAGACAAAGAGTTAGAAAACTCTGCTCCACTTAAATTCAGCGACGAAGTGCATCGACTAAAATACAGGGAGCGACGAGCAGTAACGCTCGCCGGTAGAAAGGTCAATTCAAATATAATAACCAACTTACCAATGTATGGCCTAGGACCAATTCCTTTTGATTTGGAGGCATTACGCACCTATTACATCAACAGATATACTTTAGAGCCTAAAAACATTCGTGGATAATTCAAGACACCTTATTCAAAAAAACATGGCCTCAAGCGAACTGCATTTTCACACGCGCTGTCAAGGTCGTCCTTTATCGTTGTCTGTTAGAAAATAGCGACATCACTGACGCCCGTTTTTCCGTCTTGTTTCCAACCTTACAAGAAAAGGAATGCAGGCCACAAGAGTTACGCCGGTATAGAGACCGGTCCATTTAGGGATCTAGCCCATGTCAGCGAACCGTGAAACGCTGCTCTGCCGCTATCATTACGATCCATTGGATCGCTTGGCCGATTGCACGCCAACAGCCCAAGTCAGCTCCCAACGTTTCTACCTCAAGGATCGTCTAACCACAGAAGTTCGGGGGACGGCGCAGTGCTCCATTTTTCAACTGGAGGACCAGCTCATGGCGCAGCAACAACGCCAGGAAGACACTGTCCAAACCACTTTTCTCGCCACCGATCACCACCGCTCAGTATTACAAGCGCTCAATGCAACGCAGCCTTGGCCCCTCGTCTACACACCTTACGGCCATCAGCTCCCCGAAACTGGCTTACTCAGCTTGCTTGGTTTCAACGGCGAGCGGTCGGACCCAATGACCGGGCACTACTTATTGGGTAATGGTTATCGAGCGTTCAATCCGGTATTGATGCGGTTTAACAGCCCGGACTCGACGAGCCCATTCGGAAAAGGTGGTTTGAACGCTTATGCATATGGTCAAGGGGACCCTGTTAATACCGTAGATCCTACTGGTCATTACAACCCCTTTAAAAAACCTTTGATTATGCTAGGACTTAGAAAACCTAAGCCTAAATTTGAAACCGTTTTTCACGGCGTACCTTTGAAATTATCTTCTAGCAGGCCAGACATAGGTTTTTTTGAAAAACCCACAGAAGTATTTAAAAATACAAAAATTATCGGTCCGGAACATGAACTACCTGCCACCCCCCGCGTCGACTCTTTTCCCGTACGCGAAACAATACTCACACGAGAAAGCCACAGAGTAATCCAACTCGAAAAAGATTTAGCTTATGAATTAAAACGCAGCCCAAAACTTAATTCACGAAGCTTTCAGAAGAGAATGCGTAACGCCTGGACCGAGAAAACTACCCACGAAGCAAACGTCAAAGACTACAATAGAGACGCCGACTGGGTTACGAAAAATGCCTTTGAAGATACCTCAGTTCTTTTCCTAGCCCCGCCGTCTTATGATTGGGCTATCAATAACGAAAAAAAGGCATCGCGCATTCGACAACCACAATAAAAACAACCCCTTCGACCTGATCTTCACGACGCGAGGCGCAATAATCGTCGAACTTTGGAAAAGCAGTAATACAATTCACCGAAGCTTTTAGGAGGTTAGCTCATGTCGACAAGCCAGCGAAATTCCCTCTGCTACTATCGATATGATCCATTGGACCGCTTGGTTGAGTGTAGGCAAACGGCGCAAACCGACATCCAACGTTTCTACTTGAAAGATCGGTTGACCAGTGAAATTCAGGGCGCGAAACAGCGCTCGATTTTCCAGCTCGACGACCATCTGCTGGCGCTACAAAAAATACACAACGGCGTCTTAGACATAGCGCTATTAACCACCGATCTGCAACGCTCGGTATTACACGCGCTCGATGCAACGGGCCTTTCCCCCCTCGCCTACACACCTTACGGCCACCGCGTCCCAGAAAACGGTCTACTCAGCCTGCTCGGCTTCAACGGCGAACGGCCGGACCCGGTGACTGGGCATTATTTGTTGGGTAATGGCTACAGGGCGTTCAACCCAGTATTAATGCGCTTTAACAGTCCGGACAGTTTGAGTCCGTTTGGTAAGGGTGGGCTGAATGCATATACCTATTGCGACGGGGATCCGCTTAATAGGCGGGATCCAACAGGACACTTCTTTTTTCCTAAAGGGTTTAACCCTATCAAAGGGCTCAGAAACTTGTTGGGCCAAAAAAAATCCCCCCATAAAGCTGAAGCCCCCTCGCCGACCAAACAATATGCTGTGGGTTACCATGGCACTACGGATAGCAGCGCACAAAATTTGCTCAACCGCGGAGTTCTGGATGGATATGCAGGGGCCAACAGCAAACCGGAAGACTTGGTACTGGGTGAAGGATTCTACATAGCCACAGATCCCGGAGTTGCAGAGGAATACGCTCGTTCATTGCTCTCAAAAAGCGAACGAACAGTCGTACTAAAAGTATACGTAACCGATATGCCTTCAAAAGCACTCGACATTGACTATTACCGAGGCGAGGGGATGAGCGAGGGGATAAAGTCTTTGCGCCCTCATATCTATGAGGATATTTCATTTAAATACCATGGTTCTTTCAGGCGCAACCCTATGACTGTTCAAGTCAATCAGGTCCGCCAATGAATAGGCTTCGGACCTTGGTGCATGCATGCGGCGAGCAATGAAAATAACGACTAACAAAAAAGGGCGACATAACTGTCGCCCTTTTTTCCGTCTTGCTTCCAACCTTACGCCGCACTAAACAACTTATGCGGATCAATCACAAACTTCTTCGGCACACCCGCATCGAACTCGCCATAGCCCTTCGGCGCATCATCCAGGCTGATCACCTGCACACCGACGATTTCAGCAATGTTGATGCGGTCCCACATGATCGCCTGCATCAACTGGCGGTTGTACTTCATGACCGGGGTCTGGCCGGTGTGGAAGCTGTGGGATTTGGCCCAGCCGAGGCCAAAACGGATGCTCAGGGCACCGATCTTGGCGGCGGCATCGATCGCGCCTGGGTCTTCGGTGACGTAGAGGCCGGGAATACCGATCTTGCCGGCGACACGGGTCACCTGCATCAACGAGTTGAGCACGGTGGCCGGGGCTTCGTGCTTGACGCCGTCATGGCCGTGACCACGGGCTTCGAAACCAACGCAGTCGACGGCGCAATCCACTTCTGGCTCGCCCAGCAGTGCGGCGATTTGCTCGTGCAGCGGGGTGTCGGTGGACAGGTCGACGATTTCAAAGCCCTGGGCCTTGGCATGAGCCAGGCGGACTGAGTTGACGTCACCGATGATCACCACCGCAGCGCCCAGCAGGCGTGCGGAAGCGGCGGCCGCCAGGCCAACCGGGCCGGCACCGGCGATGTAGACGGTGCTGCCAGGGCCAACACCAGCAGTGACGGCGCCGTGGTAGCCGGTCGGCAGGATGTCGGACAGGCAGGTCAGGTCGCGGATTTTCTCCATGGCCTTGTCACGGTCCGGCAGCTTCAGCAGGTTGAAGTCGGCGTACGGCACCAGCACGTATTCGGCCTGGCCGCCGGTCCAATCGCCCATGTCCACGTAACCGTAGGCACCGCCGGCACGGGCCGGGTTGACGGTCAGGCAGACGCCCGTGTGTTGCTCTTTGCAGGAACGGCAGCGCCCGCAAGCCACGTTGAACGGCACCGACACCAGATCACCGATTTTCAGGTTCTCGACATCGCTGCCTTTTTCGATCACTTCACCAGTGATTTCGTGACCCAGGACCAGACCGGTCTGAGCCGTGGTACGGCCGCGCACCATGTGCTGGTCGGAGCCGCAGATGTTGGTGGAGACCACGCGCAGGATGACACCGTGCTCAATCTTCCTGCCGCGCGGGTCCTGCATTTTTGGATAGTCGATTTTCTGTACTTCAACCTTACCTTGGCCGAGATACACGACACCACGATTACCAGACATGCTTTCACCTCGCTGTTGTTTTTGTGGAACTGCGTTGCCCAGGCAGGCAGCGCGTTGATTGCTCGGGTTAGTGCTTGTGTCTTTGTTTCTTTGTTGTCTGTAAGGGCCTCATCGCGAGCAAGCTCGCGAATGGGCTGCGAAGCGGCCCCAAAAATCTAAAGAACGACAGTGCGATTGGCGTTCAAGAACACCCTTCTTTCGATGTGATACCCCACGGCCCGGGCCAGGGTCAGCCCTTCGATGTCCCGGCCCTTGGCGATCAAATCCTCGGGATAGTGGCTGTGGTCCACCACTTCCACGCCCTGGGCGATGATCGGGCCTTCGTCCAGGTCGTTGTTGATGTAGTGCGCCGTCGCGCCGACCAGTTTCACGCCCTTGTTGTAGGCCTGGTGATACGGCTTGGCGCCCTTGAAGCCCGGCAGCAGCGAGTGATGGATGTTGATCGCCTTGCCGTCGAGCTTGCGGCACAACTCCGGCGATAGCACTTGCATGTAGCGGGCAAGGATCACCAGCTCGGCACCGGTGTCTTCGATCACCTGCCACACCTGCCGCTCCTGGGAAGGCTTGTCGTTCGGGTCCAGGGGGAAATGGTAGTAGGGAATCTGGTGCCAGTCGGCCAACGGCTTGAGGTCGGGGTGGTTGGACACCACGGCCACCACGTCCATGGACAACTGGCCGATGCGCTGGCGGTAGAGCAAATCGTTGAGGCAGTGATCGGCCTTGGACACCATGATCACGACTTTGGGCCGGTAGTTGGGCGGCGTCAGTTCGAAGACCATGCCAAAGGCTTCGGCCCGCTCGGCCAGGCCGGCGCGGAAGTTTTGCTCATCAAAGCCATCGGGCTGGCGAAATTCCACGCGAATGAAAAAACGCCCCGAGAGCCGATCGTCGAAGGAGTGGTGCTCGGTGACGTAGCAGCCCTGCTCGAACAGAAAGCGGGTCACCGCGTCCACCGTACCGAGCACGCTGGGGCAGTCGGCGGTGAGAATCCATGTGTCTGGGGCGCGACTCATTGCGGTGACTCCTGTTCAAATTAACTGTGGCGAGGGAGCTTGCTCCCGCTCGGTTGCGTAGCAACCGCCAAAAGCGAGGGCCGCTTCGCAGCCCAGCGGGAGCAAGCTCCCTCGCCACAAAAGCAGTCCAGGGACTTAAATCAGGCCTGCACGCTCAACCCATACTCAGCCGCGGCATCCTGCAACCACAGCCACCAGTAATCGGAGAAGCTGCGGCGAATCACCAGTTCCCAGGTGTCTTCGGCGGTGTGGCGGATCACCAGTTGCGACTTGGCGAACACCGTGCCCACAGCCTTGCCCACCGGGAAGTTGCTTGGGTGAACATCGTAGCTGGTGGATTTCATCAGCACGTCGCGCACGTTCGGGCCGGACAGTTCAAGGATCTGCTGGCCGCCGCTGACGTTGACGATCTGGATGTGCAGGTCGCCCAAAGCTTCACGCAGTTTCTGCTCGGCGGCGAACTCTTCACCAGTGGGTACTACCAGCAGCCACTCGTCCGGGCCGAGCCATTGCAGGCTGGTTTCACCCTTGACGATAACGGTCAGGGCGCCTGGCAATTCCAGGCCCAGGGCCTTGTGCACGCCGGCGGCGAACGCCGGGTCGTGGCCGTCGCCACGAAGGGTCAGGTGGCCCAGGAGTTTTTTCTCGCGCACGGTCACACCGGCGTTCTTGCGGCCCTTGCCTACCAGGCTGGCGAGGTCGGCATGGTGCAGCGACGACTCGGCCTTGGCCCCGGTGGTTGGGCGTTGTTGGTACACGTTGACTGCGGTCATGTGGAGCACCTGTCTCGTAGATTGATCGTTCCCACGCTCTGCGTGGGAATGCCGCCATGGACGCTCTGCGTCCGCTTTTGGGACGCGGAGCGTCCCGGGATGCATTCCCACGCAGGGCGTGGGAACGATCAGGTATCAAATATTCTGCCGATCCCCCTTCGGATCGAAGAACACCGAAGAAACAATCTCTGCCTCGATCACGCTGCCGTCGGCCAATGGCGCGAACACGCGCTCGCCCATCCGCTTGAGGCCGCCCCTGACCACACCCATGGCAAATGAATAACCCAGGGAGTTGTGGGCATAGCTGGAGGTCACGTGGCCAACCATGGTCATCGGGATCGCCTGCTTGGTGTTGAACACCAGTTGCGCGCCTTCCGGCAGCCAGACATTCGGGTCGATCGGCTTGAGGCCCACCAGTTGCTTGCGGTCTTCACGCACGCAATCTTCGCGATTCATGCCGCGCCAGCCGATCCACGAGAACGGTTTGGTGCGGCCTACACACCAGCCCATGTTCAAGTCGTCCGGGGTCATCGAGCTGTCAGTGTCCTGGCCGACGATGATGAAGCCCTTCTCGGCCCGCAGTACGTGCATGGTCTCGGTGCCGTACGGGGTCAGGTTGTATTTCTTGCCCGCCTCGACGATCTGCTCGAGCACGCCCATGGCGTAGTCGGCCTGCACGTTGATTTCGTACGACAGCTCACCGGTGAACGAGATCCGGAACACCCGCGCCGGCACGCCACCCACCAGGCCTTCCTTCCAGGTCATGAACGGGAACGCGTCCTTGTCCAGGTCGATGTCGGTGACTTCGCTCAGCAGCTTGCGGCTGTTGGGGCCCGACAGGGTCATGGTCGCCCAGTGGTCGGTGACGGAAGTGAAGTACACCTTCAGGTCCGGCCATTCAGTCTGGTGATAGATCTCCAGCCATTGCAACACGCGCGCCGCGCCACCCGTGGTGGTGGTCATCAGGAAGTGGTTGTCCGCCAGACAGGCCGTTACGCCGTCGTCGAAGACCATGCCGTCTTCCTTGCACATCAGGCCGTAGCGGGCCTTGCCCACGTCGAGCTTGGTCCAGGCGTTGGTGTAGACGCGGTTGAGGAACTCACGGGCGTCCGGGCCCTGGATGTCGATCTTGCCCAGGGTCGAGGCGTCCAGCAGGCCAACGCTGTCACGCACGGCCTTGCATTCGCGCTTGACCGCGGCATGCAGGTCTTCACCGTTTTTCGGGAAGTACCAAGGGCGCTTCCACTGGCCGACGTCTTCGAATTCGGCACCGTTTTTCACATGCCAGGCGTGCAGCGCGGTGAAACGCACCGGCTCGAAGATGTGCCCACAGTGCCGGCCAGCCACCGCGCCGAAAGTCACCGGCGTGTAGTTCGGACGGAACATGGTGGTGCCCATCTGCGGGATGCTCACGTTCAGCGAACGAGCCGCGATGGCCAGGCCGTTGACGTTGCCCAGCTTGCCCTGGTCAGTACCGAAGCCCAGTGCGGTGTAGCGCTTGACGTGTTCCACCGACTCGAAGCCTTCGCGGGTGGCGAGTTCGATGGCGGCGGCAGTGACGTCGTTCTGCAGGTCGACGAATTGCTTCGGCGCCCGTGCGGTGGATTTTTCATGAGGCACCTGGAACAGCGCCAGGGTTGGCTCTTCATGACGGCTCAGGGCTTTGGGCAACACGCCTTCCACTGCCTTGAAGCCGGCTTCGCTGGCCGCGCGCACGCCGCCCTCAAAGCCATCGGCCAAGGTATCGCCGAGGCTGTAGACACCGTTCACGCCGCCGACGCATACGCGCTTTTGCGGTGCTTCGCCCGGTACGAAACCGAGGATGTCTTCACGCCAGATCGGCTTGCCGCCCAGGTGCGAAGCCAGGTGGACCACCGGGCTGTAGCCGCCGGAGCTGGCCACCAGGTCGCAGTCCAGCCATTCGCCAGGGCTGGTGACTTTATGGGCGCGGACGTCGATCGCGGCAACACGTGCGCCGGTGACGCGCTTGCTGCCACGGGCTTCGATCACGGCGCTGCCGGTGAGGATGCGGATGCCCTTGGCGCGGGCTTCTTCCACCAGCGCGCCACGCGGGTTGCTGCGCGCGTCGGCCACGGCCACCACTTGCAGGCCGGCGTCGAACCAGTCCAGGGCCACGCGATAGGCATGGTCGTTGTTGGTGCTCAGCACCAGTTTCTTGCCCGGTGCCACGCCGTAGCGACGCACGTAGGTGGACACCGCGCCGGCCAGCATGTTGCCCGGCACGTCGTTGTTGCCGTAGACCAGCGGACGCTCGCAGGCACCGGTCGCCAGGACCACGCGCTTGGCGCGGACGCGGTTGATGCGCTGGCGAACCTGGCCGATCGGTGCGCGGTCACCGAGGTGATCGGTGAGGCGCTCGTGGATGGTCAGGAAGTTATGGTCGTGGTAACCGTTCACCGTGGCACGAGGCAGCAACACCACGTCGGGCATCGACTTGAGTTCCGCGACAACAGAAGCTACCCATTCGGTCGCGGGCTTGCCGTCCAGGCTCTCGCGGGAGTCGAGCAGGCTGCCGCCGAACTCTTCCTGCTCATCGGCCAGGATGACGCGCGCACCGCTGCGGGCCGCGGCCAGTGCGGCGGCCAAACCAGCAGGGCCAGCGCCGACGACCAGCACGTCGCAGTGGCGGTTCATGTAGTCGTAGGTGTCCGGATCGTTCTCGGTCGGCGAGCGACCCAGGCCTGCGGCCTTGCGGATGTACTTCTCGTAGGTCATCCAGAACGATTGCGGGTACATGAAGGTTTTGTAGTAGAAACCCGGTGGCATCAGCTTGCCGCCGACCTTGCCGAGAATGCCCATCATGTCGTTGTTCACGTTCGGCCAGCCGTTGGTGCTGGTGGCGACCAAACCTTGGTACAGCGCCTGTTGCGTGGCGCGCACGTTCGGGATCTGCGTGGCTTCGGTGGCCCCGAGCTGCAGCACCGCGTTCGGCTCTTCTGCGCCGGCGGCGAAGATGCCGCGCGGGCGGGAGTACTTGAAGCTGCGGCCAATGATGTCGACGCCGTTGGCCAGCAGTGCAGCGGCCAGGGAATCGCCCTCGAAGCCTTTGTAGGTCTGGCCGTTGAAGGTGAAGCTCAGCACTTTGTTGCGGTCGATCCGTCCGCCGTTGGACAGGCGATTGATCTGGCTCATACCTTCTCTCCCAGAGCCTGTGCAGCCGCTTTCGGACTGTCAGCCTTGTCGGTGAACTGCGGCTTTTGGCCGATCTTGTAGGTTTCGAGAATCTCGTAGGTCACGGTGTCACGGGTCACGTTGAAGTACTGGCGGCAACCGGCGACGTGGTCCCACAGTTCATGGTGCAAGCCGCGTGGGTTGTCACGGAAGAACATGTAGTCACCCCACTCCTCGTCGGTGCAGGCGTTCGGATCCAGCGGACGCGGGATGTGCGCCTGGCCGGATGCATGGAATTCCTCTTCGGAGCGCAGTTCGCCGCAGTGAGGACAGAAGATGTGCAACATAGGGATTTCTCCTGTTAGTGGGCGACGGCAGCAGCGCCGTGTTCGTCGATCAGTGCGCCGTTGTGGAAACGGTCGATGGAAAACGGCGCGGCAAGTGGGTGCATTTCACCCTTGGCCAGGCTTGCAGCGAAGACGTTGCCCGAGCCCGGGGTGGCCTTGAAGCCGCCGGTGCCCCAACCGCAGTTGAAGAACATGTTCGGCACCGGGGTCTTGGAAATGATCGGGCAGGCGTCCGGCGTGGTGTCGACGATGCCACCCCACTGACGGTTCATGCGCACCCGCGAGAGCACCGGGAACATTTCGACGATGGCCTGGATGGTGTGTTCGATCACCGGGTACGAACCACGCTGGCCGTAGCCGTTGTAGCCGTCGATACCGGCGCCGATCACCAGGTCGCCCTTGTCGGACTGGCTGATGTAGCCGTGCACGGCGTTGGACATGATCACGCTGTCGATGATTGGCTTGATCGGTTCCGACACCAGCGCTTGCAGCGGGTGGGACTCGATCGGCAGGCGGAAGCCGGCGAGCTTGGCCATGTGCCCGGAGTTACCAGCGGTCACCACGCCGACGCGCTTGGCGCCGATGAAGCCCTTGTTGGTTTCCACGCCGATGCACACGCCATTTTCCTTGCGGAAACCGATCACTTCGGTCTGCTGGATCAGGTCCACGCCCAACGCGTCCGCCGCCCGGGCAAAGCCCCAGGCCACGGCATCGTGACGGGCCACGCCGCCGCGACGCTGGACGGTGGCGCCCATCACCGGGTAGCGGGTGTTTTTCGAGCAATCCAGGTAGGGGATCTCGTCGGCCACTTGCTTGGCGTTGAGCAGCTCGCCGTCTACGCCGTTGAGGCGGTTGGCGCTGACCCGGCGCTCGGAATCACGGATGTCCTGCAGGGTGTGGCACAGGTTGTAGACGCCACGCTGGGAGAACATCACGTTGTAGTTCAGGTCCTGGGACAGGCCTTCCCACAATTTCATCGCGTGTTCGTACAGGTGGGCCGATTCGTCCCACAGGTAGTTGGAGCGCACGATGGTGGTGTTGCGCGCGGTGTTACCGCCGCCCAACCAGCCCTTCTCGACCACGGCCACGTTGGTGATGCCGTGTTCCTTGGCCAGGTAATAGGCGGTCGCCAGGCCATGCCCGCCACCGCCGACGATGACCACGTCGTAGACTTTTTTCGGTGTCGGCGTACGCCACATCCGCTGCCAGTTTTCGTGATGGCTGAGAGAGTGTTTGAAGAGGCCGAAGCCCGAATAGCGTTGCATAGTCATTACTCCAAAACCGACTCAGCGATAAACCGGGAAGTCCGCGCACAGGGCCGCTACTTGCTGCGCGACATTGGCCTCGACATCGGCGTCGCCGAGGTTGTCGAGAATGTCGCAGATCCAGCCGGCCAGCGTGACGCACTGGGTCACCTTGAAACCACGGGTGGTCACCGCCGGGGTGCCGATGCGCAGGCCCGAGGTCACGAACGGCGATTGCGGGTCGTTCGGCACGGCGTTCTTGTTGACGGTGATGTGGGCGCGGCCCAGGGCAGCATCGGCGTCCTTGCCAGTCAGGCCCTGACGGATCAGGCTGACCAGGAACAGGTGGTTATCGGTACCACCGGACACTACATCGTAGCCGCGCTTGATGAACACGCCAGCCATGGCCTGGGCGTTATCGATCACTTGCTGCTGATAAGCCTTGAAGCCAGGCTCCGCCGCTTCCTTGAAGCACACCGCCTTGCCGGCGATCACGTGCATCAACGGGCCGCCCTGGGCACCGGGGAATACCGCGGCGTTGAGCTTCTTCTCGATCTCTTCGTTGGCCTTGGCCAGGATCAGGCCGCCACGTGGACCGCGCAGGGTCTTGTGGGTGGTGGTGGTGACCACGTCGGCGTAAGGCAGTGGATTAGGGTACAGACCGGCGGCAACCAGACCGGCCACGTGGGCCATGTCGACGAACAACAGAGCACCGACCTTATCGGCGATCTGGCGGAAACGTGGGAAGTCCAGGGTCTTGGAGTAAGCGGAGAAACCGGCCACGATCATTTTCGGCTTGTGCTCGACCGCCAGGCGCTCGACTTCGTCGTAGTCGATCAGGCCGGTGGTGGTGTCGATGCCGTATTGCACCGCGTTGTAGAGCTTGCCCGAGGACGACACCTTGGCACCGTGGGTCAGGTGACCGCCGTGGGCCAGGCTCATGCCCAGGATGGTGTCGCCGGCCTGCAGCAGGGCCAGGTACACGGCGCTGTTGGCCGAAGAACCGGAGTGCGGCTGGACGTTGGCGTAATCGGCACCGAACAACTGCTTGGCGCGCTCGATGGCCAAGGCCTCGACTTTGTCGACGTGCTCGCAGCCACCGTAGTAGCGCTTGCCTGGATAGCCTTCGGCGTACTTGTTGGTCAGGCCGCTGCCCTGGGCCTCCATCACGCGCTTGCTGGTGTAGTTTTCTGACGCGATCAGTTCGATGTGATCTTCCTGGCGTTGCTCTTCGGCGTTCATCGCCGCCAGCAGTGCATCATCGTAGCCTTGGATTTGGTCTTGCTTGCTGAACATCGCGTCTCTCCCAGCGGCGGCGGTGCGCCTTTCGTCTCGGTGAGGCACGGACCGTTCGGTCGTGCCCTTTGGATGCGATGGTATGGCTGGCGCAGGCATGTCAAATGCCTATGGACGCCACGCAAAGGTGCGTTTACGACATGCACTCAAATGGAATGGAACACCGCCCCTGTGGCGAGGGAGCTTGCTCCCGCTCGACTGCGAAGCAGTCGCAAAACCGGCAAACGCGGTGGACCTGACAAATCGTATTCTCAGGCCTTGGGGCTGCTTCGCAGCCCAGCGGGAGCAAGCTCCCTCGCCACAAGGGGTTACGCGGCGATCTGGCGAACCACGAGCAACACCAGAAAATGCGCCGGATAAAGGCCATACGCCCAACGCCGCATCGCTGGAGGATGAAAACGACCGGCCTGTCGCAAAACCACCCACCCAAGCCCTGGCGCGATCAGGCAAGCCAACAACCCCCAGAGCGCCACCGCATCCCCCAGCCACGCCGCGCCATACAACACTCGCCATTGATTGGCCGCCACGCAGACTACCCCTGGCAAAGCCGCGAAATACCAGGGCCGGCGCAACACCAGTAGCGCGGCCAGCGGCAGCAGCACACCGAAGAACCCGAACATCAGCCGCGACGAAAACAGCGCCGCCAATAGCAACGCCATCGCGGCCAGGCACCGCGCCTCCAGGGTGGGCGTCTGCCAGCAGCGCGCCACCAACAACCCCAACACCAGGGTTGGCATCACATTCAGGGTGGTGGGGTCGGGAATGAACAAGCGGTAAGGGATTTCACTGACGGCACTGAATAGCAGCAACCAGCCCAGGTAACGCCATGGAGCGACGTGGGTTCCACCGCGCCCCAGGTTCGCCGCCATCGCCAGGCAGAACCACGGGAACGCCAACCGTCCTGGCACATACAACCAATCGACGGAAAAACCGACATATCGCAGATGATCGAGGACCATCGACAAAAGAGCCAGCCACTTGAGCAGGTCCAGGGCGCCGTCACGTCGGCTCATGTGTATAGCGGCCCGAAGACCTTGTGACTTTCTGACAGCAACATCCGGTGTGTTCCCCCGCTAATCTTGGGTAAAGTGCGCACCAGTATCGACCACGGCGCTGTGGACCCAAACACGCCGAACCATGGAACGCCCCATCCAGGCATTCCGCCAGGGATCTCTTTACCCAGGACTCTCTATTCAAGGAGCAAGGCCATGACCGACAAGAGTCAACAGTTTGCCAGCGACAACTATTCCGGCATTTGCCCCGAAGCCTGGGCCGCCATGGAAGAAGCCAACCAGGGCCACCAGCGCGCCTACGGTGACGACGAGTGGACCCATCGCGCGGCGGATGATTTCCGGGCCTTGTTCGAAACCGACTGCGAAGTGTTCTTCGCGTTCAACGGCACGGCGGCCAACTCCCTGGCGCTGTCGTCGCTGTGCCAGAGTTACCACAGCGTGATCTGCTCGGAAACCGCCCACGTCGAAACCGACGAATGTGGCGCGCCAGAGTTCTTCTCCAACGGTTCCAAACTGTTGGTCGCGCGCACTGAAAACGGCAAGCTGACCCCCGAGTCGATCCGCGAGATCGCCCTCAAGCGCCAGGACATCCACTACCCCAAGCCCCGGGTCGTGACCCTGACCCAGGCCACGGAAGTCGGCAGTGTCTACACCCCGGAAGAAATCCGCGCCATCAGCATCACCTGCAAGGAACTGGGGCTGAACCTGCACATGGACGGCGCGCGCTTTTCCAACGCCTGCGCCTTCCTCGGCTGCTCCCCGGCCGACCTGACCTGGAAGGCCGGTGTGGACGTGTTGTGCTTTGGCGGTACGAAAAACGGCATGGCGGTGGGTGAAGCGATCCTGTTCTTCAATCACGACCTGGCCGTGGACTTCGACTACCGCTGCAAACAGGCTGGGCAACTGGCTTCGAAGATGCGTTTCCTCTCCGCGCCCTGGGTCGGTTTGCTGCAAAACCAGGCCTGGCTCAAGCACGCCCGCCACGCCAACCACTGCGCCCAATTGCTGGCAGAGCTGGTCAGCGACATTCCCGGCGTGGAACTGATGTTCCCGGTCCAGGCCAATGGCGTGTTCCTGCAACTCTCGGAACCGGCCATCGCCGCGCTGACCGCTCGCGGCTGGCGCTTCTACACCTTCATCGGCAAGGGCGGCGCGCGGTTCATGTGCTCGTGGGATACCGAAGAAGCGCGGGTAAGGGAATTGGCGGCGGATATTCGGGAAGTGATGAGCCTTTAAGGCGACTCCCAAAGCCCGGGTGGCTTTGGGACGCTTTTGGTGGCGAGGGAGCTTGCTCCCGCTGGGTCGCGCAGCGGCCCCAAGATTTCAAAAGCGACGACTGCTACGCAGCCGAGCGGGAGCAAGCTCCCTCGCCACAGGGGGCTCACTGCAGGATCAGAACTCGATCCGCACATCCCCCTTCGGCACGCTGCAGCACGACAGGATGTAGCCCTCGGCCTCGTCGTCCTCGGTGATCCCGCCGTTGTGATCCATCTCCACTTCCCCGCCCAGCTTCAACACCTTGCAGGTGCCGCAGATGCCCATGCCGCAGGCCTTGGGGATCATCATGCCGAGCTTGGCAGCCGCAGCGTGCACGGTTTCGCCCGGGCCCACGCGAATGCTCTTGCCAGAGGAGGTGAACTCCACCAGGTGCAGGTCCGCCGCATCGACTTCCGGCGCGTCGGCAGCCTGTTCGGCCTGCTCCACGGCGTCGGCGCGGGCTTCCGGTGGTGTAGCGCCGAAGGATTCCTCGTGATAACGCTTCATGTCGTAGCCAGCCGCTTCCAGCAGGCGCTTGACCGCGGTCATGTACGGGGTCGGGCCGCAACAGAACACTTCGCGCTCGAGGAAGTCGGGCACCATCAATTCCAGCATCTTGTGGTTCAGATAACCGCGATACCCGGCCCAAGGCTCGCCCAGGCCATGTTTTTCGCAGATCAGGTGCAAGCTGAAGTTGTCGATCCGCGACGCCATGTGTTCCAGCTCGCGGTGGTAGATGATGTCCTTGGGCGAGCGGGCGCTGTGGATAAAGGTCATGTCGACATTGGCGTTGGTGTCGTAGAACCAGCGCGCCATGGACATGCACGGTGTGATCCCCACGCCACCGCTCAGGTACAGGACTTTCGGGCTCGGGAAATCGATGGCGTTGAACAACCCCACCGGCCCGTGCACCGCCAGCTCCTGGCCTTCATGCAGGGTGTCGTGCAGCCAGTTGGAAACCTTGCCCCCCGGCACGCGCTTGATGGTCACCGAAAAACTGTAGGGCACCGACGGCGAACTGGAGATGGTGTAGGAGCGCATGATCGGCTGGCCTTCGATTTCCAGCTCCAGGGTGACAAACTGCCCCGGCTTGAAAAAGAACATGATTGGCTGGTCGGCCATGAAGCAGAACGTGCGCACATCCCAGGTTTCCTGGATGACTTTGACGCAACGTACGATATGTCGGCCATTGGCCCAGGTCTGGGTCGTGACCGGGTTCAGGAAGTTATTGGACATGCTGATCTCCACGGCCGACTGCCGGCCTTCATGTTGGCGATTGTGCGCAGGCGCCTGAACGGCCATTTACCTATCTGCGACATTCACATACTTATCGCGACCAGCCCTTAACTACCGGGGCTTGCGCGTCGGGAACAGATTGGGCCATGTCGCCCATGGATAAGGTTCGGCCCCTGCGCGGCCCCACACTCGCTCCAACAGACAAACACAATTTTCTGCCTTGCGTAGCACAACCGATCAGCCACTTTTTGATGGTCACGTAGAGGGCCATGAGGATAAAACGATGGACGTCACCACTACCCTGAGCCTGGGCGATCCGCTGGAACCCGCACGCAAGGCCACCGCACAGATGCTACAGGAACGCGAGCGCACGTTCTCGCTGCCTCAGCCGTTCTACAGCGATGAGCGCCTGTTCGATATCGACATGCAGGAAATCTTCCAGAAGGAATGGTTGATCGCCGGCATGACCTGCGAAATCCCGACCAAGGGTAACTACCTGACCCTGCAAGTCGGCAAGAACCCGATCATCGTGATCCGCGGCGCCGACGGTGTGGTGCACGCGTTCCATAACGTCTGCCGTCACCGTGGTTCGCGGTTGTGCACCAGTGACAAGGGCAAGGTCGCCAAACTGGTTTGCCATTATCACCAGTGGACCTACGAACTCGACGGTCGCCTGCTGTTCGCCGGCACCGAAATGGGCGCCGACTTCGACATGAAGCAGTACGGCTTGAAACCCGTGAACGTGAAGACCGCCGGTGGCTACATCTTCATCAGCCTGGCGGAGAACCCGCCGGCCATCGATGACTTCCTGGCGACCCTGGCCCATTACATGGAACCCTACGACATGGAAAACACCAAGGTGGCGGTGCAAACCACCTTGATGGAAAAAGCCAACTGGAAGCTGGTACTGGAAAACAACCGCGAGTGCTACCACTGCGGCGGCGCGCACCCGGAACTGCTCAAGACCCTGCTGGAATGGGACGACGTCACCGACCCGCGCGCCGACCAGGCGTTCAAGGACCACGTGGCCGCCTCCGCCGCCGCGTGGGAAGCCGAGAAGATCCCTTACGCCCACGCCAGTTTCGGCCTGCGCAATCGCATCGTGCGCATGCCGCTGCTCAAGGGCACCGTGTCGATGACCATGGACGGCAAGCAAGGCTGCGCCAAGCTGATGGGCCGCATCAAGAACCCGGACCTGGGCTCGATGCGCATCCTGCACCTGCCGCATTCGTGGAACCACTGCATGGGCGACCACATCATCGTGTTCACCGTGTGGCCGATCAGCGCCCAGGAAACCATGGTCACCACCAAGTGGCTGGTGCACAAGGACGCGGTCGAAGGCGTGGACTACGACGTGGCGCGCATGCGCCAGGTCTGGGACGCCACCAACGACCAGGACCGTCGCCTGGCCGAAGAAAACCAGCGCGGCATCAACTCCACCGCCTACCAACCAGGCCCGTACTCCAAGACTTATGAGTTCGGCGTGGTGAACTTCGTGGATTGGTACAGCGAGCGCATGCTCAACAACCTCGGGGCCGAGCCAGCGCCATACCTCAAGGGCGTTCCGGTCCAGGGCTAAAACCAGGCGCTTCGGTTGGAGATCGTTCCCACGCTCCGCGTGGGAATGCCTCAACGGACGCTCCGCGTTCGGCTTTCGGGACGCAGAGCGTCCTGGGCTGCATTCCCACGCAGAGCGTGGGAATGATCATCAGTGAGAAGACCACCGCACACTGCCATCCTCCCCATAAAACGTCTCGACAATCTCCTCCCCCTTCAGCCGCACCTTCACATACCCGTTCAACACCCGCTGCGGATACGCCTCGTCACCCGCCAATTGAGTCTCCGACCACAACACCCCGGCATGCCCGTTCAATTCGCTGGTGGTGCCATAGGGGATCGCTCCGTGCCCGACGCAGCGCGCATGCAATCCGCCTTGGGGCGCGTAGCAGATACCGTTGTGCAAATGCCCCCAATACCAATAATCCGGCTCGCGCCCCAAGGCATCGCATACCGGTTGGTAAAGCGCCGTCTTGTGGTGCCCGGAAATATCAAAACCCTGGTGATGACTGAGCACCATGAGTTTCTTGCGCTTGGGCAGGGTCTTCATCCATTCGATCTGCTGGGTGTTGAGGGTACCGTCCATGTACAGGTTCATGGCGTCCGAGGCGTAGGCGCTGTCGAGGCCAACCACCAGCCAGTCATCGTTGTACAAGGCAAAGTAACTGGTGCCTTGCTGCACCGGGAAACGCTTGGACAATTCCTTGAAATAGCCGTGGGCACCGCTGTACATCTCATGGTTGGAATTGAGGGTGAACGCGCCATGCTTGCCCTGGGGCCAGCCGACCATGTCGACGTCTTCCTGGGAATGGGTGCCGGCGTAATACACGTCACCCAGGTGGATGGTGAAATCGGCCAGGGCCAGTTGCATCTGGTTAGCCACCGCCACCGCCGGGGCGTGACTGTCGAACGGCCCGGTGCCCCAGTCGCCGGCGATGGCCAGCACCACATCGCTGTCCATTTTCACCAGCGCCGGGTTGGTGGCGAACGGCGCGTGGTGGCGCAGGTTCTCGATCCACTTGAGCAGCGCCTCGCTCCACAACAGGTCCAGCAGTTCCCATTTGCGGCAGCCGAGCAAGGTGCCGTCCTTGAGTACCCGAGTCGGTAGCTCGTCCTCGCTTTGCGGCAACGGCGTGGGGTTGCCGATCTTGAGGATCGACAAGCCGTGGGACAACTCCCATGGCACGGCCGGTTCGTCGTCCGGCAGGTCGCCATGCTCGATGACATGCCGGGCCTGGTCGTGACCTCGCTGCAGCAGCTTGACGATGGCCTGGAACTCCTCGGGTTCCAGGTCGTTGACGAGTTTTTTCCAAGACATTTCCAACCGCGTGACCAACCCGTGCAGGCGGACCTTGACCTTGTCGAACTCATGCTCCCAATGGTGCAGTAATGACATGTGAACGCTCCTTCGCAATGCCCTGGGCTACAGGGTCTTCATGAATTCGATCAGGGCCCGTTTATCGACATCCGACAGCTGCGTGCCATACAGATGGCCGCCGTTGTGGTTGCCTTCCAGACGGGTGTCGTATTTGAAATCCGCCGACGCCTTCATCTGCGCGCCGCTGGTGATGAAACCGACCTTCTCTTGGTCGTAGATGTCGGAGCCGGTGTAGAACACCTGCGGACGCTGCTGCGGCGGTTGCAGCAAATCCCACAGGGTCGGCACCGAACCATTGTGCAGGTACGGCGCGCGCAGCCAGATGCCGTCGGTGGGGGTGTTGCTGTAGCTCTGGGTCTTGCGGTAGGCGTTGAAGTCGAACGGCGGTTTCTTGAAGCCGTGGAACGCCGTCACCAACCCTTCGGTGAAAGAATTGAGTCGGTGGGGATCAGTGCCCAACTGGTCGATGTTGGTAGTAACCTGGCCCGTGTCGGTGCGGCCGAAGTCGTGGCAACCGGCGCAGTTTTTCTCCCAGATCGGTTTGCCCTGGGCGACTTTCGCCTGGTCCAGGGCGAACGGCCAGGTGGGCGCCTTGTGCCCCAGCAACCAATTGGTCACCCGGTTGAAACTCGGCGGCAGCACCGATTGCGGTGTCGCGCCCACGGCCATGGCCGCGGCGTAATTGCGCTCATGGATGTTGTTGTTATTGCCATCCCAGTGCAGATACAGGGATTCGCGGGGTTTCTGGTTCCAGACCTGCGGCAGGTCCACGGTGCCGATGGTGGAGTCATCCGGGAAGCCGAACACCACCATTTTGGTCGGGTTGAAGGTGTCGGTCCGCCCTGGCCCCTGGGCCGGACGCAGCTTCTGCCAGGCGTAGGCCTGCTTCTGCTTGAGCAGCGCACTCTTGGCCATCGGGATGATCAGGTAACGGTTGTACAGCCTCTCGAAAAAGCCCAGTTGGAACTTGCCGTTGATCGCCGCCATGACCGCATCCGGGGTGAATTTCGGATCGCTGGCGCAATCGTAGGCAAACCACTGGAAGGCTTGCAGTTGCAGGGTATTGGCCGGTGCGCTGGCGACCGGAACGGCGACGTCGCTGGCGTTGGCCCGGTAGGAACCGGTGTGACACAGGGCGCAGTTCGGCTCCACCGTGGGGTAGCCGAGCTGCCGCTTGGCCATGCCGATGGGCAGGTCGTTGCCGTTTTCGTAGAGGAAGCCGAACACCTCGTAACCGCCCGGCTTGGGCAGTTTCTCCGGGCACATCTGCGGCAGCACGGCGAACAGGTAGTAGGGAATCCGCGCCTCGATGCCCAGGCCGATGGCGGCGTATTTGTAATGGTCTTCATCGGAGGCGAAGTCTGGCTGCGGCACTTCGCGGATCATCTGGTACCAGGTCTGGTAGCCGATGAAGCCCAGCAGCAATACCACCACCAACGTGCCAACCTTGAAAGCGTGGCTCTGCCAGCGCCGCGCCCAACCGGCGCGCCACTCTCGCCAACCAGCACAGAGCAAGGCCAGTGGTCGATTGACCAGCGGGCTGCCCAGGTACAGCAGCACACCCAGGACCAGGAACATGCCCAGGTCGCCCATCAACATCGGCACGAACAACTGGCCCTGGTTGTTGGTGTTGATCAAGTAGATCCAGAACACCACCGCCACCAACCGCGACAGCACGCACAACCACGAATGCACGACGAAACGCGGCGCGTTGAACCCCGAGGGCATGTAGAACAAGCTGATCCCCACCAGCAACATGCCGGTGTTTTCCAGCCAAGGATCGGACAACACGGGCGGCAAGCCGAGCATGGACGTCAGCAACGCCGGCGCGAACAGCGCCGGGATCGCGAAGACCATGTTCATCACAATGCCCACCCAGATGACGCGTTGGAACCAGCGGATGTAAGCGTTCATGGCATCCTTTTTCCTTATTCTTGGCCCAGAGCAAAGCTTTTGTGGCGAGGGAGCTTGCTCCCGCTGGGTCGCGCAGCGGCCCCCAGATTTCAGAAGCGACGACTGCTTCGCAGCCGAGCGGGAGCAAGCTCCCTCGCCACGGGTTAGTTGTTCTCCTAGCCGAGGGCGGTCTTCTCCAGGTGCTCAAGAATGATCGGATACACATCCACCACCGCATCCTTGCCGAACATGCAATCGATGTGGCCGTAGCCCGGCACCTCGTGACGACTGAACAACTGCGGGCCGTGCATCTCGCACAATCGCTCATAGGTCTTGAGGGTGCTCTGCGGCAGGTAGCACTGGTTGTCGGCGCCGCTGATGAAGCAGATCGGCAATTTCAACCGATCGAAATGCGGCATGTAGACGTCGTTGCCCTTGAAGTCCACCAGGTGCCCCTTGCGCACGATCAACGCCAGGTGCTCGAAGGTCTGGATGTTCGACTCGCCGAACAACTCGTGCAGGTTGTCGTGCAGGGTTTCGTTGAGGGTGTCGTGGCGGTACAGCGACGCATACATGAACGTGATGCGATGGCAGACGGGGTTGGTGCAATAGCCCTGGGCCTCGATCCGGGCATAGCCGTTAAGGGCCTTGTCGTAGAGTTTGTTGAACCAGCTTTCCTTGGTGTCGGCGTAGGCCGTGAGGGACTTGATGCCGATGGCATCGAGCATCCCCGGCAAATGCAAACCGGCTTTCAGACCGGTGGCGGTGGCCACCACCGTGTCGGCGGCGATCTGCGAACAGACCACCGAACGCACGCCCTGCAAACCCGCCAGCATCGACATGAAGAACGTCGTCGCGCCGTAGCAATGCACCACGCACTGCACGTCACGGGCCAGGGTCGCTTGCTGGATCTGCTCGATGGCGGCCTTGAAATCGTACTGGGCTACCTGGTCGCCGTTCCATTCGTGCTTGCTGGCCGGCAGCAGGATGCTCACCCGCAAATCCAACAGCCAGACGTCGTATTCGTGCTTGCAGAGGTATTCCAGCAGGTTGGTGTGAATGGTGTCAGTGGAGAAAATATTCGAGCCCACGCCAAGGCCATGAACCAACATCACCGGGCCTTTGGTGCCGGCTTGGTAACGGGTCAGGCGCAGCTCGACGTTGTCTTCGGTCTGGAAGAAATGCACCATCGGTGGCGGCGCATCCAACGGCCGTTTCAACCGGGGCGGCGCGTCCGGGTTGAAGTAGACGTCGCCGGCGAAGACACCGCCGTAGCTCTCCCACAAGATGCCGGCAAAGAACTTGCCGAATCGCGCCAATGCCTCCACGCGCTCACGTTCATTGCGGGCGTTGAGCACTTTCATGGTGGTCATTTGCTTGGCGAAGTCGGCCGGCAGAATGTGCATCACCCCGGAGCCGATCACCGCACCGGTCTTGTCCGGTCCGCGATAGAGCGTGACGTACAAGGTGCTGGTGTCGTGCCAGATGTTCAGCACGCCGTTGTCCTCGGGCACGGTCTTGAAGGCGCTGAAGTAGTAATCGTTGCCGTCCTCGGCGGTCAGCTTCATGTCGTAGTTCATGTGCCGTACGCCAACCTGTTCCTGGTACTGCTCGAACAGGTTGAACACCCCATTGCTGGCCACCAGCGGTTGCGGTGAGAGCAGCGGTGCATCGAGAGTGCCCACCAGGGTCGCGGCGTGTTCCGGCTCCTTGATCAGGCGGTTGAGGTCGGCGGCGGTGATGGTCAGGGTGAATTCGATGGACGAGTTGTCGGCCCTACCCCGCTTGGCCGCTGCTTCGTACAGGCTCAGATCGGTGCCCTGGGGTTGGATGAAGGCTGTGGAAAAGTAGCCCTTCATGGTTTCGGTGAACTGCACGCCGAGGGTCGGCGCGGCCACCGGCTTGCGCGGGGCCGAGGGCAGCGTGTAGTCAATGATCCAGCCACGGTCGGCCGCCAGCAACCCCATGTTGCGCTCGCTCACGGCCGAGATGGTCAGCAGCGGGTTGACCGCCAGGGACGTCGGGATCACCGCACCGTCGGTCACGTACAGGCCCGGGTAGACATCCGTGCCACTGGCGCCACTGAACACCTGGCCCTTGTGGTTGACCACGCCTTGGGTCGCATCCTCGCCCATCACGCAACCGCCCAGAGGATGGACCGAGACGATGCTGTGCTTGAGCAGCTTGGTCCAGATCGGGTTCTCGACCCAGATCCCGCCCAGGGCCTTGGTGCTCTGGTGCAGCCGCTCGTTGCCGAGGGTGACGTTCTCCTGTTCACCGACGCCGGGCCAGTCGATGCGTAACTGGTCCTTGTTGTCGAGCAGCATACGGCCCTTGGCGTTGTCATGGCTCATGATCAAGTAGGTCTGCATGTTATGCAGCGCACCGTAGTAGGGACCGCGCAAAAAGCTCTCGGCTTCGCGCCCCTTGTACTTGAGGCTGGCGCCGAAGCCGGTGTCGGTGGGCACGCCTATCATCCCGGCAAACGCCGCCATGCTCGGCACCATGGCCCGACCGAGGGCGCCGGGAATCGAACCTTCCTCGATGACCATGCGGCTGCGCCAGTCACCCTCGGTGCGCATGTCGATGACCGAGGTGATGCACGGCCCCACCGGCTCCAGTTCCTTGGCCGAATGGGCGCCGAAACCAATACCGTTGATGGTCTGGTCGCAGTTGTGGCCGAAGCCGAGGATGTCGCCGTTGCCGCTCATGTGCTCGCCCAGTTGGTCGGACATGGACAGGCCCTTGTCCCGCGAGCGCAACATGATTTCGGTGGAACCCAGGGTGCCGGCGGACACCACCACGATGTCGGCACGCACGAACAGGGTCGGCGCCGAGAACATCTCGCGACCGCTGTCCAGGTATTGGAAGTGCACGATCCAGCCATCGCCGTCGCGCTCCAGGTGCCGCACCTCGGCCTGGCAGAAAATCTCCGCGCCGTGGTTCCAGGCATCCGGCAGGTAGTTCATCAGCGTGGTGTTCTTGGCCTTGTTGTTACAGCCCGAAACGCAATCGCCACAACCATTGCACGGCAGTTGTTCGACGCCGACGTGATTGAGGTTGTTGGGCAACTTGTCGAAAGTCACGTTGATCGGCGGCTTGTAGAAATGCGCGCCTTGCTTGAGGTAATCGGCGGACTTCTTGTGGGCATCGAGCTTGGGCAGGTTTGGCTCCGACGCCGGATAGGCGTTGGGTTTGAGCATCTCCCGGGCCCGTGCGTAGCCGTCCTTGAGCAGCGTGTCGCGGTGCTCACGGATCGCCAGCGGCCAACGCGGATCGTCGAACACGCCAGGCTCCGGCTCCAGCGCAACGTTGGCATTGATCAACGACGTGCCACCCAGGCCGCAACCGACCACCACGTTCTGCTGGGCGTTGACGTGGAGGTCGAACAGCCCGGTGCGCGAGCCGATATGCCCGTCCGGGTCATGGACCTGCAGTTCCTCGGTGGCCGCGAGCAAGGTGTTGGGGTATTCGCCGGGCTGGATCTCCCGGCCACGCTCCAGCAGGCACACCTT
This sequence comes from Pseudomonas sp. NFACC51, assembly GCF_900103575.1. Taxonomy (NCBI): domain Bacteria; kingdom Pseudomonadati; phylum Pseudomonadota; class Gammaproteobacteria; order Pseudomonadales; family Pseudomonadaceae; genus Pseudomonas; species Pseudomonas sp. NFACC51. The sequence continues at coordinate 404,091 of NZ_FMXH01000003.1, read as the reverse complement.
GCGCCCGGCCCGGGACAGGCGCGAGGCAGCAATGCCGCCACCGTAGCCGGAACCGATGACGATGACGTCGTAGTGCTCCTGGATATCACTGATGGGGGTCGAGATCCGTGTCATGTTCAAGTCCTCAAGGCAGAAGGGGCAACTCTGCGGTTGCCTGCAAATCGACAGGCGCACGAACGCCTGGCCACTATCCCGTACGGGTTCGAGCGGCAGTCAGCGGTGTTACGGGGAAACGCGGGAACCTGCTGGGGCGCTATAGCCGCGCACGCAGATTGACGGCGCGGCGAGCGGGCCGTTTGGGCAACGAGGTGGGACGCGTCGGGACGCACGTCGCAGGAGAAAATGAATACGAGCGAGGGGTTTGGCTATCCATCATGTGTTCTCCCTGAACCTGATGTGGATAAATGAGCGATGTCCTTGTGCCATGGAGTGAAGACAGCCCACAGACCCTCGTCAAGGGTATGACTTAGAACTGTATGAAATTTGATCTATCACGATTTGCGCTATGCCCGCCGTGGCTTGCAGCGTTTGGCGAACAAGTTATCCACATGACCACCCACAGCAAATGGGGACAAGTACGTGTATGTCCGGCATTTTTCCACCGACAAAGTGAATAAAAACCGTGACTTATGAACAATGACGGTTTTACCGGCCCATCGGTTGTTTTTTGATCAAATACCTGTAAGCCATGCCTGGCAAGGCGTGTGGCGGTAAGCGAACACCTTATCCACAGAAGCGCCAACAGTGTTTGGGGGTAGTTTTGACGATTCTGTGGAAAACCCTTCTGACGGCTTGTAAATCGCGGTTTCACGGAGGTTTTCCTGATAAAAAGGGCTGTTTGATCATTTTATGACCAGCCCACGGAAGCCCCCGGTTCGTATGGCTTGCAGCGTAGAGCGAACATCTTATCCACAGAAGCGCCAACAGAGATTGGGGGCAAGTGTTGTTATGCACCCGAGCTTATTCACACACAAAACCCATGAAAAACCGTAGGTTAGCCTGTCTGTTTTTTGAGCACTGCCCTGGAGGGCCCGATTGGCGTGGTGTACCGCGAGGGGCGAACAGGTTATCCACAGAGGCGCGCACAGGGATTGTGGGTAACCCCATACTTACCTGTGGGACCGGGCCAACCTGTGCCCCGCGCCAGGGTTTGCGCCGTGCCGGTCAAGGCCGATGCATGAGGTAGGCGGCGCCCGTCACCTGAATCATCGGGTGCGGGACAACCTGACAGGTCTTGACGATGCTGAAGCCATGGCGCTCGTAAAAGCGCCGGGCGCCGGTGTTCGCGGCATAGTCGATCAAGCTCAGGCCCTTGAGCTCCAACTGATCGGCACGCTGCTGCGCCCGCTCGAGAAAGCGCACGCCCAACCCCTTGTTGCGCCAACCTTCATGGAGGGCCAGGCTGGAGATATAGAGGGTGTCGGGGATTTCCATGTCGGCGTAGGGCGCCAGGACCGGGTCTGTCACGGGGGCCGCCTGTGGATCATGACGCGTCACATAAGCGTGCATCATGCCAATGACCTGGCCGTTGGCCTCGGCGACAAGACAGTTCTGGTAGGAAAAATCGACATCTTCCCGGGCATAACGCGCGGCGCCCACGTCAAGGAGATCCTGGCCTGGCTCCGCCAGCTGGCTCCAGATGTAATCCGATGCACCCTCCGAGGAGATCCGGAACAAACGAGCGATCTCGCGTGTATCCGTGGGCAAGGCCGGACGAATTGCTACTTCCATTGAGGGGACTCCATTGGCGATGAAACGACCTTTTTTACCCACAGGCGTGAGACGCGGCAACCCGCCAGGCCAGTGGTTTTATGGCCGGATGTTGCAGCAGGTCAGGCGGGTGTTTTGAGCGCAGGCCTGGATGGCCTTTGCGGCGGAGCCGGACAGGTTATCCACAGAGGCGCACAGCAACGGCGGGCAAACACATGACCCCCTGTGGGAGCGAGCTTGCTCCCACAGGGGGACTCAGGTGTTCCTGGGTTTAGCGAACAACCCCTTCCTCAATCAACAGCTTGAGAATCGCCTCGGCCCCGGCCTCAGGGCTCACGCCCTTGAGCACTTGCCCGCCTCCGCCGCTGGCCTTGGCCGTGGCGGCTTTCATGCGGTCGGCGCCGCTCTTGGCCTTGATCACTTTCAAGCGTTTGGGGCGTGGCTTGGCCGGTTGCAGGGTCGCCACCGCCAGCAAGGTGTCGTCGATCACCTCCACCTCTTCAGCGTGCAACGCCCCGCGCCGGGCCGGGCCGTAGGCGCTTTGCCGAGGTTTTGGCGCGGCGTTATCCACAGTGGCCAGGAATGGCAGGCGCACTTTCAGGCGACGCCGTTGGCCGCGAGGCAAGGCTTGCAGCACCAGGGCCACACCGCCGTCGATGGATTCGACCTGGGCCAACCCCACCACCAGCGGCCAACCGAGATTCTCGGCCAGCAGGAACGGCAGCATGCCCGAACCTTCACCGGTTTCCGCCTGGCTACCGGTGAGCACCACTTGGGCGCCGGCATCACGCAGGTAATCGGTCAGGGCCGGCAGGGCGTCGGCGCCGACGGGGTTTTCCAGTACGTGCAATTCATCCAGGCCCATGCCCAGGTAGGCGCGCAGGGCCGGTTCGGCCACGTCGCCGGCGTGCAGCACTTGCAGGTCGCTGCCGGCCAGTTGCAGGCCCAGCTCCACGGCCCGGGCGTCCTGTTCAGCGCGCCGGGGGCGCCCGGAAGTAGGGTGGGCGCCGATGGACACGAGGCTGATCACTTGGGTACTCATCAACTTATCCTTCTTAAGCCGCATCGCGCTTGGCTTCGTTGCGGTAAGCCTCTACCGCCGCGATCAAGGCCTGGAGAATCGCCGCGCTGTCACCGATCACCGACAGGTCTGCCCGTTTGATCATGTCGCAGCCCGGGTCGAGGTTGATCGCCACCACCTTGTCGCAGGCGCCAATGCCCTGCAGGTGCTGGATTGCCCCGGAAATCCCCACGGCCACGTAGACCCGCGCCGTAACCCAAGTGCCGGACGCACCGACCTGGCGATCGCGGGCCATGAAGCCGTCGTCCACCGCCACCCGCGAAGCACCCTCGGTGGCGCCCAGGGCCGCTGCGGTCTGGTGGAACAGTGCCCAGTCCTTGACGCCGTTGCCGCCGGAGAAAATGAATTCGGCCTCGGCCATCGGGATCGCCCCCGGGTCCACCGCCACCGCGCCGAGGTCTTCGATACGCGACAAGCTGCGGGCCACGCTTGTGGATAACTCCACCGGCAAGGCTTCGTGGCGGGTTTCGCTGACCGGTTCAGCGCATTCGGCCGCTGCCAGGATCAAGCGCGCCAATGGCCGGGCCAGGTCTTGCAGGCCGGCACCGGCGCGGCCGATGCACTCTTTGCCCTTGACCTGCCAGACCCGCGTGGCCGGGCGTTCGCCCAGGGCCGCCGCCAAGCGCCGGCCGAGTTCGCCGCCACCGGTGCGGCTGTCAGGCAACAGCCAATGGCGTGGGCTGAACTGGTTATCCACAGCCCGCAGGCCTTGCACCCGTTGTTCCGGTGCATAACCGCTGAATTCCTCGCCATCGAGCACCAGCAAGCGGTCGACACCGGCCGTGGCGAAGGCGTTTTCCTTGTGCTCGCCGAAGACCACCGCCAGCACTGCACCGTCCGTACCTGCAAGCTGATGGGCCAGGCCCAACAGATCGCGGTCGTGGCTGCTCAAGCGGCCCCCGACCATGTCCGGCACCACGCTGATGTAGAACGCCGGTTGCGGCACCTGATGCAACGGCAGTTGCACTTCAACAGCGGCAGTACGCTTGCTCGCGCCTCCCTGCTGGGCGCCGCTGCGGTCGATGCGCTTGATGCCGTTGGGACCGATGAAACCGATGCCATGGACATTCTTGCGAATGACGCCGTTGGGGCCCATCCAGCTGTGCTGGACCGGTTGCATGGCCGCGTGCAGCGGGTGCAGGCGGTTGCGGGCGATCCACTCGGCGCGAGGGTCGCGGCGGATGATGTCGCTCATTAATGCACCTCCGCGGGTTCACGTTTGACCGGGATCACCGGTTTGCTCGGGGCCGCGTCTTCCAGCAGCGCGTCGGCCACCAGTTCGGCGATGTCCTTGATCAACGGCCGCGGCTCGACCACACCTTCGAGCATCGCAGTGCACTGTGGACAACCCACGGCCACCAGTTCGGCGCCGGTTTCGCGGATGTCTTCCATGCGCATGTCAGGGATCCGCTGCTTGCCCGGGATGTCGGTGATCGGCGCACCGCCGCCACCGCCGCAGCAACGCGAACGGAAACCGGAACGCTGCATCTCCTTGACCTCGATACCCAGCGCGCGCAGCACCTGGCGCGGCGCCTCGTATTCGCCGTTGTAGCGGCCCAGGTAGCACGGGTCGTGATACGTCACGCTGTCGCCCTTGTGCTGGCCGAGGTTCAGGGCGCCGGCGTCGATGATTTCCGCCATATAGGTGCTGTGGTGCTGCACCAGGTAGTTGCCATCGAAGGCGCCGTATTCGTTTTTCAGTACGTGGAAACTGTGAGGGTCACAGGTAACGATGCGGTTGAAGCTGTATTTGGCCAGGGTCTGGATGTTGCGCTTGGCCAACAGCTGGAACGTCGCCTCATCACCCAGGCGCCGGGCCACGTCGCCGCTGTCGCGTTCTTCGAGGCCGAGCACGGCGAAGTCGACTTTCGCCGCCTTGAGCACTTTGACGAACGCCCGCAGGGTGCGCTGGTTGCGCATGTCAAAGGCACCGTCGCCGACCCAGAACAGCACGTCGGTGGATTTCTTCTCGCTGAGCAGGTTCAGGTTCAGGTCCGCCGCCCAGTTCATCCGCCCGCCCGGGGCAAAGCCACCTGGGTTGTCGGTAGCGATGAGGTTTTCCAGGACCTCGGCACCTTTGTTTGGCGTGGCGCCTTTTTCCAGGGTCAGGTGACGACGCATGTCGACGATGGCATCGACGTGCTCGATCATCATCGGGCATTCCTCGACGCAGGCCCGGCAGGTGGTGCAGGACCACAGCGTCTCGGCGTCCACCAGGCCATTGACGATCGGCTGATGAGGATTGCCGCCGTGTTCGCCCACGGGTTTGCCCGGGTATGGGCTGCCAGCGAATTTCGCATCGGTGCCACCGGCCAGGCCGACGACCATGTCCTGGATGAGCTTTTTCGGGTTCAGCGGCTGGCCCGCGGCAAACGCCGGGCAGGCCGCTTCACACTTGCCGCACTGCACGCAGGCGTCGAAACCCAGCAGTTGGTTCCAGGTGAAATCCTTGGGTTTCTCCACGCCCAGCGGTGCCGCTGGGTCGTTCAGGTCCAACGGCTTGAGCCCGGTGGAACGACCGCCGCCAAAACGCTCGGCGCGGCGGTGCCAGGCCAGGTGCAAGGCACCGGCGAAGGCGTGCTTCATCGGCCCGCCCCAGGTCATGCCGAAGAACAGTTCCGACACGCCCCACAGCACACCGACACCCAGGACCGCCGCCACCAGCCAACCGCCGAAGTTCTCCGGCAGGATCTCCGCCACCGGCAGGGTCACCAGGAAGAACGATGCCGAGAAGGCCAACAGGCTTTTCGGCAGGCGCATCCATGGGCCCTTGGACAAACGGGCCGGCGGATTGCGCCGACGCAGATAGACGAAGATCGCACCGACAAACATGACGGCCGTCATCAACAGCAAGGCGTAGCCGAGGAAGCGGTTATGCAGGCCGAAACCATGCACCAGTATCGCCAGCACCACGGACGCCACCGCACCGCCGGCCGTGGCCACGTGGGTGTTGGCAATGTATTTGTCCCGCGCCACCACATGGTGCAAGTCCACCATGTAGCGCTTGGGCATGGCGAAGAGACCGCCGATCAGGTCGACCTTGGACGGTCGCCCCCGGCGCCACATATTCACCCGCCGCAAGGCGCCGAGGACCGCGAGGCCCAGGGCTGCGAACAGCAGGATAGGAAGAAGGGTGTTCAGCATAGGTGTTGCTCCCAAAGACGCAGGATCATGTGCGCGCCAGTGAGAGCGACGCACCTACTTGTGGCGAGGGAGCTTGCTCCCGCTGGAGCGCGAAGCGCTCCCAAAACAGCCCCAGGCGTAAACCTGATGCTTCTCGACTGATGATTGGGGCTGCTTCGCAGCCCAGCGGGAGCAAGCTCCCTCGCCACAGGTAATGGTGGTAATCCGTTAGAAATCCTTGCACAACCGCAGGGCGTCGTAGATGGCGGCATGGGTGTTACGCTGGGCCACGCAGTCGCCGATGCGGAACAGCAGGTAGCCATCGCCACTTTGCTCCAGGCACGGCTGGGGCTTGATCGCGAACAGGGCTTCGACGTCGATCTGGCCCTTGTTACGCGAACCTTCCTTGAGCGCGTAGTAGATTTCTTCGTCCGGCCGCACGCCGTTTTCCACCACCACCTGGTCCACCACGCGTTCTTCCTTGGCCCCGGTGTATTCGTTCTCCAACACCGCCACCAGCTTGTCGCCTTCGCGGTAGACCTTCTCCAGCATCATGTCCCCGGTCATGATCACTTCCTTGGGGTACATGCTGCGGTAGTAGGTGGGGAACGACGTCCCGCCAATGGCCACGCCTGGCTTGATGTCGTCGGTGACGATCTCCACCTGGCTGCCCTTGTCGGCGAGGAAGTCGGCCACCGACATGCCGGTGAACTCGCAAATGGTGTCGTAGACCAGCACGTTCTTGCCTGGCGCGACCTTACCGTCCAGCACGTCCCAGCTGCTGACCACCAGCCCTTCGGCGGCGCCCCAGTGCTCGTTCTGCTCCAGGAACGGATGGCCGCCGACGGCCAGCACCACCACGTCCGGACGCAAGTCCATGATGGTTGCCGCATCCGCCGCCACGCCCAGGCGCAGGTCGACTTTCAACCGCGCCAGCTCCAGTTGGAACCAGCGGGTGATACCGGCGATCTGGTCCCGTTGCGGGGCTTTCGAAGCCGTGGTGATCTGCCCGCCGATGAATTCTTTTTTCTCGAACAGGGTCACGTCGTGCCCACGTTCGGCAGCGACACGCGCCGCTTCCATCCCGGCCGGGCCGGCACCCACGACCACCACTTTGCGCTTGGGCCCGGTGGACTTCTCGATGATGTGCGGCACGCCCATGTATTCACGGGACGTCGCGGCGTTCTGGATGCACAACACGTCCAGGCCTTGATACTGACGGTCGATGCAGTAGTTGGCGCCGACGCACTGCTTGATCTGGTCGATCTGACCCATCTTGATCTTGGCGATCAGGTGCGGGTCGGCGATGTGCGCGCGGGTCATGCCGACCATGTCGACGTAACCGCCCTCCAGGATCCGCGTAGCCTGGTTCGGGTCCTTGATGTTCTGCGCGTGCAGCACCGGGACCTTGACCACTTCCTTGATACCGGCAGCCAAGTGCAGGAACGGCTCCGGTGGATAACTCATGTTCGGGATGACGTTGGCCAGGGTGTTGTGGGTATCGCAACCCGAACCCACCACGCCGATGAAATCCAGCATGCCGGTATCGTCGTAGTACTTGGCGATCTGCTTCATGTCCTCGTGGGACAAGCCGTCCGGGTGGAATTCGTCACCGCAGATGCGCATGCCCACGCAGAAGTCGTCACCCACCTCGGCGCGTACGGCTTTCAGCACTTCCAGGCCGAACTTCATGCGGCCTTCGAAGCTGCCGCCCCATTCGTCGGTACGCTTGTTGACCCGCGGGCTCCAGAACTGGTCGATCATGTGCTGGTGCACGGCGGACAGTTCGACACCGTCCAGGCCACCGGCCTTGGCCCGGCGCGCCGCCTGGGCGTAGTTGCCGATCACCCGCCAGATTTCTTCCGGCTCGATGGTCTTGCAGGTGGCGCGGTGCACCGGCTCACGCACACCGGACGGCGACATCAGGGTCGGCCAGTTGAAACCGTCCCAACGCGAGCGACGGCCCATGTGGGTAATCTGGATCATGATCTTGGCGCCATGCTTGTGCATGGCGTCGGCCAGGTTCTGGAAGTGCGGGATGATGCGGTCGGTGGACAGGTTCACCGAACTCCACCACTCCTGCGGGCTGTCGATGGCGACCACCGAGGAGCCACCGCAGATCGCCAGGCCGATGCCGCCCTTGGCCTTCTCTTCGTAATATTTCACGTACCGGTCGGTGGTCATGCCGCCGTCGGTGGCATAGACCTCGGCGTGCGCGGTGCTGAGCACGCGGTTGCGGATGGTCAGCTTGCCGATCTGGATCGGCTGGAACATTGCTTCAAAAGCCATGGTGCGATCCTCGACTTACAACGGCTTGACGATGAACAGGCCGTCGTCGTGGCCTTCTTCGGAACCGCCGTAGACCTGCTCGGCCACGGTGCGGATCTTGCTGCCGCGAGCGGCGAGGATCTGGTCCATGGCGCCGGCGAACCAGCCGGTGAACATGTAGTCGACCTTGCGCCCGACCTTGCCGTACACGTAGACGAACGCCGAGTGTTCGAGCTTGACGCTGGCGGTGCCTTTGTCCAGGTCGATGTCCTGGATCTTGAACAGGCCCCAGCCACGCTGCGACAGGCGCTTCATGTAGTGTTCGAACACCGCGACGCCTTCCAGGCCGTGGCATTCGGCTTCTTTTTCACACCAGTGCCAGGCGGATTTGTAGCCGGCCTTGTAGAGAATCTCGGCGTAGGCGTCGGCGCCCAGCACCTCTTCAATGCCCATGTGGTTATTGACGAAGAAGTGACGCGGCACGTAGAGCATCGGCAGGGCATCGGAGGTCCAGATACCGGTTTCGCTGTCGACTTCGATAGGCAGTTGGGGGGCGATTTTGGCCATGAAAACTTGACTCCGGAAATGCGTGGTATTGCCTGCGGCGCACAAGGCCGCAGGTAAAGGATTCAGCGGTGCGGCGGCGGTTATTCGCCCCAGACGTCTTTGAGGACGTTGACCCAGTTCTCACCCATGATCTTGCGCACCACCCGCTCAGGGTGACCGCGCTTGAGCAGCGTCTCGGTGAGGTTCGGGAACTCGCCCACGGTACGGATGCCCAGGGGGTTGATGATCTTGCCGAAGCTGGTCAGACGACGGGCGTAGCCCTTGTCGTGGGTCAGCATCTCGAAGAACGCCTGGTCGTGGCCCTGGGTGAAGTCGGTGCCGATACCGATGGCGTCTTCACCGACGAGGTTCATGGTGTATTCGATGGCCTCGGCGTAGTCGTCGATGGTCGAATCGATACCTTTGGCCAGGAACGGCGCGAACATGGTCACGCCGACAAAGCCACCGTGATCGGCAATGAACTTCAGTTCTTCATCGGACTTGTTGCGCGGGTGCTCTTTCAGGCCGGACGGCAGGCAGTGGGAATAGCACACCGGCTTCTTCGACTCGAGGATGACCTCTTCGGAGGTCTTGGAACCAACGTGGGACAGGTCGCACATGATGCCGACCCGGTTCATCTCGGCGACGATCTCACGACCGAAGCCCGACAGGCCGCCGTCGCGCTCGTAGCAACCGGTGCCCACCAGGTTCTGGGTGTTGTAGCACATCTGCACCACACCGACGCCGAGCTGCTTGAAGATCTCGACGTAGCCGAGCTGGTCTTCGAAGGCATGGGCGTTCTGGAAACCGAAGATGATGCCGGTCTTGCCCTGCTCCTTGGCGAGACGGATGTCGGCGGTGGTTTTCACCGGGATCACCAGGTCGCTGTTTTCGCGGATCAGTTTCTGGCTGGCTGCGATGTTGTTGATGGTGGCCTGGAAGCCTTCCCATACCGACACGGTGCAGTTGGCTGCGGTCAGGCCGCCCTTGCGCATGTCTTCGAACAGTTCGCGGTTCCATTTGGCAATGATCAGCCCGTCGATAACGATGCTGTCGGCGTGCAATTCGGCTGGGCTCATCAGGCAGTCCCCTTTTATCGGATTTCATGCGCCGAATCGTCTGCCGGCGCTTTGGGGCCAGCATATGCCTGAGGGCCGTGGCGACCCGGTGCAAAAACGACAGGGGAATTGCCGAAAGCGTCAATCCACGACAATGGACTACAACAGGCCCATCCTACCCGTCTGTTCTTTACCCGACGCTTGCGCCAGAATCCGCCGCATCACTGGTTTTCACTGGACTCGAGCGGCAACGCAATGAAATCACTCTTCCTGGCTTTGGCACTGATCAGCACCGTCGCACATGCGACCGAAGACACCGAACCCAACCCCTGCGACGAAGTTGAAAACGACGTCCAGACCCTGGCCTGCTCGGCCTACGGCAAGACCGCCGCTGAACAGTTGCTCAATGAAAACCTGCAAAGCCTCTTTGAGCGCCTGCAAACCCGCTACGCCAGCGACAAGGCGCAACTCAACGACATCACCGCCAAGGTCAAGATCGCCCAACAACTGTGGCAAAAGCAGCGCGACGCCGACTGCGCCATCGCCGCCTTCCCGGCCAAACCCGGCAGCGAAGCCTACAAGATCGCCGAGAACGACTGCATGGCCCAGGTGAGCGATGATCGGTCGGAGTTTTTGGAGTCGATTGGGCAGGATTGAAGGTTATCCACGGAGCAATATCCAGACACCTTTCATGTGTTGGCCCCACGCCTATCCGCGCCTGGCGCGAACACCTGAACCTGACTCAGGATGAAGTTGCCAGGCGCCTAGGGATTTCTCAACCGGCATTTGCCCAGCAAGAATCGGTCGCAAAGCCTCGCCGGGCTACCCGAGAGAAAATTGCCGCTGCCTTTGGTATCCATGCTGATCAGTTAGAGCTGTAAGCTGCACGTCACCACCGAGCAAAGAGATTCCCATGAAAACCTGCGGCATCGAAATCAAAGGCAGCGAAGCGATCATCGCCGTTGTCTCGCTGGAACAGCAGACACTGGCCCACGTCGCCCTGAACACCAAGAAAATCACCCTGGACGACGATGACGAAGCCGCCAACGTCAAGGCGTTTGCCGCCCAGGTACGGACTTTCGTGGCTGAGCATGGCATCGAACGCATCGCCATAAAGAAGCGCAGCAAGAAAGGCGAGTTCGCCGGTGGGCCGACGACGTTCAAGATCGAAGGGGTTTTCCAGTTGCTGGACGGTTGCGAGGTGACGCTGCTGTCGCCGCAGACCATCAATGCGCAGAGCAAGAAACATGACTTCGTCTTGCCGGCGACGCTGAACAAATATCAGCATGAGGCGTACAAGGCGGCGTGTTCGGCGTTGGTGAAGAAGTAAGCCAATCTCTCAGACGAAACACCCCCGTGGCGAGGGAGCTTGCTCCCGCTGGGGCGCGCAGCGGCCCTGCTTTTGGGGCCTGCTACGCAGTCCAGCGGGAGCAAGCTCCCTCGCCACAGATGAATGACCGATGACTGGCGGTATCAAGCTTTTATACCCAATTATGGCGACAGGTATAATTTATAGTCCCGGGCATAATTGAGTATAAAAGCCTGTCAAACCAGCTCCCGCCCACCCTCCAATCGCTGCCGGGTCCTCTCAAACCAGATACGACTGGTTCTATGGAATGGTCCCCGTGGCTCCGTGGGTCAGCGTTTCCCAAAGGTAATGAAACTTTCCTTTGACGGGGCGATGCTTTTGCAGAAAAAGCGACGTCTGCGGCAGGGAGACGCCTTGACGCAGCGCGTAGTGATTGAATCCTATCTCGAACGTACCGACCGTATCGTTCTTGAGCCCATCATAGGCCTTGCATAATTTTGCTTGATCACCATTTTGATAGGCACTGTGCAACTCCATCGCCGCCGCAATGCGCAACGCTGCCTGGCTGGCTTGATCCTCATATAAATCAATCTTCTGTAAACGAGCGCTCTCCGCCACATTGATGATTGCCGCCAAACCATAAGCTGCGTGTTCGAAGTCCCGACAACTTTCTTGCGACAAGCCTTCCAAGTAGGCTTCCGGGCTGCCCCAATGCACATTGATTTGCGCATTGCTACGCCGACACCACGGAGCATCCTTCGGACGTGCGCCATCAGAGGCAAGATAAATATACGACGGAACAAGGCCACGCCACTTCGAAACAGCATCATCCAACCATGCCTGATTCTTATTGAACACGGCAATATTAAACATCGCCTCGATGGCACTCGCATGCCAGTTCTTGTTATAGCAAGTATAGCTTCCGGAAAAAGCACGCAGCACATCAGGATAGTATTGCCTTGCAAATAACCTGCTCACCTTGTCTTTTTCCGACTGGGGCCAACCATCGTAGGAATATTTGACAATTTCAGCGGCCCGCGTAAACAGCCCTGCCGTCCATGCGGCTTGCAAGGGACCATTACTATTGGTGTGACCACCGGTCAGCGTATCGGCCCATGCATTAAGAATTTTTCGTACGTTTTCCGCATAACGCGGATCACCACTCAACCGCCATAATAAAGCCTGGGTGTAGGCTGCCCGGGCGTCCCGGGTCTCGTCCGAACAGCCATTATTTGGATTGGAATACGAACCACACTCTACAGTCGCCCAAGGCCTAGGCTCGTAATCTCTATCGGCCAAGGAGTCTTGCAAAGTCTTTTCATAGGCGCTCTTCCAGGGTTCTCGGTATATATTTTCCTTCACGTATCGTAATTGCTTGAAGTCCACCAGAATTCCGGGATGGGAAAAATCTGCTTGTGCCAACCGACTGACCAACAGCAATACAAAAAAAAGCCAACCCTTTCCCTTCATGCACAGTACCTCCCTTGGCACCTGTTCAGCCCGAGTTAAAATATATTTTTGAATGGACAGACATCCCTATCCGTTCGTCAGGACTAACAGCGAACAGTCTTTAAAAAAGCCAAGGGAATCGCCAGAAGTAATTTAAATCAAAAAATTTAAAGATTTATTGTCGGCGAGCGAGCTCTTGAAGTTTGTTTTCAAACCAACTGCCGTCGCCGATCCTCCCGCGGGCATCGCTCGAACCGTGCCCGATAGCTGCGGGTGAAGTACGACGGCGACTCAAAGCCGCAGGCGATGCTCACTTCCAGCACACTCATGTCGGTCTGGCGCAGCAACTGCCGGGCCTTCTCCAGGCGCAGCCTCAGGTAGAAGTTGCTCGGGGTGTCGTTCAGGTGCAGGCGGAACAGGCGTTCGAGTTGGCGCCGGGTGACGCCAATGGATTCGGCCAGTGCCAAGGTGCTCAGGGGCGGTTCGCTGTGGGTTTCCATCTCGCCGATGACGTGCACCAGCTTCTTGTTGCGAATGCCATAGCGGTTGGCGATTTCCATGCGCTGGTGATCTTTGCGCGGACGGATGCGGCCGAGCACGAACTGCTCGCTGACCTGGATCGCCAGTTCCGAACCGTGGGCCTGGCCGATCAGGTCGAGCATCAGGTCGATGGACGCGGTGCCACCGGCGCAAGTGATGCGGCGACGGTCGATCTCGAACAGTTCCTGGGTCACGCTGAGTTGCGGATAAGACTCCTTGAACGCCTCGATCGCTTCCCAGTGCAAGGTCACGCGGTGCCCTTCCAATAGCCCCGCCTCGGCCAACACCACGCTGCCGGTGTCGATGCCGCCCAGGGTCACACCTTCGTTGTCCAGCCGATGCAGCCAGCGCTCCAGCGTCGGGGTGGCGAATTTGAGCGGTTCGAACCCGGCCACCACCCAGAGGGTCGCGCCCTTCTTCAGCGGCTCCAGCGCGGCATCGGCGTTGACCGACATGCCATTGCTCGCCAGCACCGGCCCGCCATCGATACTCAGCACATGCCAGCGGTACAGCTCGCCACGAAACCGATTGGCGACCCGCAACGGCTCGATGGCCGAAATGAAACCGATGGCCGAAAAACCCGGCATCAACAAAAAGTAGAAATCCTGGGACATGGAGCGCACTCGGTTGGCGGGTAGCGTGCGGACCTTGATACGCCAGTTGCAAGGCCCATTCAAGAGTCGCTGCAGTGCAAGAGCACGTCGCCGCTGTGCGTTTCGCCAAGTGCCGGGCTGCGTAACTTGGCATCACCGGCGCACAGACACCGGACCCCATAACAATAAGCTGCCGAGGAACCCGACATGAAACGACTGATCAGCTCCTGTGTACTTACACTTTGCGGCACCACTTTCCTCAATGGCGCCGCCATGGCTGCCGAGCCCGCCGCGTGCCAGAACGTGCGCCTGGGCGTGGTCAACTGGACCGACGTCATCGCCACCAGCGCCCTGACCCAAGTGATGCTCGACGGCCTCGGCTACAAGACCAAGCAAACCAGCGCCTCCCAGCAAATCATCTTCGCCGGCATCCGCGACCAGCGCCTGGACTTGTTCCTGGGTTACTGGAACCCGCTGATGACCCAGACCATCACCCCGTTCGTCGAGGCCAAGCAGGTCAAAGTGCTAGAGCAGCCCAGCCTCAAGGACGCCCGCGCCACCCTGGCGGTACCGACCTACCTGGCCGACAAGGGCCTGAAAACCTTCGCCGACATCGCCAAATTCGAAAAAGAGCTGGGCGGCAAGATCTACGGCATCGAGCCGGGCTCCGGCGCCAATACCCAGATCAAGGCGATGATCGCCAAGAACCAGTTCGGCCTGGGCAAATTCCAACTGGTCGAGTCCAGCGAGGCCGGCATGCTCGCCGCCGTGGACCGCGCCGTGCGGCGCAAGGAAGCCGTGGTGTTCTTTGGCTGGGCGCCGCACCCGATGAACGTCAACGTGCAAATGACCTACCTCACCGGCAGCGACGACGCCCTCGGCCCGAACGAAGGCATGGCCACCGTGTGGACCGTCACCGCGCCGGACTACACCCAACAATGCCCGAACGTCGGTCGCCTGCTGAGCAACCTGACGTTCAGCGCCGAAGATGAAAGCCGGATGATGCAGCCGTTGCTCGATCACAAGGACCCGCTCGAATCGGCCCGGCAATGGCTCAAGGATCATCCGCAAGACAAGCAGCGTTGGCTCGAAGGCGTCACCACCTTCGACGGCAAGCCCGCCGCCGACAACCTGAAACTGACCAGTAACTGAACAACCGCTATCCATCTGCGCAGCACCAAAGGGCTGCGCAGTGACTTACCACGCCTGAAGGAATCCGCACCATGAACCACGACGTCATCATCACCTGCGCACTCACCGGTGCTGGCGACACGACCGCCAAGAGCCCTCACGTACCGGTCACCCCGAAACAGATCGCCGCAGCCGCCATCGAGGCGGCGAAGGCCGGGGCCACGGTGGTCCATTGCCACGTCCGCGACCCGCAGACCGGCAAGTTCAGCCGCGACGTGGCGCTGTACCGCGAAGTGATGGAGCGCATCCGTGAAGCGGACGTGGACATCATCGTCAACCTCACCGCCGGCATGGGCGGCGACCTGGAGATCGGTGCGGGCGAACAGCCAATGGAATTCGGCCCCAACACCGACCTGGTGGGCCCGCTGACCCGCCTGGCTCATGTCGAAGAGCTGTTGCCGGAAATCTGCACGCTGGATTGCGGCACCCTGAACTTCGGCGACGGCAACACCATTTACGTCTCCACTCCGGCGCAACTGCGGGCCGGCGCCAAGCGCATCACCGAACTGGGGGTCAAGGCCGAGCTGGAGATCTTCGACACCGGTCACCTGTGGTTCGCCAAGCAACTGATCAAGGAAGGCCTGCTGGACAACCCACTGTTCCAACTCTGCCTGGGTATCCCGTGGGGCGCACCGGCCGACACCACCACCATGAAAGCCATGGTCGACAACCTGCCGGCGGACGCGGTGTGGGCGGGTTTCGGCATCGGCCGCATGCAAATGCCGATGGCCGCCCAGGCCGTGCTGCTGGGAGGCAACGTGCGGGTCGGGCTGGAAGACAACCTCTGGCTGGACAAAGGCGTACTCGCGACCAACGGTCAGTTGGTGGAGCGGGCCGGCGAAATCCTCAGCCGCCTCGGCGCCCGCGTGCTCACCCCGGCTGAAGGTCGCAAGAAAATGGGGCTGACCCAGCGCGGCTGAGCCGAACGTACACATTGGATCTGCAGTGACTGCAGGTCTCAAGACCACCAAGATCAAATGTGGGAGCGAGCTTGCTCGCGATAGCGGCGGTACATCCAGGGCATCTGCTGCACCTGGAATCCGTCATCGCGAGCAAGCTCGCTCCCACAGGGAATCGGCGAATCATTAGGAAAACACCATGAGCTTTATCACCGACATCAAGACCTTCGCCGCCCTGGGCAGTGGTGTAATCGGCAGCGGCTGGGTCAGCAGGGCCCTGGCCCATGGCCTGGACGTCGTCGCCTGGGACCCGGCGCCGGGTGCCGAGGCGGCATTGCGCAAACGCGTCGCCAACGCTTGGGGCGCGCTGGAAAAACAGGGCCTGGCCCCTGGCGCCTCGCAGGATCGGCTGCGCTTTGTCGCGACCATCGAAGAATGTGTGCGCGACGCCGATTTCATCCAGGAAAGCGCCCCCGAGCGCCTGGAATTGAAGCTCGAATTGCACGGCCAGATCAGTGCCGCTGCCAAGCCGAACGCGCTGATCGGTTCCAGTACCTCGGGGCTGCTGCCGAGCGAATTCTACGAAGGCGCCACCCATCCGGAGCGCTGCGTGGTCGGGCACCCGTTCAACCCGGTCTATCTGTTGCCGCTGGTGGAAGTGGTCGGCGGCAAAAACACCGCGCCCGAAGCCGTACAGGCGGCGATGCAGGTGTACGAATCCCTTGGCATGCGGCCGCTGCACGTGCGCAAGGAAGTGCCCGGTTTCATTGCCGACCGCCTGCTCGAAGCGCTGTGGCGCGAAGCCCTGCACCTGGTCAACGACGGGGTGGCGACCACCGGGGAAATCGACGATGCGATCCGCTTTGGCGCCGGCTTGCGCTGGTCGTTCATGGGCACGTTCCTGACCTACACCCTGGCCGGCGGCGATGCCGGGATGCGGCACTTCATGGCCCAGTTCGGCCCGGCGCTGCAACTGCCGTGGACCTACCTGCCAGCGCCAGAGCTGACCGAAAAGCTGATCGACGATGTGGTGGACGGCACGAGCGCGCAATTGGGCAGCCATAGCATCTCGGCCCTGGAGCGCTATCGTGACGATTGTCTGCTGGCTGTGCTGGAGGCGGTGAAGGCCACCAAGGCCAAGCATGGCATGGCGTTCAGCGAATAAACACCCCCCTTGTGGCGAGGGAGCTTGCTCCCGCTGGACTGCGAAGCAGTCCCAAAACCGGCAAATGCGGTGTATCAGTCAAATCGTATTCGCTGGTTTTACGACCGCTTCGCGGCCGAGCGGGAGCAAGTTCCCTCGCCACAAGGGTGTACACCAGCGACTATTTGTGGAGTTCCAGCATGCCCACCCTAACCACCTATCAAACCCGCATCCTCCCCGAATGGGTCGATTACAACGGCCACCTGCGTGATGCCTTCTACCTGCTGATCTTCAGCTACGCCACCGACGCGCTGATGGACCGGCTCGGCATGGACAGCCAGAACCGCGAAGCCAGCGGCCACTCGTTGTTCACCCTCGAACTGCACCTGAACTACCTGCACGAAGTGAAGCTCGACGCCCAGGTCGAGGTGCACACGCACATCATCGGCCACGACGCCAAACGCCTGCACCTCTACCACAGCCTGCATCTGGTCGGCGGTGATAAAGAGCTGGCCGGCAATGAACAGATGCTACTGCACGTCGACCTGGCCGGCCCGCGCTCGGCGCCTTTCACCGAACAGACCCTGGACCGGCTCGGCGCCCTGCTCGACGAACAATCCGACCTGCCGCCGCCGCTGTACATCGGCCGGATCATCGCCCTGCCTCTCCCCCGATAAGCCGCGAACAGGAGATCGCCATGAACACCGCCGCCGCCTTTGCCGACTTTCGCCATTACCCCTTGATCTTCCCATTGACCGCCGTCACACCCTTGGCCGACCGGATCCAAGTGATGTGGGCCGATGGCCGGGCAAGCCCTTTTCATCACCCGTGGCTGCGGGACAACTGCCCTTGCCCTCAATGCGTCTACAGCGTCACCCGCGAGCAGGTGCTGGAAATCATCGACGTCCCTGAAGACATTGCCCCCGGCGCAACCTACCTCGACGACGAAGGCTGCCTGTGCGTGAACTGGCAGGACGGTCACCAGAGCCGTTTCGACCCGGGCTGGTTGCGCGCCCACGCCTACGATGATCAGTCCCGGGCCGAGCGCCTGGCGAACAAGCCTCGGCGCCAACTGTGGCGGCACGACCTGCAATTGCCAGTGTTCGACTACCCGGCACTGATGGACGATGCCCATGCGTTGTTGCAATGGTTGCTGGCGGTGCGCGACATCGGCCTGACCCAGGTGCGCGGCGTACCCACCGAACCCGGCTCGCTGACACGGATTGCCCAGCGCATTTCCTTTATTCGCGAGAGCAACTTCGGTGTGCTGTTCAATGTGCAGTCCAAAGCCGATGCCGACAGCAACGCCTACACCGCTTTCAACCTGCCATTGCACAGTGATTTGCCGACCCGGGAATTACAGCCGGGGCTGCAATTCTTGCATTGCCTGGTGAATGACGCCGACGGTGGCGAGAGCATTTTTGTCGACGGGTTTGCCATTGCTGAAGCACTGCGCCAGGAAGACCCCGAGGCCTTCGACGCGCTGTGCCGGATCCCCGTGGAGTTTCGCAACAAGGACCGTCGCAGCGACTACCGCTGCCTGGCGCCAATCATCGCGCTGGACGCCCTCGGCCAGGTTTCGGAAATCCGCATGGCGAACTTCCTGCGTGGGCCGTTCGACACCACGGTCGAGCAGATGCCCAAGCTTTACCGCGCCTACCGCCGCTTCATTGCCCTGACCCGCGAGCCACAATTTCGCCTGGTACAGCGTCTCGAACCCGGCCAGCTCTGGTGCTTCGACAACCGCCGCACCCTCCACGCCCGCAATGCCTTCGACCCGGCCTCCGGGGCCCGGCATTTCCAGGGATGCTATGTGGATCGGGATGAGTTGTTGTCGCGGATTCTGGTGTTGCAGCGCTAGGCCGCGTCATCGTTCATCGCCGGACACCCAAGCTTTCCCTGATTCACAGGCAAAAAAATCCCCGATCAAGCCGTGACAGGATCGGGGCAGGTTGCGTTACTGGAGGAGCTGTCGCGCGAGGGTGACCAGACCATCGTGATTCAGCTTGAGGTCAGTGTGCCCAGTCCAGCTCCGTGCAAGTTAGCCGAAAACGACGCCTCCATAGTCATTCATGACATTGCGACCATTTGCCCTTGCCGCCGCTTCGGGTGGCTACCAGAATCGAGACACGACCCCAATCCCTGAACAAGGAAAAGCGTCATGATGTACGCCGATTTGATCGACCAGGAAGACCTGCTGGGCCATCTCAAGGCCCTGGGCCTGCAAATACCCAGCGGCTCCACCGCCGAGCAGGCGTGCGAGTGCGCCGTGCGGGGGCTGGACACCGTCCGGGCCAATGATTTGCGGCGGATGGTCAAGGAGATGTACACCAGCAGCGCCACTATCCTGCCGGCCGTGCGCCAGGCGATTGATAAGCAGCTGTTGCCGGCGTTGATGCAATACCAGCAGAACCATAGCGCCTGACCCTGTGGCGAGGGCGCTTGCTCCCGCTCGGCCGCAAAGCGGTCGTAAAACCAGCGAATGCCATTTGACTGATACACCGCATAGGCCGGTTTTGGGACTGCTTCGCAGGCCAGCGGGAGCAAGCTCCCTCACCACAGAAAGCTGCTAGAGCCTCACACTGGCAAACGTCGACTCATTACGCGCCTGGCTCAGCGCCGACAGCGGGCCGGACAATGGCGACAGCACCAACGCCTGCGGCAACGGCATCATCGCCACCTGCTGCGTGGTGTTGGAACCGACGCGTTCGTCACGCGGCGGAATGCCGAAGTATTCGCGGTAGCACTTGGAGAAGTGCGGGGTGGAGACGAAGCCGCACACCGAGGCCACTTC
This sequence comes from Pseudomonas sp. NFACC51, assembly GCF_900103575.1. Taxonomy (NCBI): domain Bacteria; kingdom Pseudomonadati; phylum Pseudomonadota; class Gammaproteobacteria; order Pseudomonadales; family Pseudomonadaceae; genus Pseudomonas; species Pseudomonas sp. NFACC51. The sequence goes on along the minus strand of NZ_FMXH01000003.1, from coordinate 384,386 downwards.
GATGATCGACATCGGCGTCTGCTTGAGCAGTTGCCGTGCACGAATCAACCGCAGCTTGAGGTAATAGCGCGACGGCGAGCAGTGCAGGTATTTCTGGAACAACCGCTCCAGCTGACGCCGGGACACGGCGACGTACACCGCCAGTTCGTCCAGGTCGATCGGCTCTTCGAGGTTGGCTTCCATCAGCGCAACGATTTCCTGCAACTTCGGCTGGTTGGTGCCGAGCATGTGCTTGAGCGGCACACGCTGGTGATCCTGTTCGTTGCGGATACGCTCGTAGACGAACATTTCCGAGATCGCTGCCGACAGTTCACGGCCATGATCACGGCTGATCAGGTGCAGCATCATGTCCAACGGCGCGGTGCCGCCGGAGCTGGTGAAGCGGTTACGGTCGAGGGTGAACAAGCGGGTACTCATCGATACCCGTGGGAAAGCTTCCTGCATTGCCGCCAGGCATTCCCAGTGCACGCTGCAATCGAAGCCGTCCAGCAGACCGGCGCAGGCCAGGGCCCAACTGCCGGTACAAACCGCGCCGAGGCGACGGGATTGACGGGCCTGGCTCTGCAGCCACGACACGTGTTCGCGGGTCACGGTGCGCTGGATACCGATGCCGCCACAGACGATGACAGTATCCAGGGCCGGCGCCTTGTGCATCGAGGCATCGGGGGTGATCTGCAAGCCGTCGCTGGCCCAGACCTGGCCGCCATCGACTGTAAGGGTCGTCCAGCGATATAGCTCGCGACCGGACAGTTGGTTGGCCATGCGTAGCGGTTCTACCGCGGACGCCAGGGAAATCAGCGTGAAATTGTCCAGCAGCAAAAAGCCGATGGATTGAGGCGCACGGTTCTGGGGTTGGGCCCCGGAGTTGGACGTCGTCATCGCGGTATCTCCTCACACAAAGCGGGTGATGGCCTCAGGCGGAGGCTCTTTTTATTGGGTTATTTGCCATTGCTCTCCACAAGGGAGACGGGCTTTACAGTGTTACAGCAATTGTCATGCCTAAATTGAATGCGCGTTCAATAAATCCTGAAAACGACATCGCGGCCTGTCTATTCAAGGCGTATTTCGAGGGACGGTTATCAGGACTTTGGCGGGTGTCTGGCCCCCGTCACGCGGCACCGTGAGCAGATCGGTAGCACTTGTGGGAACTGGGCTGCGGGGCTTGCGCAACAGGTATCACCACAAGTGCGGCGACGGACGGTCGCGTGGCACCCGACGGTGGGGCCGACCGTTCGTCTCTTGTCTGTTTGCGACGCGCTAAAAGGTGGCGTGTTTCGAGGTGGGTGTGCATTTTACGAGCGGTTTTAAATTCACCTGTGGCGAGGGAGCTTGCTCCCGCTCGACCGCGAAGCGGTCGCAAATCCTGTCTACGCGGTCTTTCTGAAGCACTGCGAGATCAGGCCTTGGGGTTGCTTCGCAACCCAGCGGGAGCAAGCTCCCTCGCCACAGTGGATCAGCACTCCACCGCACTGACCGCCAAGCCGCCGCGCGAGGTCTCTTTATATTTGTCATGCATGTCGGCACCGGTATCACGCATGGTGCGGATCACCCGGTCCAGGGAGATGAAGTGCTGGCCGTCACCCCGCAGCGCCATTTGCGCGGCATTGATGGCTTTCACCGCGGCAATCGCATTGCGCTCGATGCACGGCACCTGCACCAGGCCGCCCACTGGGTCGCACGTCAGGCCGAGGTTGTGTTCCAGGCCGATTTCCGCCGCGTTGCACAATTGCTCCGGCGTGGCACCGAGGATTTCCGCCAGGCCCGCCGCCGCCATGGCGCAGGCCGATCCCACTTCACCTTGGCAACCGACTTCGGCGCCAGAAATCGATGCGTTCTTCTTGCACAGGATCCCGACCGCCGCCGCACCGAGGAAATAATCCACGACGTTGGCGTCGGTGACCGCTTCGCTGAACTTCATGAAGTAATGCAGCACCGCCGGAATGATCCCCGCCGCGCCATTTGTCGGCGCCGTGACCATGCGTCCGCCGGCGGCATTCTCTTCATTGACCGCCAGGGCGAACAGGTTAACCCACTCCATGGCGCTGAGGGTCGAGCCGATGACATTGGGTTTGTTCAGCTCTTGCAGGCTGCGATGCAACTTGGCCGCCCGCCGACGCACATTCAAACCGCCCGGCAGGATGCCTTCGTGCTTGAGGCCCTGCTCGACGCAATCCTGCATGGCCCGCCACAGTTTCATCAGGCCACTGCGGATCTCTTCTTCGGACCGCCAGACCTTTTCGTTGGCCAGCATCAACTCGGCTACTCGCAAGTTGTGGGTACGGCACAGCTCAAGCAATTCTTCGGCGCTGGAGAAATCGTAAGGCAGCTCAGTGCTGTCCAGATCCACCACGCCACTGGAGGCCTGGGCCTGATCGACGACAAAGCCACCGCCGACCGAGTAATAAGTGTCACGGTGCAGCTCGCCGTCGGCGCCCTCGGCCACCAGCGTCATCGCATTGGGATGGAACGGCAGGTTCTCGTCGATCAGGCGCATGTCCCGGGACCATACGAACGGCACCGGCAGGCGACCGTCGAGCAGCAGGGTCTGGGTTTCACGCAGCAGCTCGATACGCGGGCCGATCTGCGACGGGTCGATTGCGTCCGGCCACTCCCCCATCAGGCCCATGATCACGGCGTTGTCGCTGCCGTGGCCAATGCCGGTGGCCGACAGCGAACCGAACAATTGCACCTCGACCCGGCGCACATCATTGAGCAGGGCCTTTGCCTTCAGCGCTTCAACGAACAGCGCCGCGGCACGCATGGGGCCCACGGTGTGGGAACTGGACGGGCCGATACCGATTTTGAACAAGTCGAAAACGCTGATTGCCATTGCCGAAAACCTCCAGAACAGGCACATCCGGGCGCAGAAGCGTCCGGTGACGGAGCTGCTACGCTCAACGCCGGGATGGCCGCATCATCCGGTTTTTGCCTTGGGGTCCGACGTCTGACACCGACGCAATCATGCCCAGCAACGCCGTCCCGTCCTGGCCCCGGTTTTGCGCCGTTTTTCTGCGTATCAGAGGCCCGCCAGGGGCGGAAAAAATCTGTAAACGACGTCACCGACACTGGATGCGACCCTCCCTGTACTGGATACGACCCACCCTGTAGGCGTCAGATTTGCACTGGTACATGATCGGTTACGGCTCGTTTGCAAGGCCGCGTGTCAGAGAGTGCCCACGCGCCACCAACCGCAACATCCAATAAGCGCGGTTGTCCTGACCGGACACCGCCGATAAAACACCAGGAGTCCACCCATGAAAGGTTCCACATCGTTGTTGTTGGCCGCCATGCTGAGTCTTCCGATGCTGGCCAACGCTGCTGAACCCGAACAGTGCAGCACCGTCAATTTCTCCGATGTCGGCTGGACCGACATCACCGTGACCACCGCTACCACCAGCGTGGTGCTCGACGCCCTCGGCTACAAGACCAAGACCACCATGATTTCCGTGCCGGTGACCTACAAGTCCCTGGCCGATGGCAAGAACATGGATGTATTCCTCGGCAACTGGATGCCGACCATGGAAAACGACATCAAGGCCTACCGCGAAGCCGGCACCGTGGAAACCGTGCGCACCAACCTCAAGGGCGCCAAGTACACCCTCGCCGTGCCTCAGGCTTTGTATGACAAAGGCCTGCACGACTTCGCCGATATCCCCAAATTCAAGAAAGAGCTGGACGGCAAGATCTACGGCATCGAACCCGGCAACGACGGCAACCGCCTGATCCAGAGCATGATCGAAAAGAACGCCTTCGGCCTGAAGGACGCCGGTTTCAAAGTCGTCGAGTCGAGTGAAGCGGGCATGCTCTCGCAGGTCGACCGTGCCGCCAAGCGCGGCACCGATGTGGTGTTCCTCGGCTGGGCACCACATCCGATGAACACCCGTTTCAAGATCCAGTACCTGACCGGCGGCGACGACTTCTTCGGCCCCGACTTCGGTGCCGCTACCGTGGCGACCAACACCCGCAAGGGCTACAGCCAGGAATGCAGCAACGTTGGCCAACTGTTGAAAAACCTGGAGTTCACCGTCGACATGGAAAGCCAGCTGATGGGCAACGTGCTCGATGACAAGATGAAACCTGAGGCCGCCGCCAAGGCTTGGTTGAAGAAAAACCCACAGGTACTCGATACCTGGCTCGCTGGCGTGACCACCATTGACGGTAAACCTGGCCTGGAAGCCGTGAAAGCCAAACTTGCGCAATAACTGCTGATGTTATGCCGGGCGAGTTCGCTCGCCCGGGCTGTTTATTCCCTTGCATGCGGACGTTCACTACCATGCTTATTGATCAGAAAATACCTTTGGGCCAGTACATCGCGGGCTTTGTCGAATGGTTGACGCAAAACGGCGCCAACACATTCGACGCAATCGCGCTGTTCCTGGAAACGATGATTCACGGCGTGACGTTCGCGCTGACCTGGTTCAACCCCCTGGCCCTGATCGGCCTCATTGCGCTATTGGCGCACTTCATCCAGCGCAAATGGGGCCTGACCGTATTCGTCATCGCGTCCTTCCTGCTGATCCTCAACCTGGGTTACTGGCAAGAAACCATGGAAACCCTCGCCCAGGTGTTGTTCGCGACCCTGGTTTGCGTACTGATCGGCGTGCCGCTGGGCATTGTTGCCGCGCACAAGCCGATGTTCTACACAATGATGCGTCCGGTACTCGATCTGATGCAGACCGTACCGACCTTCGTTTACCTCATTCCTACCCTGACCCTCTTCGGGCTGGGTGTGGTCCCAGGCTTGATCTCCACGGTGGTGTTCGCGATTGCCGCGCCCATCCGCCTGACCTACCTGGGCATCCGCGACGTACCGGACGAACTGATGGACGCCGGCAAAGCCTTCGGCTGCTCCCGTCGCCAGCTCCTGTCGCGCATTGAACTGCCCCATGCGATGCCCAGCATCGCGGCCGGTATCACCCAGTGCATCATGCTGTCGTTGTCGATGGTGGTGATCGCCGCACTGGTGGGCGCCGATGGCCTGGGCAAACCCGTGGTCAACGCACTGAACACCGCCGATATCGCCCTGGGCTTCGAAGCCGGCCTGGCGATCGTATTGCTGGCGATCATGCTCGACCGAATCTGCAAACAACCCGACGCTAAAGTAGGGGGTGACGCATGAGCATCATTCGTTTCGAAGACGTCGATGTTATTTTCTCCAACCGCCCCAAGGCCGCGCTGGACCTGCTGGACAAGGGCCTATCGCGACCCGAGATCCTGCAGCAGACCGGCCTGATCGTCGGTGTGGAAAAAGCCAGCCTGTCCATCGAGAAGGGTGAGATCTGCGTCCTGATGGGCCTTTCCGGCTCCGGTAAATCCAGCCTGCTGCGCTGCATCAACGGCTTGAACACGGTCAGTCGTGGCAAGTTGTTCGTCGAGCATGAAGGGCGGCAGATCGACATCGCTTCCTGCTCCCCTGCCGAACTGAAGATGATGCGCACCAAGCGCATCGCCATGGTGTTCCAGAAGTTCGCCCTGATGCCTTGGCTGACCGTGCGCGAGAACATCAGCTTCGGGCTGGAAATGCAGGGCCGTCCCGAGAAGGAACGGCGCAAGCTGGTGGATGAGAAGCTGGAGCTGGTGGGCCTGACCCAGTGGCGCAACAAGAAACCCGACGAGCTGTCCGGCGGTATGCAGCAACGGGTCGGCCTGGCCCGCGCCCTGGCGATGGACGCCGACATCCTGCTGATGGACGAACCATTTTCGGCCCTCGACCCGCTGATCCGCCAGGGTTTGCAGGACGAACTGTTGGAACTGCAACGCAAACTGCAAAAGACCATCGTGTTCGTCAGCCATGACCTGGACGAAGCCCTGAAGCTGGGTACGCGGATCGCCATCATGAAAGACGGCAAGATCATCCAGTACAGCAAGCCGGAAGAGATCGTGCTCAACCCGGCGGACGACTATGTGCGCACCTTCGTCGCCCACACCAACCCACTCAACGTCCTGTGCGGTCGCAGCCTGATGCGCACCCTGGACAACTGCAAGCGCATCAACGGTTCGGTGTGCCTGGATCCGGGCGGCGACTCCTGGCTCGACCTGGCCGAAGGCAACACCATCAAGGGCGCCCGTCAGAATGGCGCGGCGCTGGACCTGCAGAACTGGGTACCGGGCCAAGCCGTCGAAGACCTGGGCCGGCGTCCGACCCTGGTTGATTCCAACATCGGCATGCGCGACGCGCTGCAGATCCGCTACCAGACCGGCAACAAACTGGTGCTCCACGATAACCAGCAAGTCGTCGGCATCCTGGGCGACAGCGAGCTGTACCACGCACTGCTGGGCAAGAACCTGGGCTAAGCCTGCACACGAAAACGCCGCGAGATGATCGCGGCGTTTTTGTTTGTGCATTTGCTGACTACTGACTACTGACTACTGACTACTGACTACTGACTACTGACTACTGAGGGGATTTATCCCCGCTGGGCTGCGAAGCAGCCCCAAAAGCCAGGTGTCTCGGTGTGTCAGACAACATGAGGTCGCCGCTTTTTGGGCTGCTGTGCAGCCCAACGGGGATAAATCCCCTCGCCACAACAGTATTCCAGCTATCAATGGGCGTTAGGCCTCCACACCAGCCGACGAGTGTTATAAAGACATCCCGAAAAAGTCCTCGCCCCGCACGACGGGTTTCCCATGTGCCTTCAAGCGCCCTTTACACATGGAAATCCCGACAGACAGCGACGACTTGTCATAGAACCTGTTTTTTGTTGATTGAACGTTCAATCAAAACAAAATAGACTGGCTTTCATTCCGGCAGACGACTCTCGCCCGCCGGATGGCCTAAGGAGATGTGCTAGATGCCCAAGGTCGGTATGCAACCCATCCGCCGCCAACAACTGATCGAAGCCACGCTGCAAGCGGTCGATCAAGTCGGCATGGGGGACGCCAGCATTGCGTTGATCGCTCGTTTGGCCGGTGTCTCCAACGGCATCATCAGTCACTACTTTCAGGACAAGAATGGCCTGATCGCGGCCACGGCCCAGTACCTGATGACTGTCCTGAGCGAGAACGTCACCGCGCGCCGCCAGGCGCTGGAGGACACAAGCCCCCGGGCTCACCTGAAGGTGATCATCGAAGGCAACTTCGACGCCAGCCAGGTCAACGGCCCGGCAATGAAAACCTGGCTGGCCTTCTGGGCCACCAGCATGCACCACCCGTCTTTGCACAGGTTGCAGCGGATCAACGATCACCGCCTGTATTCCAACCTGTGTAGCCAGTTCCGCCGCGTGTTGCCCGTCGATCAGGCGCGCAGCGCAGCAAGGGGCCTGGCCGCGTTGATTGACGGTTTGTGGCTGCGCGGAGCGCTGTCGGGAGACGCTTTCGATACCGCCCAGGCGCACCGGATCGCTTACGAATACATGGATTTCCAACTGACCAAAGCAGGGGCACCAGAGCACACAGAACCGCTCGACTCCTGAACCGCCGCCGAACCGCGTAGTCAGCTATAAACGACACGCTCCGGTGGCCAGCCAACCACTTATGCACTTGCGAGGACTTTATGGCCCGTTTCGAACTGCAAAAACTCTACATCGATGGCGCGTACAGCGATGCCAGCGGCGACGCCACTTTCGAAGCCATCAACCCTGCCAACGGTGAGGTCCTTGCCCAAGTGCAGCGTGCGACTTTCGAGGACGTCGAGCGCGCCGTGGTCAGCGCCGAAAAGGGCCAGAAAGTCTGGGCCGCCATGACCGCCATGCAGCGTTCGCGCATCCTGCGTCGCGCGGTGGACATCCTGCGCGAGCGCAACGATGAGCTGGCCGCCCTGGAAACCCTGGACACCGGCAAGGCCTACTCCGAGACCCGCTATGTCGACATCGTCACCGGTGCCGATGTGCTGGAATACTACGCCGGCCTGGTGCCCGCTATCGAAGGCGAGCAGATCCCGTTGCGCGACACGTCTTTCGTCTACACCCGTCGCGAACCCCTGGGCGTAGTGGCCGGTATCGGCGCGTGGAACTACCCGATCCAGATCGCCCTGTGGAAATCCGCACCGGCCCTGGCAGCCGGTAACGCGATGATCTTCAAGCCGAGCGAAGTCACCTCGCTGACCACCTTGAAACTGGCCGAGATCTATACCGAAGCCGGCGTTCCGCCAGGCGTCTTCAACGTCCTGACCGGCAGCGGCCGTGAAGTCGGCACCTGGCTGACCGAGCACCCGCGCATCGAGAAAGTCTCCTTCACCGGCGGCACCGACACTGGCAAGAAAGTCATGGCCAGCGCCTCGAGTTCTTCGCTCAAGGACGTGACCATGGAACTGGGCGGCAAGTCGCCGTTGATCATCTTCGACGACGCCGACCTGGATCGCGCCGCCGACACCGCGATGATGGCCAACTTCTACAGCTCCGGCCAGGTCTGCACCAACGGCACCCGCGTGTTCGTGCCGAGCCACCTCAAGGCCGCCTTCGAAGCCAAGATCGCCGAGCGCGTGGCGCGCATCCGCATCGGTAATCCAGAGGACGAAAACACCAACTTCGGCCCGCTGGTGAGCTTCGCCCACATGGAAAGCGTGCTGGGCTACATCGAGAAAGGCAAAGCCGAAGGCGCGCGCCTGCTGTGCGGTGGTAGTCGCCTGACCGACGGTGAATTGGCCAAGGGCGCTTTCGTCGCCCCGACCGTGTTCACCGATTGCACCGACGAGATGACCATCGTGCGTGAAGAAATCTTCGGCCCGGTGATGAGCATCCTCACTTATGAAACCGAAGAAGAAGTGATCCGCCGCGCCAACGACACCGACTTCGGCCTGGCCGCCGGCGTCGTCACCCGCGACCTGAACCGCGCCCACCGCGTGATCCACCAGCTCGAAGCCGGCATCTGCTGGATCAACGCCTGGGGCGAGTCCGACGCCAAGATGCCGGTGGGTGGCTACAAGCAATCGGGCGTGGGCCGGGAAAACGGCATCAGCTCGCTGAACAACTTCACCCGCATCAAATCGGTACAGGTCGAGTTGGGCGATTACGCGTCGGTGTTCTGATCTGACACCAGGCCTTGAGTGAACGCTGTTGTGGCGAGGGAGCTTGCTCCCGCTGGGCTGCGAAGCGGCCCCAAACCAGGCCCCGAGGTCATCCAGACAGAACATGGTCGCTCTACAGGCGACTGCTGTGCAGCCGAGCGGGAGCAAGCTCCCTCGCCACAAGGGCACTCGGCGACCACGACCTGAACCCAATTCAAAAGAGGGTGCATTTCATGTCCCACGTATTCGACTACATCATCATCGGCGCCGGCTCGGCCGGTAACACCCTGGCCACCCGCCTGACCGAAGACGAAGGCGTCACCGTCCTGCTGCTCGAAGCCGGCGGCCCGGACTATCGCCTCGACTTCCGTACGCAAATGCCCGCCGCCCTGGCGTTCCCGCTGCAAGGCCGGCGCTACAACTGGGCCTACGAGACCGACCCGGAGCCGCACATGAACGGCCGCCGCATGGAGTGCGGTCGAGGCAAGGGCCTGGGCGGTTCTTCGCTGATCAACGGCATGTGCTACATCCGCGGCAACGCCCTGGACTATGACAACTGGGCAAAACTGCCTGGCCTCGAGGACTGGACGTACCTGGACTGCCTGCCCTACTTCAGGAAAGCGGAGACCCGGGACATCGGCCCGAACGATTACCACGGCGGCGACGGTCCGGTCAGCGTGACCACCCCCAAGGCCGGCAACAACCCGTTGTTCCACGCCATGGTCGAGGCCGGCGTACAGGCCGGTTACCCGCGCACCGAAGACCTCAACGGCTACCAGCAGGAAGGCTTCGGCCCGATGGACCGTACCGTCACCCCCAATGGCCGTCGTGCCAGTACCGCGCGCGGATACCTGGACGTGGCCAAGAAGCGTTCGACCCTGACCATCGTCACCCACGCCCTGACCGACAAGATCCTGTTCGAAGGCAAGCGTGCGGTCGGCGTGCGTTACCTGGTGGGCGCCGCCGAAGAGCGGGTCGAAGCCCGGGCGCGCAAGGAAGTGCTGCTGTGCTCCGGCGCCATCGCCTCGCCACAGATCCTGCAACGCTCCGGGGTCGGTCCGGCCAAATTGCTGGAGAGCCTCGACATTCCGGTGGTCCACGACCTGCCGGGTGTCGGTGAAAACCTCCAGGACCACTTGGAGCTGTACCTGCAATACGCCTGCACCCAACCGGTCTCGCTGTACCCGTCGCTGCTCTGGTACAACCAGCCGGCCATCGGTGCCGAGTGGCTGTTCAACGGCACCGGTATCGGCGCCAGCAACCAGTTCGAGGCCGGCGGTTTCATCCGCACCCGCCCGGAATTCGATTGGCCGAACATCCAGTACCACTTCCTGCCGGTGGCGATTAACTACAACGGCAGCAACGGCGTGAAGGAACACGGCTTCCAGGCGCACATGGGCTCGATGCGTTCGCCAAGCCGCGGCCGGATCCAGGCCAAGTCCAAGGACCCACGCCAGCACCCGAGCATCCTGTTCAACTACATGGCGACCGAGCAGGACTGGCAGGAGTTTCGCGACGGCATCCGCCTGACCCGCGAGATCATGCAACAGCCGGCGCTCGATCCGTTCCGTGGCCGCGAGATCAGCCCGGGCATCGAGGTGCAGACGGACGCGCAACTGGACCAGTTCATCCGCGAGCACGCCGAAACCGCGTTCCACCCGTCCTGCTCGTGCAAGATGGGCACCGACGACATGGCGGTGGTGGATGGCGAAGGTCGCGTGCATGGCATGCAAGGACTGCGCGTGGTGGATGCCTCGATCATGCCGATCATCACCACCGGCAACCTGAACGCGCCGACGATCATGATCGCCGAGAAAATCGCCGACAAGATCCGTGGTCGCAAGCCATTGCCACGCAGCACTGCCCCGTACTACGTGGCCGGCGATGCGCCGGTGCGCGGCAAGCCACTGCGGGAAGTCGGGCCTATGGCCCAGTAAGACTCAAGCTCGCTTGGATAAAGATCGCTCCCACGCAGAGCGTGGGAATGATCTCCAACGATCTTTACAGCAGCATCCTGCTCGCGATGGCGCTCGACCAGGCCCTCAAATTCCCTTCTACCTTGATCCCACCCCCACCCCAGGCCTAATCTAGAGCCGCCGCGTCAAATCACCGCACTGCGCCGCACCCTCGCTCCAGACAAGGAGGTTCCATGTTCGACTTCCACCCCCAGCTCAAGCAGCGTTTTGCTGCCTTGCGCACGGGCGCTGAATTCTTTTCCCTGCGTTACGTGCGCGAGTCCGGCCAGCACCTGTCGGTGCGCAAGAATGTCGCCGAACCGCCCAGCCTGGGCCGTGATGAAGGGGCGATGCTCACGGTGCGGGTCAATGGTGTCGAGGCCTACGCCGCCACCAACGATCTGTCCCAAACCGGCCTGCAAGCGGCGCTGGAACGAGCCGAGCAACAGGCCCGCCGGCTCAAGCCCCACGCCCTGCTGGACCTGCGCGAGCAAGCGGTGTCCAGCGACCGCGCCGATTACTTCTCGCCGAATTTCGACCAGGCCTTCCCACCACTGAGCGATTGCTACCAATTGCTCGGCGACGAGTCAGCCGCAGTGCCTCAGGACGAGCGCCTGGTGAACTGGCAAGCCAGCATCGGCCTGACCCAGGTCGAGCAGATCTACCTCAACAGTGCCGGTGCTGAATTGCGCCAGGCCCAACGTTTCATCTACCCGGCCCTGGAAGTCACCGCCTTCAACGGCAACGACAGCCAGACCCGCACCCTGGGCCGGGAAAATTTCGGCCAGCAAGGCAGCTTCGATGTGATCAGCCGCAGCGGCCTGCTCGGCGCCGGGCTGAAAATCGCCGACCAGGCCCTGCAACTGCTGCTGGCACCGAACACCCCGCAAGGCCCCCGCGACCTGCTGCTGATGCCTGACCAGATGATGTTGCAGATCCACGAATCCATCGGCCATCCGCTGGAACTGGACCGCATCCTCGGGGACGAGCGCAATTACGCCGGCACCAGCTTCGTCAAGGCCAGCGACTTCGGACACCTGCAATACGGCTCCAACCTCTTGAACGTGACCTTCGACCCGAACATTCCCGAAGAATTGGCCAGCTACAGCCATGACGACGATGGCAGCGCCGCCAGCAAACAGTTCCTGATTCGTGAAGGCCTGTTGCTGCGCCCACTGGGCGGCGCACTGTCACAGTTCCGTGCTGGCCTGGACGGTGTCGCCAACAGCCGCGCCTGCGGCTGGAATCGCCCGCCCATCGACCGCATGGCAAACCTGAACATCGAACCCGGCGACCAATCCCTGGAACAACTGATCCAAGGCACCGAGCACGGCGTGCTGATGCGCACCAACCGTTCCTGGTCCATCGACGACGCCCGCAACAAATTCCAGTTCGGCTGCGAATGGGGCCAGTTGATCGAGAACGGCGAGCTCAAGGGCGTGGTGAAGAACCCCAACTACCGGGGTATTTCCGCGCAATTCTGGAAGAGCCTGCGCGCCGTGGGCGATGCCAGCACCTTCCAGGTCCTGGGCACGCCGAACTGTGGCAAGGGCGAACCAAACCAGGTCATCCGCGTCGGCCATGCCTCGCCGGCCTGCGTGTTCAGCAACGTTGATGTGTTTGGGGGAGATGCCTGATGAGCACTGTCACGAATCAGGCCGAGGCATTCAAGGCGTTGGTCGAGTGGCTGCGCGATGCCTTGCACGAGCCTGAACAGTTCACCCTCGGCTACGCCGCCGAGTCCTCGGCCTTCGTCCGTTTCAACCATGGCAAGGTCCGCCAGGCCGGCCTGGTGCAGCAAGCCAATGTCAGTTTCAAACTGATCGACGACGGACGCCACGCCGACTTGCAGATCACCTTGTCCGGCGAAGCCGAGACGGATTTGCAACGTTTGGCCGAAGGCCTGCAACAGCTGCGCGAAACCTTGCCGCTGCTGCCCCGCGATCCATACCTGCTGCTCAACCACGCCCACTGGCAGAGCCATAACGTGCAGGACCATCCGTTGCCGGACACCGAGCAGGCCGTGGCCGAAATCAGCCGCGCCGCCGAAGGCCTGGACCTGGTGGGGTTCTACGCCGCCGGGCCCATCAGTCGAGGTTTCGCCAGTTCTGCGGGGGCGTTCGGCTGGCACCAGGCCAACAGCTTCAACTTCGATTTCAGCCTGTTCCATGAAAACGGCCAGGCCGTGAAAGCCAGTTACGCCGGGCATGAATGGAGCAGCGAAGGATTTGCCCGGCGCTTCGAACAGGCCCGCGAGCAACTGGCGTTTCTCGGCCTGCCGTTGCGCACGTTGCCGCCCGGCGAATACCGCGCCTACCTGGCGCCGGCCGCCCTGGAAGAGATCATGGGCATGCTCAGTTGGGGTGGGTTCTCGGCCCGGGCGATTGCCAGCAAGCAGAGCCCGTTGCAGAAGTTCTACGCCAACGAAGCAAGCTTGAGCCCCAACGTGTGGCTGAGCGAGCAGGTCAGCGGCTCCTTGAGCCCGGCGTTTTCCGACGAAGGTTATCCCCGCGATGACCTGGGGCTGATCGCCAAGGGCACGGCCAATGCGCAGTTGGTCAACTCCCGCAGCGCCGCTGAATACGGCCTCGCCGCCAACGGCGCCAGCAGCTACGAATACCCTACGGCGCTGGACATGCGGGGCGGACAGCTGGAGCACAAATACATCCTCGAACAACTTGGCACCGGGCTGTACATCAGCAACCTCTGGTACCTGAACTACTCGGACCAACCGGCCGCCCGCCTGACCGGCATGACCCGCTTCGCCACGTTCTGGGTCGAGAACGGCCAGATCGTAGCGCCGGTCAGCACCATGCGTTTCGACGACAGCGTCTACAGCCTGCTCGGCTCGCAACTCGAAGGCCTGACCCGAGAGAGGGAACTGCTGCTCTCGGCCAGCACCTACAGCCAGCGGGCCACGGCCTCGATATTGTTGCCGGGGGCGCTGGTGAAGCGGTTGACCTTGACGTTGTAATGACCGGAGTTGTACCCCTGTGGCGAGGGAGCTTGCTCCCGCTCGACTGCGCAGCAGTCGCAAAACCCTGCTGACCCAACGCATCTGAAACACCGCGGTACCTGGTTTTAGGGTTGCTTCGCAACCCAGCGGGAGCAAGCTCCCTCGCCACAACAGCGATACCTGTTCCTGATCAACACTTCATACAAGAGGTCCCATGCCCAACCGCGCACCGCTCGACGCCGTCACCGCCCGCTGGCTTCCGTGGGTGGTGGCGATTGCCTTCTTCATGCAGTCCCTGGACGGGACCATCCTCAACACCGCCCTGCCCGCCATGGCCAGCGACCTGGCGGAAAACCCGCTGCGCATGCAGGGCGTGATCATCGCCTACATGCTCACCGTGGCGTTGCTGATCCCAGCCTCGGGCTGGATCGCCGACCGTTTCGGCACCAAGAAGATTTTCTTCGGGGCGATCCTGCTGTTCAGCTTCGGCTCGTTGCTGTGCGCCTTATCCAATTCGTTGAGCATGCTGATCGGCGCCCGGGTCATCCAGGGCCTTGGCGGTGCGCTGATGCTGCCGGTGGGCAGGCTGGTGGTGCTGCGGGCGTATCCGCGCTCGGAACTGGTGCGGATCATGGGCTTCATCACCATCCCCGGCCTGCTCGGCCCGCTGATCGGCCCGACCATGGGCGGTTGGATGGTGGAGTACCTGACCTGGCACTGGATCTTCATCATCAACCTGCCGGTGGGCGTGATCGGCTGTTATGCGGTGTGGAAGTTCATCCCCGACCTGCGCGGCAGCGAGCGCACCCGGTTCGATGGCCTGGGGTTCCTGCTGTTCGGTGCGGCGATGGTGCTGATCACCATCGCCATGGAAGGCCTGGGTGAACTGCACCTGCCGCACCTGCGGGTGATGCTGTTGCTGTTCGGCGGCATGGCCTGCCTGGCGGCCTATTGGCTGCGGGCCGGGCACGTCGAGAATGCGCTGTTCCCGCCGTCGCTGTTCAAGACCCGGACCTTCGCCGTGGGCATTCTTGGCAACCTGTTCGCGCGCCTGGGCAGCGGTGCCCTGCCGTTCCTGGTGCCGTTGCTGCTGCAAGTCGCCCTGGGCTATTCACCGTCCCAGGCCGGCATGAGCATGCTGCCCCTGGCGGCGGCGGCCATGGTCGCCAAGTCCGTGGCCCGGCCGCTGATCGAACGCCTGGGCTATCGCATCGTCCTGACCGGCAACACCCTGGCGCTGGGCCTGATGCTGGCGAGCATGGGCCTGGTCAGCGAACAGACGCCATACTGGCTGCTGCTGGCGCAACTGGCAGTGCTGGGCGCGATCAACTCGCTGCAATTCACCGCGATGAACACCGTGACCCTGATCGACCTGGACGACGCCAGCGCCAGCAGCGGCAACAGCCTGCTGTCGGTGGTGGCGCAGCTGTCCCTGAGCCTCGGCGTGGCCTGCGCCGGCGCCCTGCTCGGCGGCTTTACCGCCCAGGTGGGCAACGATGGGGTCGATACCGTGCTGGGCGCGTTCCAGCTGACCTTCGTAACGGTGGGGATCATGGCGATGCTGGCAGCGACGATTTTTTCCCAGTTGTCCAAGCAGGATGGGCGGCGGCAGAAGCGTCACGACGAGCATATCGAGCACTAAGCCAGGCGCTTGGGGCGCTGTCTGAACCGGGGGACATGCTGGCCCTTGTGGCGAGGGAGCTTGCTCCCGCTGGGGTGCGAAGCGCCCCCAAAATCGGTCGACACGGTGTACCTGAAATATCGCGTCGCCTGGGTTACGACTGCTGCGCAGCCGAGCGGGAGCAAGCTCCCTCGTCACAGGGGCCACACCACAGCTCGTCCAGAACTTTCGAAGAAAGTGGCACGAGGCTGCTACACTGCGCGACATTTTGTTTTGCAGGCCAGTCCCGTGACCACCATTGCCACCGCTTTTAATACTTTGCCGCTGTCCGCCGCCATGCTGGCTAACCTCGAATCACTCGGTTATGCCCAGATGACGCCGATCCAGGCGCAAAGCTTGCCGGTGATTCTCAAGGGCATGGACCTGATCGCCCAGGCCAAGACCGGCAGCGGCAAGACCGCGGCTTTTGGCATCGGCCTGCTGAACCCGATCAACCCGCGCTTCTTCGGCTGCCAGGCCCTGGTGATGTGCCCGACCCGTGAGCTGGCCGACCAGGTCGCCAAGGAAATCCGTCGCCTGGCCCGAGCCGAAGACAACATCAAGGTCCTGACCCTGTGCGGTGGCGTGTCGTTCGGCCCGCAGATCGCTTCCCTGGAACACGGTGCCCACATCATCGTCGGCACGCCAGGACGCATCCAGCAGCACCTGCGCAAGGGTTCGCTGGTCCTGGACGGCCTCAACACGCTGATCCTCGACGAAGCCGACCGCATGCTCGACATGGGCTTCTACGACGCCATCGAAGACATCATCCAGCAGACCCCGGAACGCCGCCAGACGCTGCTGTTCTCCGCCACCTACCCGGTGGGCATCAAGCAACTGTCGTCCAAGTTCATGCGTAACCCGCAGCAAGTGAAGGCCGAGGCGTTCCACTCCGACGCGCAGATCGAGCAGCGCTTCTACGAGATCGCCCCCGAGGAGCGCATGGACGCAGTGGTCAAGGTCCTGGCGCATTTCCGCCCGGCCTCCTGCGTGGCGTTCTGTTTCACCAAGCAGCAGGTCCAGGAAACCGTCGATCACCTGACGTCCAAGGGCATCTCGGCCGTCGGCCTGCACGGCGACCTGGAACAGCGCGACCGCGACCAGGTACTGGCGATGTTCGCCAACCGCAGCACCTCGGTGCTGGTAGCCACCGACGTGGCGGCCCGCGGCCTGGACATCGATGCACTGGACATGGTGATCAACGTCGAACTGGCCCGGGACTCGGAAATCCATATCCACCGTGTCGGCCGCACTGGCCGTGCCGGGGAGAAAGGCATCGCCATCAGCCTGGTGGCGCCGTCCGAAGCCCACCGCGCCCAGGCCATCGAGCAGTTGCAGAAGTCACCGCTGAGCTGGGACCAACTGGACAACCTCAAGCCCCAGGGCGGCGGCCCGTTGTTGCCGGCCATGAGCACTCTGTGCATCGGCGCCGGGCGCAAGGACAAGGTCCGCCCCGGCGACATCCTCGGTGCCCTGACCGGCGAGGCCGGCATCCCTGGCGCCCAGGTCGGCAAAATCGCGATCTTCGATTTCCAGGCCTACGTGGCCGTGGAACGCGGCATCGCCAAGCAGGCCCTGCAGCGCCTGAACGATGGCAAGATCAAGGGCCGGTCGTTGCGGGTGCGGATCCTCTGACCGCTGTTGATTCACCCTGTGGCGAGGGAGCTTGCTCCCGCTGGGCTGCGCAGCAGCCCTGAAAACCATGAACGCGATGCTTCAGACAGTTCGCTGGCTTTTCGACCGCTTCGCGCTCGAGCGGGAGCAAGCTCCCTCGCCACAAGAGCGAACTCCTGTCAGACCCCAGATATGCAGAGGACACCGTTTTGCGCTCTACCGAAGTCGTGATCATTGGCGCTGGCGCCGCAGGGTTGATGTGCGCACTGACCGCCGCCGCGCGCGGGCGACAGGTGCTATTGCTGGACCACGCCAACAAGGCCGGCAAGAAAATCCTCATGTCGGGCGGTGGACGCTGCAATTTCACCAACATGTACACCGAGCCAGGCAATTTCCTCTCGCAGAACCCGCACTTCTGCAAATCGGCCCTGGCCCGCTACACCCAATGGGACTTCATTGCCCTGGTGGCCAAGCACGGCGTGCCCTATCACGAGAAAAAGCTCGGCCAGTTGTTCTGCGATAACAAATCCAGCGACATCCTCGGCCTGCTCTTGGATGAATGCGACCAGGCCGGCGCCAGCCTGCATCTGGACACCTCGATTACACAGATCGAAAAAGCCGACGGCGGCTACCTGCTGCAAACCACCCTTGGCGCCATCGCCTGCCAGTCCCTGGTGATCGCCACGGGCGGGCTGTCGATCCCGACCCTGGGGGCGACCGGCTTCGGTTATCAGGTGGCAAAACAGTTTGGCCATGCACTGCTGCCCACCCGCGCCGGACTGGTGCCGTTCACCATCACCGATCAGCTCAAGGCGCTGTGCACCGAGTTGTCAGGCACCTCGGTGGATTGCCTGGTGAGCTGCAACGACCAGAGCTTTCGCGAGAACATCCTGTTCACCCATCGCGGCCTGAGCGGTCCGGCGATCCTGCAGATTTCCTCGTTCTGGGAATCGGGGGACACGGTGCAGATCAACCTGTTGCCGGACCACGACGTGCCGCAATGGCTGCAACAGCAGCAGAGCGAACGCCCCAATAGCGAGCTCAAGACGTTGCTGGGCGAGTTGTTCACCAAGAAAATGGCCAACCTGCTGGCGGACACCTGGTTCGTCTCCAAACCCATGAAGCAATACACCCATGCGGAGCTGGCAGACATCGCCGAAAAACTGGCGAGCTGGAACGTCGTCCCCGCTGGCACCGAAGGCTACCGCACCGCAGAAGTCACCCTGGGCGGCGTCGATACCCGGGAAGTCTCGTCCAAGACCATGGAGTCGCTGAAAAGCCCCGGCCTGTATTTCATCGGCGAAGTGCTGGATGTCACCGGGCACCTGGGTGGGTTCAACTTCCAATGGGCGTGGGCTTCGGGGTATGCCGCCGCGCAGTACGTCTGATCCCCACCTGGGTTGAGCCTGCTTTTGTGGCGAGGGAGCTTGCTCCCGCTGGGCTGCGCAGCAGCCCCCCTCTCAAGCTCACTCAATCAACCTGATCCACCGTGTCGCCGGGTT